>NZ_MRYC01000021.1:0-55162 GCF_001921765.1 Psychrobacter sp. C 20.9 | reverse complement strand
GGGACAGGACTCTTTTTTGCCGCTTCATCGTTAAAAATAAGCGCTTAGAATGACTAAACTTATTATTTTTAACATCGAATCGCCTAAAAAATAGTCGCTGTCAGTGCCATGGTCGAATGTTCAACACGCCCTAACGATAAAAATTTGATTTTACAACTTATTTTGTCAATCTGATGCGGTAAAAAGTTATTATATGTTATAGTAAGCAACTATTATTTTTTGTATCTATTGCAAGTGGTTCTTGTTAAACGTGGTATTTGCTAGGTGGCTATATCGATGACGAGCTATAAAATCCTGCAACCTCGATGACCGCTTAAGCGCGTAAAATGACGCGTCTATAGGCAAAACAATTTGCTATTATTCGATAAAAAGTGATAACACTATGATAAATACTGCTACTTTGATTACTCGCTGTTTGTCTCCTATTTTATTAAGTGCGATTGCCCTCTCTACTTTTTCTACTGCTGCCAACGCTGGCAATATGTATATCTATAAAGACAAAGCTGGACAAGTACTACTGACCAACGTCAATCCTAGTGGCAATTTTGATAAATTCACTAAGAAAGTTAAAGTCACTTATTATAAAGACTCTAAAATGTATGACGGCATTAATAGTAGCAATGACTATGGTAGCAGTGCCGCTAGCAAGAGTGGTAGCCGCAATGCTTACGACAGCTACATTCGCGCCTCTGCTGAACGTAATGGCGTAGATCCTGCCCTTATGAAAGCAATGATGCATACCGAATCTGCTTTCAATCCCAATGCTCGCTCACCTGTCGGTGCGCAAGGCCTCATGCAGTTAATGCCAGCGACGGCTCGTCGCTTTAATGTAAGTAACCCTTGGAACCCTGCAGACAATATTGAAGGCTCAGCCAAATATATCGCTTGGCTCATGCGCCGTTTCAATAACAATGTCGAACATGCAGTAGCTGGCTACAATGCAGGTGAAGGCAACGTCGATAAATACGGCGGTATTCCTCCTTTTAAAGAAACCCGTAACTATGTGCAAAGAGTCATGAGCCGTTATCATAGCTTGTATAAGAATGATGCTGGGCTATCTGGCGCTAGTATGAGTGCCAGCAATCAAACGAGTAGCAGCATTAACAGTGGATTGCGCAACGTCAGTTACGGCACTAGCAATAATGTGAATAGTGCCAGCTATGCTAACTCAGCTTATGATGCTTTACGCTAAGCCAGAAATAAAATAGACCGATGAACTAAAAAGCCAGACACAAAAAAGCCCGTTAATTTCTTAACGGGCTTTTTCATGCTTGGACGCTTTATATCGTGATATGTCATCAGTAATAAAGCCAAACTGTGAGTACTAAGTCAGCACTCGCAGCATTTTCCAATATACTTAGCGCTTACTTGTTAGCAGCCTGAGTTGCAGCAACTTCAGCAGCGAAATCTTCTTGCTTCTTCTCGATGCCTTCACCAACTTCTAAACGTTTGAAACCAAGTACTTTTACGCCTTCAGCTTTTAGGACATCACCAACTTTTTTGTCGTTGTCCATAACGTATGGCTGACGTAGCAAAGTTACTTCGTCTAGGTACTTACGTAGGCCACCTTCGATCATTTTTTCAACGATGTTGTCAGGCTTGCCAGACTCTTTTGCTTTGGCTTCGATGATGTCTTTTTCGCGTGCCAATACGTCAGCAGCCACGTCTTCGTCATCTACAGCAACAGGGTTGAATGCTGCAATGTGCATGGCAAGGTTTTTGCCAGTGTCAGCGTCGCCGCCTTCATAAGAAACCACGACACCGATACGTAGACCATGACGGTATGCAGCGATGTTAGCGCCTTCAAGTACTTCAACACGGCGAACCTGAATGTTCTCACCGATTTTTTGTACTAAAGATACGCGTGCTTCTTCAACCGTCTGACCATCGCCATAAGGCAATTCAGAGATAGCAGCAACGTCAGTGACATTGTTTTCTAGTGCAATGTTAGCCACTTTTTCTGCAAATGCAGTGAAGCTATCGTCTTTTGCAACGAAGTCAGTTTGGCAGTTAACTTCTAACAAGAATGCTTTGTTTTCGCCTTGAGCGATGATGATAGCGCCATCAGCTGCGATGTTACCCGCTTTTTTAGCTGCTTTCGCTTGACCAGATTTACGTAGGTTATCAATGGCAACTTCAACATCACCGTTTGATTCTTCTAACGCTTTTTTACATTCCATCATGCCAAGACCAGTACGGTCACGCAGTTCTTTTACCATTTTGGCAGATACTTTTACTTCTGTCATAAGAGTCACCTTAGTATAGTTATGTATAAGAGGAATTAATGTCTATTCGATATCTTAATGTTGCTTTAAATCTAGCAAGACCGCTCATTTTGAGTCATTACTAATATAGCCATCAATGATGTCAAAAAGATAACATCTTAAAAACATAGTGCTATAGCCAGTACGAACGATAATACTCGCCCATTAGCTACTCAGTTATGTATAACGGCCTCATTAATAATGCTCTATTCAATAACAAGGCATGACGAGTAAAACTACATCATGCCTATTATGAGCTTATACGCTGTTCATAACATTATATGGATGCTGATAGCCACACTATCAAGATATCCTTACAAAGTTAAACTTTTTAACTCAGCTATTTACTCTGCTGGAGTTGCAGCTTCTTCTACAGCTGGTGCTTCTTCAGTAGTAGGTGCTTGCTCAGCTTTACCGCCAGCTTGAGTTTGTGCGTATTCTTTACCAGCGATGATCGCATCAGCCATAGAAGTTACGTACAAAGTCACAGCACGGATAGCATCATCGTTAGCTGGGATGATGTAGTCAACGTTGTCTGGGCTAGAGTTAGTATCAACGATACCGATAACTGGGATACCTAGGTTTTTAGCTTCTTTAATAGCGATTGCTTCGTGATCTACGTCTACAACGAAGATAGCATCAGGTAGACCGCCCATGTCTTTGATACCGCCTAGTGAACGCTCAAGTTTTTCCATATCGCGGGTACGCTCTAGCGCTTCACGCTTGGTTAACTTCGCAAAAGTACCGTCTTCTGATTGCTTTTCTAGCTCTTTTAGACGGTTGATTGACTGGCGTAGTGTTTTCCAGTTAGTCAACATACCACCTAACCAGCGATGGTCAACGTATGGCATACCAGCACGAGCTGCCTGCTCACGTACGATACCGCTTGCAGCACGTTTAGTACCAACAAATAATACTTTGTTTTTCTTAGCAGCTAGGCCGTTTACGTAAGTCAACGCTTCGTTGAACGCTTTTACGGTGTGCTCTAAGTTGATGATATGGATTTTGTTACGTGCGCCAAAGATGTATGGACCCATTTTTGGGTTCCAAAAACGTGTTTGGTGACCAAAGTGAGCGCCAGCTTGTAGTAAGTCGCGCATTTCGATTTTGGTTGGATTCTTTGTAGCCATGATAATATATCCTATTGGTTGGGTTATGCCTCCACATCACAAAAACAGCCTATTTGGCGACACGCATCTGCTACTGACTAGTCTTTATTACTAAAGCCCTAATGGTTCGCAAATTAATCAAGTCGCCAAACACCCAGCAATTTTTTGCCATGATGTGTGTGTCATTGGTTGGTTTCAAAAATAAGCCATTGTACGTTTAAACTAATTATATCTAAACTGTAAAAATAGCTGCGCTATATTTTATCACATAATACCTTAAAGTCTCCAGCAGTTTATTCATAGTGCCTCAATGCGTTACAGACACAGTAGATCGGTGGTGCAATAAAAAAAGCGACACATTCGTATCGCTTTTTTATTTCTGGCTTTAGACTTTATATGAATGGTTTCATATTAGATTATGCAATACAGATACCAATCACAGCCTTGTAACCGCGCCATGTGAATGGCGTGATATAGCTTTGGCGATCTCTAGGTAAGTAAGACACACTTGGTGCGCTTTCAACAATCTGCGGCGGAGAGATAATGAATTCAGAACCAAATTCTGTACGCGCATTACCAGAGATAGTATTGGCCATTTCACCCAACAAATCTTTCATCATCGTGATCGAAGAGTCAGGCTCACCCATCACATTTATCACTTCTCGCAACATTACGCTTGGTGCGCTGACATAGACACAGCCCTCAAGAGGCCCTGATATCTTAATGACACCACTATAATCAAAACCAATCGCCGTTTTATTGTTGTTCAAATAAGGGGTATCGATAGATACTTCTGAGCCGTCGATCTGTGCAAAAAAAGCATTGATCGAGCTTAGAAACACACCCAACTTTTCTACTTTAAACATAATATATTAATATCCATCTGTATTACGTGACAGCAGCATTAGTCCTGCAAACAAACCACAATCTCGCCAACTTGTGAGTGCCAAGTGATGGGAATGATAAAAGAACGCTCATCGTTCGGCAACACAATACTTTGCGGTGCGCCTTTGAACACAAACGGCACAGAGATATGAAATTCAGAGCCGAACTCTTTACGCGCATTACCCGAAATCGTGTTGGCAACTTCACCAGCCAAATCGATGTAGTTTTCCTCACTCTTATCAGCTTCACCCATGCTATCCAATATTGAAGACAGTAATTGACGAGTTGCCGAAAAATACACCACGCCTTTTTGTCCACCTGATATACCAATAACGCCTGTATAATCGTGGACTTTTGGCTGCTTGTTTTCTAATAGGTAAGGGGTGTCAGCAACCAGCTCTTCGCCACCAAACTGATTAAAATAATTACTAATAATACTCAAAAAAATCTGTAGTTTTTGTTCTTTCATAATGGCATCTGCTTTAATCGATGAATGGTATTAGTCTTGCATCAGCTCATACAAAGACTCCACGAGCTCCTCTTCTGAGAAAGGCTTGCACAAGAAACCGCTGGCACCTAGTGATAAAGCTTCGATACCAGTGGCCTTATCAGACAACGCTGATACGACCAAAATACGTACATCAGGATCAATCGCAATGATTTTTTCGATACACTCAAGTCCGTCCATTTGTGGCATGGTCAAGTCCATGGTGATCACGTTAGGACGATGGATATTAAACTTCTCAATGGCTTGAACGCCGCTAGTCGCTGTTGCAACCAGCATAAACTTTCCTGAGTCGTATGCGCGCTGAATACGGTTTCTGATAATATTTGAATCATCAACAATCATTAATTTATGCATAACTTGTCTATTACCTTTAATGAAATGCTTGTCGTCCCTGACAATATGTTTACTGTTTTTAATTAAGCTTTTGGTAACGTAATGACAAACCGTGTCATTTGACCCAGCTCACTATTTACGTTCAGCTTACCATTGTAGTCTTTTACTTGCGCTTTGATGATATCCAGTCCAACGCCGCGTCCACCATCTTCATCTGCGTTTTCTTTGGTAGAGAACCCAGAAGAAAATAACTGCTTGAGTAAATCGCCTTGACTGAGCTGGCTTGCTTCTTCCTCACTAAAGCGACCTTCTGTGCTCAGTTTATTACGGATACTTTCATAGTCGATACCTTGGCCATCATCTTGCACTACTAGTGTGACATCTGAACCGTTATCTTGTACTTCCAAAACAATCGTACCGACTTCAGGCTTACCAGCCGAATGACGAACACCTGGGGTTTCGATACCGTGCACAACCGCGTTACGTAGCAACTGAATACTGATTTCTTTAATTGGCTTGGCAAGGTGCTCTGGTATGTGAGTTTGCGCCAGTGTCGTGCTTTTTAGCTGTACTTGCTTGCCTTGTCTAGCGGCAATCTCTTTTGCAAACTCATTGTAAAAAGACAGTCGATCATCATTGCTTTCATCGTCTAGATCAATATCTAAACCGCCATCAGTGCTGATGCTACTCGCTGGCTGACTATTTACCGCAGCTGTTTTTGCCACGCTGTCTTTTAAAGCAGAATCGCTTAATGGGGCTTGCGTATTGGCTGTCGCCGCTTTAGGCGGTGCTGAGCGGTTGATGCGTTCACCCAAGGTCGCAATAGTATTTGATAGACTTAGTAAGTCATCTAAGTGTACTGCCAACTGTAAGAAATCATTGCCCGATAGCTGGCCTTGATTTTGCAAGGCATGCAGCTTATCTTCTGCTTCTGACGCGATTTTGGTAAAGCTATGCAGTTTTAGTGCCGATGCCTCACCTTTCAAGCTGTGCATTTCACGATAGATCGCATTTAGTTTGCCTTCAAGCTCGTATTGTGAGCTACCAGGGTTTTTCAAGATGTTGTTCATACGCTCGATATGCGCTTGGGTATTGCTAATGAACTCATTAATGATTTTTGGATTTACATTCAAGATAGTGGTTAACATCTCAATCTGCATATCGTTTTGCGAGCGCTCTTTTTCTAAACGCTGTTCTAAGTAGACTGCATCTGACACATCGTTGACGTTAACCAAAATACGGGCAATGTCTTTATTGTCATAAACACGTGAGAATTTAAAGTCTAAGAAGCGATTATTAAGTCCTTTATCATCAGAGCTGTTATGTAGCATCACTTTGTGCAAAGGATTTAGAGAATCTACCAATTTTTCTTTAACTCGAGGATTATAAAGCTGCTCAATGAACTGCTGAGTGGTCTTAAGATCTTTATCAGAAATACGACCACGCAAGACGTTGGTAAAGTTCTCTCCTGCTAGCCTATCAGAACCGACAATGCCGTTAAGCGCGCGCGAGTGCTGTTGACCAATATTTAGGTCTTTGTCCAGTAGGAATAGACCTGTATTTACCGTTTCCATAATCTCTTGGGTTTCGCGACGAGCAGCAAATGCCTCAGCATCCGTCTCACGTAAGCGGCGTACAAAGAAGAATACGAAGATCAAGAAGTAAGCAAAAATCGCAACAACCCCAAGTGCCTGAATTAGACGAATGGTATTGGCTTGGCGTTCTGCGTCATCAAATACTTCGTTGGTCAAATCATCTAATGATTCGTTCATTAGCAAACTTGAGGTTTTTGCCTGCTCTACCGCCTGAGTCAAATCATCTGATGAATCGACCAGTACGTTATCAGCATCTTGCAAGTAAGTTTCAATTCTAGGCTCAAGTAGCTGCCATTGCTCGTTTGCCGCTTGTACATTTTCTTGCGCACTACCGCTAACGCTCGGTAATTTATACGTTTTGCCATCAGCATCGTCGGTAATCGTGCCGCCTTCTCCGATAGCCGTCAACGTATTGTTAATCAGTGCTGTATTCTGTTCCAAACGCTCTAATACACGCTGAATGTGCGGCGAGCTGGTATCTTCACCGTAACTGCTATCCAAATCGAACAAATCTTTAATAACTGACTGTGCACTATTTGCCACTTGGTTGGTCTGATCAATCAATACCGTGTTTCTTTCAAGCAAGCTTGAGGTATAGAAAGTAAATACAAGCAAAGCACCGATCAAAGACAAAAACAGTGCAATCGAAATAATCAAGCCGCGATAACGTTTGTTATCTCCATTATTTATTGTAGCCATATCAAACGTCCCTTAGTTTGCTTGTTCAGTGGTGGCAGAAGCACTAGCCGTTGGACTTGTAGTCTCACCAAGCCAGCGAGCTTCAATCTCTTTAAACTTACCTTCCGCTTTTAGCTTGGTAATACCGTCATTGATTTTGTTAATGAGCTCAGTATTACCTTTTGCCATCAAAATAACCTGCTGTGCTGATGGATTGTCTTGCCCTTCATAAGGAACGATGGTTACTTTTTGCTCAGGATGGTTTTTTGCCGTATATTGCAAGATAGGTAGATCATGCAAAATCGCATCTACTTTGCCTTGCATTAAATCTTCATACAATAAAAAGGCAGTCGTTCTGGTCGAGAAGTTGTTGTACTTACCCATTTGCTGTGCTTGATCAACCTGCTTAGAGCCTTCCATCGCAGAGATATTCTTGCCTTGCAAGTCATCTAAATTATTGATATTTAATTCTGGCTTTGCATACATAATAGCGGCAGGGTTAAAGAAATAAGGCTGAGATAATCCATACTTAGCGGCGCGCTCATCCTTATAAGAGATGCCTGAAATCGCCAAATCGCGACTACCCGACTCTACTGTGTCGAACATGTTTTGCCAGGTTTCTTTATAAAACTCAACTTTGAACCCTTCTTCTTCGCCAAGCGCGCGAATAGAGTCAATGTCAATGCCCTGCATGTTGCCGTAGTCATCCTGAAACGAGAATGGAGGCATGGTTCCTGTGGTTGCTACTTTTAAAACTGGCGCTGAATCTGGAAGGCTACTGACAAACGTCTCCTGCCCTTCTGCAGGCGTATTCTCAGCAGCAGTACTTTCTGGTGTACTAGAGTTGCTGCATCCAAAGATACCTACGCTCAAAACGACTGGTAATATTCGGTATAGCTGCTTCATAATCTATCCTTGAAAATTAACGTGGTTATACAATTTAATGAATGACAATCTAGAGAGGTTAGGCAATATTCCTATAATATTTACTTACATAACGTTACGTCAGATAATACTTACCTAACTTTACATTTGCAATAATAATGTTTGACAATTATGTACGATAAGTTATATGTAAAATAAGACATATTTGAATATACAAAACATATGTTTTCTATTTAGCATAAAGAAAAATTACTTTTAAAATGAAAACCTTATGTAAAAGATAAAAATACCCACAAAAAAGCACCCATATATCTAGAATATATGGGTGCTTTTTATAAGTACTCGGTTTACGATAAGACCTTGTATTTATTCTGCATCGTCAAGATTTAAGTTACGATCTATCTGCCAAATCAAAAAGGTACCAATACTCATCAGCGCAAACATCGCAATACCGATTTTGAGGACGGGGTTGACGGGGAATAAATTCAATAAAAGTCCACCAAAAATACCGACTGAAAACATAAGCGATCCTTGCAATGCACTTGCCATGCCCGCGCGGCGTTTCTGAAAGGCCAGTGCAATTGCCGATGCATTAGGCTGACTCAGACCCAAACCTGCAATACAGAAGAAAATACACGCCAGTACCAGTGGTAACCAAGCATCGGTACCCAAGAACAGACCTATCACAAACAGCACGCCTGCAGAAATCACCTGCATCATCGCACCAAACCGCAGAATGCTTAAAATACGAAAGCGATTGGTGAGCCATTGGTTCAACTGAGTCAAACCTACAAAGCCTGCTGCATTCATCCCAAATAACCAGCCAAAATGTGTCGCCGATACACCATAGGTATCCATGATAAGCTCAGAGGCTGAGCTGATGTAGACGAACATCGCACCCATCAACAACCCTCCACCAATCGCTGGATAGTTAAAGGTTGGATCTTTTAATAAATCCCAATACTGACTAAGCACCTCTTTTGCAGGACGCACATTACGATTTTCTTCGGTCAATGTCTCAAAAAAGAAAAACTTAGTAAGCAATAAATTTAGGGCACCAAAAGCGGCCAAAAACCAGAAAATGGAATGCCAATCAAAAAACTGTAAAAATAGTGCACCAAGCGACGGCGCGAGTATCGGTGCCAGACCCATCACCAAAATCATAATCGAAAAAGCTTTTGCGGTTTGCTTGGCGGTTAGGCGATCTCTAATAGCAGCTCGGGTCACCACTGCCCCTACACAAGCGCCCAATGCCTGCATCGTTCGGCCGACAAACAACACATACTCATTATCCGTGGTCGCACAAAGAATGGACGCAATCACATATAGTGTCATACCTATATATAAAGGCTTAACACGGCCAACACGATCACTAAAAGGGCCATAAAATAACTGCCCGAATACCAAACCCAAAAAATACGCTGGTACAGAGTTGGCCATAAATGCCGTAGATACGCCAAAATCATCTGCCATTGATGGTAGCGCAGGCAGGTACATATCAATGGATAACGGTCCTACCGCAACCATTAATCCCAGCATCATAATCCATGCAACAGGCAGATCAGCAGAACGTACTCGTTCGGAGGCGATAGGTTTATTTGGGAGAGAGGACTTTGGGGCAGACATATTTACACCGTTTATATAGTGATGATTACTTAAGCGCTTGTAAGATGCATGAAATAGACTTCTTGCATAAGTCATCGTCAGCCCTTGTAACTCCGTCAGTGGAAGTCAATGAACTGGTACTTTTGCAAGAGATCTAATAGATATTTTTAACGACAATAGTGCATCTTTATCTAAATCTGTGCAAGCGGGCAGTGTTATATCGTGCTGTCCACTCGGATTTCAATAGCCATAAGGGACTAATGAAACAAGCCTTAACAACTAAAAACAATCAACGTAATTTATCAAAATATGTCTGGCGTACTTTTAATCTAAGTACTGAGGCCGAAATTGTCTCAGATAAAATCCTTAAGACAATATCTACCAAAATTAAAGAACGTTAGCGGAACTGACGTTTGCTAAATACGGTGCTGGCTTGCTTTGCTTTTCTAAGGGCCAGCTTGCGATTGCGTCCAAGCATCATCTTAATTTGCCAGATTTTTTCTTTATATAAGGTAGTTGCAGGCTGCTCATACATCGCATTGATTACGCGTTTGCTCGCTAGCACAGCGTCAGGAGAACGCTCAGCAAACTCAGCCGCCAGCTGTCGTGCTTGCTCAAGAGGCGTCTCACTACAATGACTGATTAATCCTAATTCTTTGCCGTCATTGGCATTAATGATGCGCGCAGTCATGGCAAGCTCTTTGAGAACGTCTTCTCGTACCACCCCAAATGCTGATTGCGTCAATCCCATGTCCGGTACCAAACCCCATTTGGCTTCCATAATAGACAGCTGGCAATCCGGATGACTAATACGCACATCACATGCCAATGCTAGCTGTAGCCCAGCGCCAATACAGTAGCCTTCTAGTACCGCGATGACAGGTACTGGTAGATCACGCCACACCAAGCAGACACGTTGGAATGAGCTTTGCCAAGGCTTAATCAGCTCCCAAATAGCAAAGACTTGGTTTTTTGGATGGTTTAAATCCCCTAAATCAATACCTGCACAGAATGTGCCTTCTGCACCATTTAAAATAACCGCGCGTATCGTTTTGTCTTTGCTAATGCGCTCTGCCACCATAATCAGCTCATCTATGACTTGAAAGCTCATGGCATTTTTTTTATTTGGACGATTTAAGGTGACCGTCAATATATTGTCTACGACACGCACTTGTAATGTTTCATACTGGTAACTGGCAACCACGTTCATAATAATCCTTATTAATGAATAAAATAACTATAGTAATGATGGTCACAATATTAGCAGGCTTAACCCTACTCTACCGTAGCAATAACTGACTGCTACGATACTGTATCAAGCGTCTGCCTTTTTATATTCGCACATTATCTGGCCGCTAGTGATCGGTATCGTATGCAATTCACTTATTACATCGCATAATAACGGTCCGATTACCTGCTCTAAATCATTTTCCACGTCATGTCATTTTCGCTCAAACGATGATAGTTGAGCTGAGGGTAAGCCGATAAATCCACGTTTTGTAAATTATTCAGCGCGGTAAGTAGTGCCTCATAATATGGCTCAATCATCGCAAATTGTACCGGTGTTGTATGCTGTACATTCAATAAGCACTTATCCTCCAAGTCTTGGCTGGCCTGACGTAGCTGCGGCACTCCTGTATAACGACTGCCGCCCAATATCCGATGGGCAATTTGTGCCAACAAGTTACGATCACGAGCTTCCCATGCTTGAGTCAGTGCTTGCTTTTCCTCGTTAATCGTATCGAGCATCATAATGATGAGCTTGGCTGCTAAATCAGGTTTGTTTGCTGAGCGAGTAAGCGCATCTTGCCAGTCTAAAATATCAGACGTATCCATTGTACTGAGGTTTTTTTGATGGAGGTTGTGATCCGTTTGCTCATATAGCCTTTTGTCCATATTCGCTGTTATGTCTTCAGCAGAATTATCTGTCGGTTCTTTTGGTGGATATAATAATGATTCTTGCCCTTGCTTGTGTAAACGTAGGCTCTCATAGCGAGGCTGGTTCTCACGGGTGGTCTCTCGTCTATAATCGTCACGTGGCTGACTGTCACGCAAGTAGTCATCACGGATTTTTTTCAGTGATAATGGTCGAGTGACTTTTGGCGGTTCTGTGATTTCAGTCCTATTACGAACGCGTTCGTTGTCTTTGACCATCGGATAAATTGGGGTCTTTTGATCCGAGAGCGGCGTCGATTGTTCTGTGGGGTGTATATTTTCGGAGTCGGTATTTTGTAAATCGATGCTTTGAAAATTAGAAGCTTGCAAATTAGAAGCTTGCAAATCAGTATCAGCCAATGCCGTTATTTGCGGCGTGGTGTTTTGGCGTCCTAACCATTTCTGTAGCACTTGTAACAATTGAGGTTGACTGATGGGCTTACCGACGTAGTCATTAATACCGCTGGCGATAAGCTTATCACGCTCATCCGCTAGGCCATGTGCGGTGAGAGCAATAATAGGAATACGGCTATCAGCCGCTTCAATGCTCCGAATTTGCTTCGCTGCTTCATGACCTGACATACGCGGCATTTGGATATCCATAAATATCAAATCGATATGATTTTTATCTTGAGTAGCTGTTTTATCGTCATTTGCGCTCTCTTCAGCATACAGGGAGGTGCTGGATTTTTTATTGACCTCATCGCGCGTTTCCGCTTTAGAGATTTGCGTTTTACTCGATAGACTTTGCTTATCATTTTTAGCAGATTTGACATTTTTGGTTTGCTGTTTGCTGATAATCTCTATGGCATCAAAGCCGCTACTCGCTGTAATGACTTGTATGCCAAGCTCGCTCAATAGTGCATCAAGCACCAATAAATTTGGTAGATGATCATCAACTGCCAGCACGGTAATCCCTTTCCAGCGCGGCTCTTGTAAGCTCTTTGGCATACTACGGTTTTGTGTATCGAGCATCGCGTATAGCTGTCTTTTGTCCAATGGCTCATACAAGATATTGGCTTGATAGCGGTTTAGCAGTGCTTGATCAGCCGCCACTTGATAGCCAAACACAGCAAGTTTGCCTTGATAATGGAGACGGATTTGCTTGAGTAACGCCATCATATCGTCTTGCGTGTCATCATCAACGATGACCCAATCCCAAAAGTTGCCATGCTCTTTGAGTGACTCAAGCACCCCTGGTAATGAATTGGCTTGGGTAAGCTTAATCGGTAAGTACTGCAAGCTGGCTTTTAGCACTTGTATTGAGGCCGTATGACTGATCCAAACCAAGACGTTGAACTCATCTGTCTCGCTCGCAAGCGGTGCCAATACTGGCAGCTCAATGGTCTGACCAGTTGGTGCCTCTAGCACATCGACATGGGCTGGCATGCGAAACCAAAACGTCGCGCCTTGATTGGCGATGTTCTCTTGAGCATTGTCATGAAAGCCGATATCGCCGCCCATGAGACGCGTTAATTGCTTGGAGATAACCAGCCCCAGTCCCGTACCACCATATTGGCGCGTGATTGACGGATCACCTTGGCTAAAGCTCTGAAACAGCATTTTTTGGTCAGCAAGCGAAATGCCTTTACCACTGTCTTGCACACTAATCATCAGATAGTTATCACGGTGATCATCCAAGCTGACCCGTACGACCACATCGCCACTGTCTGTGAATTTGATGGCATTCCCCACGATATTGGTCAATACCTGCTTGAGGCGCAGCGCATCGCCATTGATACGCATTGGCACATCGTTATAGAACAAGACAGCCATGCGCAGCCCCTTCTCGGCAGAAACAGGAGAGAGCATATCAACCACATCATAAATGGTGTCATACAGATCAAATTCATGACGATCAAGCACCAACTTGCCCGCCTCAATCTTAGAAAAATCTAGAACGTCATTGACCAAAGCAAGTAGGTGAGCTGAGGATTTACGGATAGTCTGTACGTATAAATCCTGTTCAGGATTGAGCTCACCGTGACGCGCTAATAAGTTAATAAAGCCATCGATACTGTTCAATGGTGTGCGTAGCTCGTGGCTGATGTTGGCCAAAAATGCGGATTTGGCTTGGCTGGTCGAAATGGCAGCATCACGCGCATTTCGAATAGAGATGTTTTGCATTTCCATCTCATCAAATGCCAAACGCAGATCGTCTTCGGTTTGCTCGGCATGATCCTTAAGCTCCTGAAAACTTCTATGGAGACGGCGAAACGTCTTGACCAAATCTTGCTGTAATAAATTAAGCTCACCATCTGACTCTACTGGTACAGGCTGATATAAGTTATCAACATGGGTACGTTGTAATTGCAAACGCAGCTCATAGATAGGTGCAATCCAACGCTTTGAGTAAATATTTAAGCTGAGTAATAAAATCAGAATGGTAAACAGACCGGTAATCACCAGCGCCATCGCGATACGATAACGGGCGATATAAAGTGGCTCGTTGTCCATATCGACCAGTAGCCACAACGTCTGCCCCTCAAACTCACCCAACACGCTGCCATATGCCGTGCCTACAGGCGTTGGTTTTTGCGATAAAAACTTTGCTGAGTCACTGATTAGCGGCCATTTCTCGTTCAGACCATAGCCTACGGTCGCCAATACTTGATTGCCTTCATTGATAACAGCAATACGCTGTACATGCTGCTCAGACTGCATACGCCCGAGTTTATCCTGTATGCTTTCGAGCGTTGTCATCGCACTCTGTGATGCCTCATCTGTGTTGCTTTTTGCTTGCTGACGTTCTTGCTCCAACAAATCAGGAATCAGCTCTGCAATGACTGGTGTATAACGAATCAATACCGCCTCAGCCAGTGCCTCTTGCTCTGAATCGCTCGCACGCATGGTTTCGTGAAATACCAAAATACCCCCTACCGCCGCCAACACGCAGATGGGTAAAAACACCAATAGGATCAGCTGCCCATAGGCACTGCTGGTATTGAAACGTTTTTTATATGCCATGCTCGCTCTACTCTCTACGAAAATGCTTTCTGTGAATTTTGTTACGGTCTCTACGCTACCATAAAAAATGCTTAAGCTTGCTAGCTTGTTTTTTAATGATACGCCTTTTATGGTTCAAGATTATCTTAACAGGATTCTATAAATCACGTTTACCCATTCAAGGTGAATGAAACACAAACTTTGACCAATATGGCTTTAAGCAAACCTAACAAATATACATACGTTACTAAACGGCATGGTTGCGGCACCATAAAACCTGCTTTTGTCCCTAAAAAAATTGCCAGTAAAAGGCGCTTTCATCAAGTATTATTCTTTTATGCAATAAGCGCAGCTAGCAACAAAATGATATAATGACGCAACTTTTTATTTGCCACAATAGATGGTTTACCCTCATGATGAATGAGAGCGTACGCTACTGCCGTTAAGTTTTGGTTTATCTGTCACTATAAGCCAATACACAAAACGCTTGTCTCAAATGATGATCAAACAATAAAAAATAGTGATTCGATCACAGCCTATCGCCCAAAAAATATTTTAGAAAATAAATAAGGATTTCTTATGTCCGCAACGGCCATGTCAAACGCTAACTTTATCACTCAAGTCACCACGCTTGCCGATTGTGTCGGTCAAACGCCACTGGTTAAATTGCAGCGCCTACCTGAACAAGAGCATATCGAAAATGGCGCCACATTATTAGCCAAATTAGAAGGCAATAATCCCGCTGGCTCTGTAAAGGATCGCCCTGCTTTTAATATGATTTATCAAGCAGAGCAGCGCGGTGATATCAAACCCGGCGACACGTTGATTGAAGCCACTAGCGGCAATACTGGCATTGCATTAGCCATGGTCGCGGCGATGCGCGGCTATCCAATGACATTACTGATGCCAACCAACTCTACTCAAGAGCGTAAAGATGCCATGATTGCTTACGGCGCGACGTTGATTGAAGTCGATGAAGGCATGGAAGCGGCACGCGATTTGGCATTGCAGATGCAAGCCGATGGTAAAGGCATCGTACTGGATCAGTTTAATAATCCTGACAATAGCCAAGCGCATTACCTGACTACAGGGCCTGAGCTGTGGGCGCAAACTGACGGTAAAATCACCCATTTTATTAGCTCCATGGGCACCACTGGCACCATCACTGGTGTCTCACGTTATTTGAAAGAACAAAATCCAGACGTCAAAATCATTGGTTTGCAGCCTGATGAAGACGCTTCTATTGCTGGCATCCGCCGTTGGCCTGCTGCATATATGCCGGGTATTTTTGACGCAGACTTGGTCGATGAGATCATGGATGTCGATCAGCGTATCGCTGAAGTCTATATGCGCAAACTGGCAAAAACTGAAGGTATTTTTGCTGGAGTGTCCTCAGGTGCAGCGGCATGGGCAGCAACGCAAGTCGCCAAAAATAATCCTGATGCCGTCATTGCCTTTATCGTCTGTGATCGTGGAGACCGTTATTTATCGACAGGTTTATACAATGTTGATGACAGTCATATCGATAATAATGCAGATAACGCAGCATAGTAAGCTTATAAAAATGCAGGATTCTTTATGTCACACCCCTTACCGTCCGACCCTATACTAGTTTTCGATATCGAGACGGTCGCCGATATCGATGCAGCTCGCCGTATCTATCCACAATTGGCCGATCTTAATGATGCAGATACGTTGAGCGCGTTAACGGCGATACGCACCCAAGAAGCAGGACACGATTTTATGCGCTTGCCATTGCAGCGCATTGTCTGTATTTCCGCTTTATATATCAAAGATGGCAAGTTATCGCTATTTTCGTTGACCGCAGATAAGTTTAGCGAAAAAGACATTCTTGCCAAGTTTTTTCGGGCATTCAGTGATCTTGAAACCTTGCCACAGCTCATCAGTTGGAATGGTTCAGGTTTTGACATACCTGTACTGATATATCGCGCTATGCAATATGATTTATCAGCGCCATGGCTGTTTGAAGAAGGTGAACGTATCAAAAATATGCGCTTTGATAACTACGTCAATCGTTTCCATACGCGTCACCTTGATTTAATGGACAGATTTAGTCAGTACGGTGCCAGTCGCCGCGAAGCCATGGATATCGTCGCCAGTTTATATGGATTACCGGGCAAAACTGACGTTGATGGTAGCATGGTGGGCGCGCTCGTCAGTAGTGGTGACTGGCAGACACTCTCCATCTATTGTGAATCTGATGTGATGAACACTTGGCTTATCTATCTTCGCTGGCTACGTCTGACAGGAAAGTTATCCTCACCAGACTTTGATGCTTGGCAACAGCAGAGCTACGACTATCTAGCAAAATATACCCAAGCCGATGGTAGCCCGCGACATCAAGAGTTCATCGCTGACTGGTCATCGGCACCCAAATTATAGAAACCGTATTATTAGCAGTTTGTTATTCTCCTCTTATAGTTATTTATTATTAAGGCAGGTTTATGCAACCCACCGATTCCAAAACGTCGACAGCAACTGATGCAACTTCCAAAACGTCGACAGCAACTGATGCAACATCGCAGAACAATGTTACTCAAGCCAATGTTACTCAAACCAATGATACCCAAAAGATTGCTATTCCGCCCAGCAAGAAAAAATCTAAGCCCTCATCAAAAACGCGCCGTCGTCTAAAAGATGCAGAGCCGATTCCTTTTACCATTGATAGACTGTCGCATGACGGTCGCGGTGTTGCCATCTATGGCAATGGTTTTGGGGTTGATGATGGCCATGCGGAAGACAAGCATGGCAAAACAGTCTTTGTCAGTTTTGCGTTGCCAGGTGAAAGCGCCTTGGTCAAAATAACCAATAGCCGTGCCAGTTTTGAGGAAGGCGATGCAATCAGCATCACTGCCAATCCAAATCCTGAACGTGCTGTGCCGCCTTGTCCACATTTTGGCGTCTGCGGCGGCTGCAACTTGCAGCACTGGGAGCCAAAGGCACAGATAAACTTTAAGCAGTCCGTACTTGCTGAGATGCTGATGCATCAAGCCAATGTAGAACCTGATAACTGGCTAGCACCTGTCGTAGGTGATCGTCTTGGCTATCGCACCAAGGCTCGTCTAGGCGTGCGCTATGTCGTCAAAAAAGAAACCGCGCTGGTCGGCTTTCGTGAGCGCTCAAGTAACTTTTTGGCAGAGCTCAATGAGTGCCATATCTTAGACCCACGCATCGGTTTTGAGATTGAGAACTTAAAGACGCTCATCAGCACGCTAGAGAGCCGTGACAAGATTGCTCAGCTTGAGCTTGCGATGGGTGAGCAATTGCCAGAATTGCCTGACGGCAATCAACCTGTTGCACTCATCGTGCGTCACTTAGAACCATTATCAGATACTGATATAGACAAATTAAAAGATTTTTTTGCGGCGCGCAATTGGCAGCTATATCTACAGTCAAAAGGTGCTGATAGCATCCAGCGTATCGCTTTGACAGATGCTGATGATTTGAGCGAACAATTTGGTCGTTTGTATTATCAACTACCAGAGTATGATTTGACGTTTGAGTTTATTCCTACTGACTTTACCCAAGTCAATCTGTCTGTCAACCGCCAAATGACCAAGCTGGCTTGTGACTTATTAAACTTAAAAGCAGGCGAACGTGTACTGGATCTATTCAGCGGTTTGGGTAATTTTAGCCTGCCGCTAGCACGTCTTGTTGGTGAAACAGGTTCTGTGGTGGGTGTCGAAGGTAGTGAGGCCATGACCAAGCGTGCGGCTGACAATGCTCGTCGTAACGGTATCAGCAATACTGAATTTTATAGCCAAGATTTGACAAAAGACTGCACGGACAAGCCATGGGCCAATCAAGGTTTTGACGCGTTATTAATCGATCCACCACGCTCTGGCGCTTGGGAGATCATGCAGTATTTGCCAAAATTCAATGCTGAGCGCATTGTTTATGTCTCTTGTAACCCAGCAACCCTCGCTCGTGATACAAAAGCGTTGTTAGAGCAAGGCTATCGTCTGACTCATGCTGGCGTCATGGATATGTTTTGTCATACGGGTCATGTTGAATCTATCGCTCGCTTTGAAAAAGTCGCGGTTTAATTTTGACCTTTATAATGTGATTCATGAAAGCATCCAAAATAGCCGTTTCATAGCAGCATAGCCCAACCCAAAATGTGGATGAGTTTTTGCCAATAAGTCGCGGTTATTTCACGCAATTAACCACAGTCATTACAGAGCCTTGCTTGATTTGTCACTTCAAAGTGAGATAATAGTAAACAATCTTCTTATGTTTTAACTAAGGGTATAAGAAGTACTTGCACTCATAGCTTTATGTATTTTACGCGCATTTTATAGCTGCTAAAAATCAGATTTTTAGCAGTTGTATTGGTTTATAGCTGGCACTTTATGAATCGTTCATTCAGAGTGTGTGCATAGTAGATGAGGTTATAATCAATTCAAAATAGCTAAGAGGAGTCGGCTATGGTAAAAATTCGTGAAGGATTACCGCTGGTGGATGGACAAACCACGCAGGCCGATAGTGCCACACTGGCGGCGCAATTGGTAGCGAGCCAACGCTCTCACCAATCTGCCAACAGCTACGCCCAGATTCCTCTCGATATCAAATACCAGCTGTCAACTCACAAGCTACATACTACGTTTGATCGATCAGCGGCACATACTTATGATGGCCTCGACCCCGCGCTTGAAAACGAGTATCTGGACAACACCTATACGCTCTCAGATGAAGAGCTCGAATCCATTGATTTAGATCAAGCCAATATCGATGTACCTACGTGGCTCGACAATGTGGCGAAGCGTATCGGACAAGAGTCTGTACCTCATCTGAGTGCTGCTTGTGAGTTTATCCGTAGTCACATGAATACTAGCGAATCTGAGCGCTCAGGTGCTTACGTCACTGGTATTGGCATGACAGACATATTGACCTATCTCTATCAAGATGAAGATGCGCTTGTTGCTGCCATGCTATATCGCAGTGCACGCAAATCCATCATTAGTCTTGCTGAAGTTGAGAAAAATTTTGGTGCGGATATCCTAGCCCTTGTTAAAGACACTTTAGCAATGGGGAAACTCTCAGAGATTATTGAGAGCAATAAACGCTTAGAAGATCATTTCGTCAATAATCAGCGTGACCAGCTATCAAATATTTATAGCATGCTCATTTCTGTCACCAACGACGTGCGTGTGGTACTCATTAAGTTGGCAGAGCGTACCTTTGCTATGCGTGAGTTGACGTTTTCTAGGCCAGAGCGTCAAACTCGTGTCGCGCGTGAGGTCATGACTATTTACGCCCCATTAGCGCATCGCCTAGGTATCGCGCAGCTTAAATGGGAGCTTGAGGATCTGGCGTTTCGCTACCTTGCGCCCGATAGGTACAAAGAGATTGCCAAGCTACTGTCCGAAAAGCGAAGCGAACGCGAGTCTTATATTCAGCGTGTAGAAGACAAGCTCAATGAGGCATTAGCGAATGCTGGCATTGAGGGCGAAGTATCCGGACGCGTCAAGCATATCTATTCTATTTACCGCAAAATGAAGCTCAAAGGTTTATCCTTTGACCAGCTTTATGATATTCGTGCATTACGAGTATTGGTCAATAATCCTTCAGACTGTTATCACGTCTTAGGCTTGGTACATGGTTTGTGGCGTTATATTCCTGAGCAATTTGACGATTATATTACCAACCCAAAGTCAAACGGCTACCGCTCACTACATACCGCCGTCATTGCCGAAAACAAATCGCTTGAAGTGCAGATTCGTACTCAGGAGATGCATTTTGAGGCGGAGCTTGGCATGTGCGCACATGTCAATTACAAAGAAGGCCTGAAGAATAAAAAAGACAATTACTTAAATCAAAGAATCAGCTCGCTACGTCAGCTACTGTCTATTAACAACGAGACCCGTAACCAGCCGCGCTCAGCTGTCATGACAGGCGAAGAGCTAGATGACATGGAGTTTGACGAAGAAGAACAACTCGTTGATTTTGATGAGCTCGAGCGTATCTATATTTTCAGCCGTGACGGCGACATCACCGAGCTACCAAAAGGTGCAACCGTTCTCGATTTTGCCTATTATGTGCATACCCAAGTTGGTAACCGTGCACAGGCAGCCCGAGTTAATCAGCGCTATGTGCCATTGACTTATCAGCTAAAAACAGGGGAACAAGTTGAGATCATCACTAAGGCATCGCGTGAGCCCAATCGTGATTGGCTAGTCGCCTCACTGGGCTATATTCATACCAATCGCGCACGCTCAAAACTGCGTCAATGGTTCAACAAACAAGACCGTGATAAGAATATTGAAATAGGTCGTCAGATGCTTAGCAAAGAGCTTGAGCGCCTATCCGTGCATCCCAATAGCATTGACTTAAATGACTATATCCAGCATTTCCACGTCAATACGACCGATGATATTATCGTGGGGCTCGTCACAGGTGATATCGGTCTCAACCAGCTAACCAGCCATATTTCTAGGCAGCTGCATCTAGAACCTGAGATACCACCAGAGAACTTTGCACCGCACGTCGATACTAGAGATGCGAGCAAGCTCGATGCCTACAAAATCCGTATCGACGGTCTGGATAATATTGAAATCAATTTAGCAGGCTGCTGCCATCCTATACATGGTGAGCCAATTGCCGGATACATTACCTTATCGCGAGGTGTCAGCGTTCATAACCGCGGTTGCCCTGAGTATCTGCGTTTGGTCGAGCGTGATCCTGAGCGCAAAATAGAGGCAGCTTGGCAAGTACAATCTGGTCGCTATCAGCCAGTTGATATCCACGTAGAGGCGTATGACAGACGCGGGCTGTTGCGTGATTTGACACAGATTATTGATAAAGAGAACATCAATATCCGCAAAGTTGAAACGCTTAGTAACGATGACAATATCGCCTTTTTGAAATTTCATATCGAAGTTTCAGGGCTAGCGCATCTATCTAAGTTACTGGCGAAACTAGAGCAACAGCACGGTGTCTTACATGCTCGTCGCGCTGTGGCTTAGTTGAAATGCTAAGCTACCAATTATTCACTCAAAAATAGAGTTGTCATAAATCATCATGCCCGAATTACCAGAAGTAGAAACCACCAAAACTAGCCTTGCACCATTATTAGGACAACAGGTGATTGACATAAAGGTCTTTGAACCCAAGCTACGTTGGACGATGCCAGATGACTTAAGTAGTCTGGCTGACTACACGTTAGATAGCGTTGAACGCCGAGCAAAATATCTTGTTCTTAAATTTTTGCCCACAGTGCTTAATGATAATGATGCCATGGTAGCACCACTTAAGCTTTTGATTCATTTAGGCATGTCAGGTAGTTTACAGCAGCACAATTATGGCACTGACAAACGTAAACATGATCATCTAATAGTAGTATTTAGGGATTCTGAAAACGCAAAGTCTCAGCTACATTATTACGATCCAAGACGATTTGGCTCAGTATTATGGTATGAAGATTACGGTAGCAAATTACTGGACCACTTGGGCCCTGAGCCACTCTCAGAAGATTTTACCGCAGAATATCTTTATAACGTTATTCAACGTAATAACTTATCCGATAAAGATCATAACAATACAGGCTCTAACAAAAAACCATCGACCAAACGAGCACAGTCCATCGCACGAGCTATCAAATCTGTCATTATGGAACAAAAAGTCGTGGTAGGTGTCGGTAATATCTATGCGACAGAAAGCCTCTACCTATCAGGTATTCACCCTGCTACCCCAGCCAATCAACTATCACTTGAGCAGCTGATAATTTTAGTTGACAATATTAAAGATATATTAAAAAAGGCTATCAAACTTGGTGGCTCAACGCTACGAGATTTCACAGTCGCGAGTGGTCAAACCGGTTATTTTCAGCAGACTTTAAATGTTTATGGTAGACAAGGAGAGCATTGCCTAAAATGCGATACCATTCTAGAAAATGTTAAGCTCAATGGTAGAGCCAGCGTTTATTGTCCAAATTGTCAGCCGCTAGCTTAAGCTTAATTAGTGGTCATATGATTTTTTACCTTAACTAAAGACAAATCTGCTACTATTTTCAAAATAAATACAATCTAGTTTGATATATTTTTTTACTCACATAAGAATATCCCATGTATTCTTGTTGCTTATTGGCGTACATCTTGCTTTAATAGTGCTAGCGCTTACAAAAATAGTGCGCACTATTTATTCTTCCGTAATACTTACCTTACCTTACCTGTCGTTGCCGCGATATTCCTATGTGGAGACAGCAGCAGCCATTAATCATACTAATTGTAAATTTTAGGATATCGTTATGACGGTTAAAGCCACAAACAAACGCGCAATTAAGCAAAAGTTGTTTCCTGTCTTTACTTCCTTAGCGTTAATGGCTGCTAGTATGCAACCTACTTTTGCAGCCATAGAAATAGACGAAACTGACTTTGGCCCTTCGTATGAGACGATGGTAGTAGATACGATTGTTGGTAAACCATTACAACTGGTCAATGCTGTGGCTGGTACCGCCGCCTATATCGTGAGCCTACCCTTCTCTCTTATCGGTGGAAATGCCGATCAAGCGCAGCAAAAATTATTTGTTGAGCCTTGGGATGCTATGGGAAGATGTTTAGGCTGTACAGTTGCTGAAGACAACTATTATAAATCACAAGTTATTGACAATAATACTGTGCGTATTGTCGTTGACCAACCATCAGAGATTTTGATTAATACTAACGATTACGTGGTTGTCACGCCATAAACTACTGTGTTTGATCGTTTTTAGCATAAATCACAAAATATAACTTTGTGAATAGACAATAGAAAAGGCTAACGTAAAGTTAGCCTTTTTTGTTACCACTAAACCGTACGTTATTATTTTACAATATGAGTATTACTTAATTTAGCACTGATTTCACGCAGTAACTGTATTTCTTCTGATGGCTCTACTACAGCTTCCTCTACAGCTTCCGTACGACGCATTTTATTTACTACTCTCACCATCATAAAAATAATAAAAGCTAAAATTAGAAAATTAATGAGTACAGTGATGAAGCTACCATATGCTAATACAGGAACGCCAGCTTCTTTGAGTGCATCGTAGGTCATAGCAACCCCATTAGGCACATCACCCAATACCAAAAGCATATTTTTAAAGTTAATCTCGCCCCCTACAATGAAAGCGACAATTGGCATAATGATATCATCTACCAATGATTTAGTGATGGTAGCAAAAGCCCCACCAATGATAACACCAACTGCTAAGTCCATCACATTGCCTTTTAGAGCAAATTCTTTAAATTCTGAAACCATACTCATTGTATTCTCCTCAAGAATTATCTATAAGCGTATAGATATTTTATATAATCAGTATCATACTTCACTCTAACGTTAATCATTGAACACATCAAAACTAATGTTCATTTTGTATTTATTTCTTCAAAATTACAACAAAAAAAAGCAGTATAAAGTGAACCGCTATAGCTCACCCTATACTGCTAATTGTTTAACTACTCCGATGTCTAAAAGACATTAAATTTTGGTGTTGAAAATCAACGCTCTAAAAGATCGAGTAGTTTATACTGTCGATATTATGCATTTTTCTTACTACGGCCGTGACGCTTACGCTCACTTTCAGTCAGATAGCGTTTACGGATACGTACTGCTTTTGGTGTTACTTCAACTAGCTCATCATCTTGAATAAACTCAAGCGCTTGCTCAAGCGTGAACTTAACTGCTGGCGTCAACGTCAACGCTTCATCAGTACCACTAGCACGTACGTTAGTCAGCTGCTTACCGGTTGTTGGGTTAACCGTCATATCATCGTTACGAGAGTTAAGACCAATAATCATACCTTCATAAACTTCAAGCTGTGGCTCAGCAAATAATTTACCACGTTTTTGTAGGTTAAACAGTGCAAAGCCTAGGCAAGTACCATTTGCCATAGAAACCAATACGCCGTTTGAACGACCACCCACATCACCGATTTTTTGTGGACCGTAATGCGAGAAGCTTGACGTCATGATACCACTACCTGAAGTCAATGTTAAAAACTCAGAACGGAAACCGATCAAACCACGAGCTGGTACTGTCGCTTCAATACGCATACGACCTTTACCATCAAGCTCCATATTGGTCATCTCGCCTTTGCGTAGACCAACCTGCTCCATAATAGAACCCTGATGCTCTTCTTCGATATCGAAGACAACGTTTTCATACGGCTCTTGTAGCTCACCATCAACTTCTTTTACGATAACCTCTGGGCCTGAAACACCCATCTCAAAGCCTTCACGGCGCATGTTCTCGATAAGTACAGATAGATGAAGCTCACCACGACCTGATACTTTGAACTTATCTGGAGATTCAGTGTCTTCTACACGTAGTGCAACGTTATGAATCAATTCACGCTCAAGACGCTCACGAATATTACGTGAAGTGACAAACTTACCATCACGACCAGCAAATGGTGAGTTATTTACTTGGAAATTCATTGATACGGTAGGCTGATCAACTGTTAATGCTGGTAATGCTTCAACATTATTAGGATCACAAATCGTATCTGAGATATTAAGCGCATCGATACCTGTGATACAAACAATATCACCAGCCTGTGCATCTTCAACATCAATACGATCAAGGCCATGGTAGCCCATAATTTTTAAGATACGGCCGTTACGTGTCTTACCATGCTTATCAATGACAGTAACTGGTGTATTGGTTTTAACCTTACCACGCTGGATACGACCAATACCAATCACACCGACGAAGCTATTGTAATCAAGGCTTGAGATCTGCATACGGAATGGTGCGTCTGCATCAACTTGCGGCGCCTGTACAACATCAACAATAGTTTTAAATAGTGGCGTCATGTCATCAGCTAAATCATCTGCTTCCAAACCTGCAATACCATTTAACGCTGATGCATAAACCACTGGAAAATCAAGCTGCTCATCAGTTGCACCTAGATTATCGAACAAATCAAAAATTTGATCCATTACCCAATCAGGGCGTGAGCCAGGACGGTCAATTTTATTGATAACAACAATCGGCTTTAGACCTTGTTCAAATGCTTTTTGCGTTACAAAACGAGTCTGAGGCATCGGGCCATCGACAGCATCAACAACCAAAAGTACGCAATCAACCATTGACATCACACGCTCAACTTCACCACCGAAATCGGCGTGACCTGGGGTATCAACGATGTTAATACGGTATTCAGTTCCTGAAGTCTGATCTGTCCAACGAATGGCTGTATTTTTAGCCAAAATAGTAATACCACGTTCTTGCTCAATATCACCTGAATCCATTGCACGTTCAGCAATATTTGCACGATCGCCAAAAGTACCAGATTGATGTAATAATTTATCAACCAAAGTTGTTTTACCGTGGTCAACGTGGGCAATAATTGCAATGTTACGCAGGTGTTTGATATCGTTCGCCATATAAAATGCTCGTGTCGTCTTAAAAAAATGCAGTAGCAATAAGCGCCGCTGGATAAACTTTTATCATCAATCAGATAAATATTGAATTTTAGATGATACACAATAAATGCTATCGCTCAGAAAATCTCAATATAATCAAATATCTATGCCGATAAATTCATCGTACAGATAGCTATGCTAATGTACATTCTGTCAATTTACAGAATGTTTGGGTGGCTAGTATAACATTATTGATTCATAAATTTATGAAATAACTTACTTTTCTCAATACATAAATAAAAAAAGCCACCCAATTGGGTGGCTTTTTTTGTAACCATATATCTAACTATACGATTAATTATCTAATACTTACTGAACAACCATATCTTTAGTTTGTTCAACAGTCATAGTTTTATCACCAGTGATGATGGCATAAACACGACGGTTCATAGCACGACCTTCTTCAGTATCGTTTGATGCGATTGGTTGGTCATAACCATAACCAACAGTTGATAGACGGTTTGGAGCAATACCGAATTCGTTAGTTAGCATAGATTTAACAGCAACGGCACGAGCTTCAGATAGACGTTGGTTGTAACGTGCTGAAGGACCAGTTTTAGATGCATGACCTTCTACACGAGCTGTAGAGTTTGGATACTCACGCATTTTTTCTGCTACTTTAGCGATTTCTGGCTTGTATTGGTTTTTGATAGCTGATTTATCGTTATCAAAGAATACACGTAGTTCCATTTTTAGCTCATCAGTAATATCTACTGGTACTGGGCAACCGCGCTCATCAACCACTACATTCATTGGAGTGCCTGGGCATGCATCCATGCTATCAGGTACGCCATCGCCGTCAGAATCAAGGTCAGCTTCAACAACAACTACTGGAGTGTTGTCAACCATTGGCTCTTCCATTGGTGGTACTGCTACTGTAGGTGCTAGATGGCCACCAAGTACAACTTCTAGACCGGCCAATGCCATGCCTTCCCACCAGTTGTTGTCAAAGTTATGAATCGCACGAGCTTCACCACGTAGGCTTAGTGCATCGTTGATACGATACATAGCACCTAGACCTAGGTTACCGATAGTGTCTTTAGTGCCACTAACTTTGTCACCTGAAGAGTCTTTAATCTCAAGTTTAGATTGGCCAGCACCAACTAATACATATGGCTTAAGAGCGCTATCAGTATAACCAGTGAACTCTTCGGTACCAATTAAGAAGTTACCAGAGATCATTTCTTGTTCTGCGTCGAAATTATCAGAACCGTCTTGGCGGATAGCATCAGTATCTGATACACCATACTCTACTTGGAACTGAGTAGAAGGAGTAAGTTCGATACCTAAAGCGGCACCAGTATATAAACCATCTTCTTTATAGTAGCTATCACCATTACCACTATAGTCAGCTAGTAATTCAGCTTGATCATCATCAGCGCCTTCGCTGTAGTGATAACCTAATAATAGTGGGCTAATAGTAACACCAGCATTAGCTGCTAGAGGTGCAGCTGTTACAGCAAACAGTGCTAAAGCAATTTTATTCAGTTTCATGGACTTCCTCCAAAGGATAATTTTAGTGATGCATTAAGCAAAACCGATTCTCAAGACGCTCTAAATTAGACATCTTTTACGCATTTTAGGTTACAAAGCAAAACCAATTAAGAAGTAGCTTAGCGATTATCCATTCAGTTTACAACTTTTTTCGTTAACGAGCTACACATTATTACACGATAATGTTGTAACTAAAACACAATAGCCATTCTAAGTTACTTAGAACTAACACACCTTACGCTTTTTATCTTTTGTATGTCAGTTCACGATAGATACTAAATTAACTAGCACCTATCGTTTGAACATATTTTATTACAATTAATAATTTTTCTCTATTCCTAATGCACATTATTCACTAATTGAAACATTTTTTGACAATAGACATATATTCTGTTTATATTACAATAGTCGACATTATTTGATATCCGAAGTAACTTATAGAAAAGTAATAATTTTGTATACTGCCAACAAACCAAAATACTAGTCTTTATCAAGTATTTTTTCTACATAATGGATTAGCTAGATATTGCAAATAAGCGCGATTATTCTATTTGGAAAGTCTGAAGCCATAGGATGTAGCAATCTATGAAATCGCTTTATAAAACATCATCAAATTATTGCAGATTACTGATAGTGGTTTTACCTGTATCTACTTTTATGAAGGGAATGCTTAGTCATGATAGGCTAATATTTCGAATAAATCAGTTGTACGCTCCACTACACCAGTTAACTATATGTAATAAACGCTCTGCAATGCATTTGCAAGCTTTAAGCGCTAAAGGTAGGAATGGCTTCACTCTTGTTGAGCTGATTGTTACTGTAACGGTGTTTGCTATCATAGTAGCGATTGCAACGCCAAGCATATTGACGCAATTAACGCGTATGGAAGCCAAACGCGTCAAAACCCAATTAGAGAACGCCCTCGCTTTGGCAAAAGCTGAAAGCTATATCACTAGACAAGATGTATTGGTTTGTTTATCGAATGACGGTATACAATGCGACCGCAATAGTGACAACATGCTTATATTATTCGTAGACAAAAACGGTAACAAAAACTTCGATACAAATGCTGATACTCTAGTACTCAATCAATATTTTAATTTAAAATATAGTACACTGAAACTCAGAGTCGGAGCGGGTCGCCATTACATCAAATTTTGGGGTGATAGTGGCAAACCTCGGGGGCATTTTGGCCATATCAAGTACTGCCCCACATCTACCTATAATGATGCAATGTACCAAATTTCTTTCAATCAAAACGGTCGAGTCAGTCAGAAGCTTAATCAAGACCACCCTACCGATTGTGATGGGTAATTGAATGCGGACAAAGTAGCAAGTACATTACCTTTAAGCATTTTAATACATCGCATTTTTTACCATAACAACAGCTTGCTATAATCCTAAATCAGAGCGTGTTCTATATTTAACTCATCAATACCATCGACCTAGGCAACAGTATCGATATTCCCACAAGTTAAGCCATGGCCTAAACTCAATAGATTTAAAAATGATAATCTCTTTATTGATAACGTTGTTGCTGTTGCCATAGCAGCCGACTTTGTAATGGTTGATAATCAAGTAGATGATCTATCAGATGCCGATGTAGCTTTGACCAATTATTCAGCGTTGCTTTAGTGATACCTAGGTAGGCCATCTCGATAATATCGATACCCTTAAATATAGTCTGTCCGGTACTACTCTCTAAATGCTCGGACTCTATAGCATTCTGCATGATTGGCAGTAACCCCACATCAGGTAAAAAGCGATATACACAATTAGGTTCGATAGTATGTTCGATGTTATCATGCGTTAGCGTTAAGGTGAAACCTAACTCATTGAATAGGTGCTGCTCAAATTGGCGCAAACATAAACGAAGCTCATTATTATCTAAAGGTTGCTTTAGCTGCTGTAGACTGTCCTGATAATGTTGCCACAATACCGGCATTGGATCTTCGGTCGGTAACAGGCGCCACAGTATCTCATTAAGATACAACGCTGCATATTGGTGCTGTCCATTGATATTACTGTAAGGCACAGTAGAAAGTACGACAGGGGCACCCTCTTTTTGCTCGTTATTTGTTTGAGGAGTGGTTTGCGAAGTAATCTGGATTTGAGTGAATGTCTTTAGGTCGCGTTTGCCAGTGGCAAATAGCTGTAAAGGCATAAATAACGGCGCGCCTTTTTTCCCAACACCATGTATGACACCATGCTGCTGAGAAAAAAGATAATACACCGCACGCTTTTCTTGATAAGGACGCTGATGTAATAAATAGCCAATTAACGCTTCGTTACGCATCGTTTATCACCTCAGCATTTAACATATGGATAGCAATATTACCGCACTATGCGTGATTGCTATCAATATCCCAAACTGGTTAATGCACGTTCGTCATCAGACCAGCCACGTTTGACTTTGACCCATAGCGTTAGCATAATCTTTTTGTCAAACAGTTGCTCCATGTCTTTACGAGCATCCATACCGACTTGCTTGATGCGCTGGCCTTTATCACCAATGACAATGGCTTTTTGACCACTGCGCTCAACATAGATAGTTGCATCAATAAAAGTACATGCTTTACGTGGACGCCCTGTCTTTGGATCTGTATGCGCAGGCTCATCTTTAAACGCATCAATCTGTACAGTCAAGTCGTATGGCACTTCATCACCAGCGCTACGCATGATTTTTTCACGAATGATTTCGCTCGCTAAGAATCGCTCTGAACGGTCAGTGATTTGCTCTGTATCATAAATAGGTGCAGCAACTGGTAAATGTGAGGCAATCACTTCTTGCAAACGATCTAAGTTTTGGTTCTTGAGTGCAGATACTGGAACGATATCAGCAAAGTCAAAACTTTCATTAAAGGTTTCAATAAGCGGCAATACGCTGCCTTTATCTTTTAAAGTATCTGATTTATTAATGACCAATACAACAGTTAAATTGGTATCACCAAGCTTTTGCAACGTCAGTAAATCATCATCACGCCACTGATCTGAGTCAACAACAAATAAAACCAAGTCAACATCAACCAAAGCGGATACTGCCGCTTTATTCATACGCTCATTAATAGCCCGTACTTCATTGCGATGGATACCTGGCGTATCGACAAAAACTGCCTGCATCTCGTGATTGGACAAAATGCCATGAATACGATGACGAGTTGTTTGCGGCTTACGTGAGGTAATAGACAGCTTTTGACCCAATAAGTGGTTCATCAACGTTGATTTACCCACATTTGGACGTCCAACAATGGCAACATAACCAGCTCTGAAGTCGTCAGCCATACGAGCATTCGTATTTGGCGCAAAAAATTCTTCAATCGCCATATCGTTGTCGACTATGATATCTTCTACGCTATCTGCATTCGTATCGACATCTGTATTTTCAATCATATTTTGAGTACTATCTTCATTATTCGATGGCACATCAGGGTGATTGCTCATAAGTTGATCCTATAGGGTTTATATCCAGCCAAATATGACTTAATAGTTTGTCGGTGTAGTTACTATTGGATATCAGCTGGTAATATTTGAAATAAGTAGTATACAAGGTAAATTAGGTCTATGCCGCTTCAGGTCTCATCACGCAAAAGCGGCATTGTTGACTCAGAAATATGCCTGTAATCACCTGCGAATATTCGCTAAGAGCGTTTTTTAGCGGATCCTGGAAGCTTGTGCAGCTGATTAATCATAAGTTCTGCTGCTTTTTGCTCAGCGATGCGGCGACTTTCACCAGATTCAGTAATATCAGGGCAGTTTTGAATATTCACGTGACAGCGTACCACGAAGATTTGATGAGGAGCGTTGCCACGTGTTTCCATAAGCTCGTAGCTTGGCAAATCAAATTGCTTAGACTGTAACCACTCTTGCAAACGGCTCTTTGCATCTTTTAGTGCTTTTTGGTCATTAACGTTGTCAATCAAGTCTCCATACCAAGAGAGTACGCAATGACGAGTGATATCCATATCTTGACTGTCTAAATAGATGGCTCCAATCAAAGACTCTACCGCATCCGCCAATATAGAAGCACGATTACGGCCGCCACCCTTACGCTCACCCACGCCTAATATCAGATGGTTAGACAGCTCTAGATTTTGCGCGATAATAACCAATGATTCTTGGCGGACCAAAGTTGCACGCATACGGGTTAGACGCCCTTCGTTTTGATTAGGATAACGATGGTATAAAGCCTCACCCACAATCATGCCCAAAAGCGCATCACCCAAAAACTCTAGGCGCTCATAATTTTTTTTGCTGTCAAATGAGCGGTGCGTCAAGGCAAGCTTTGGCAGGCTCAAATCATTAAAGTCATAGCCTAACTTGCGCGTTAAGACTGCTAAGCGCTGAGTAAATTCTGAGCTAACAACAAGCGTGTCGACAGACGTGCTATTTTTTTTAGGAGTAAGAACCGCTTGGGAATGTTGCGAAGTTGGTTTCATGCGTGGCTTGTGGTTATCCCTTCTGTTTTACAGATTTAGTTTAATAAGAGTCTATATTGGATTTTGTTGAGGACACTGAAGCGCTGTCCCATATTATGATTATTTATTCTGCTGTAGCCATATCGATATTTCCTTCGAAACGATTCACAATATCGACATTGCTAAAGAACGTACTGGTTACTGCATATTCTTTATGAATGGCCAATTGGCCCGTTTTTTTATTGGTAAAAGTGAATACATCTTCTGCATTGGTGTCATAGTCAGCATTGATGGATAGCTGCTTATTAACACGCTCAACGAATTGCTTGGCTGTCTCGTTATTGTCATTGGCTACTTTAAGCTCTGCACTCAAAAGTTTCGTGAGCTGATAGTCACCAATTTGAGCAGGCACAATGGCCACCAGGAGTTTAACCGCGATCCCCAACACCATAATAATGAGAACGATGTTTGTCACACTAGCACCGCGCTGCGTGGCAAGACCAGATAACTGCTGCATGATGGAAATCCTCGATTGATAGATGACTATTTTTAATAGCGTTCTATACCTATGACTTAGATAGTAAAACGCTATTTATTGAATAGTAACGATATTAGCATAAAACTATTATCGATAAATCAACCAATAGAGTACTCACAATACTAATCAATAGCACCATTGCGTTCAAAGGTTGGTAGATTTAGTCCAGGTGGCTTGTGCATCCATATATAGACCGCTTTACCCGCTAAGTTTTCATCAGGGACAAAACCCCAAAAGCGACCATCTGCACTGCGATCACGGTTGTCACCCATGACAAAATACTTACCCTCTGGCACTTTAATACGCCACTCTGTACCTTCTGAACTCACAACTTCTGGTGATTGTTGTTGTAGGAAGGGAGCATACTGTGAGCTGTTCATACCATTTAAGTAGCGAACAAGGTGTGTGTTTTTACCCTGTGTCTCTTGGAAATACTGTGCGGCGTCCTCTTCTTCCTGACCCATCGCAGCAGCACTCTCTTCTGTGAGCACCTGACCTGGACCAACTTGTCCTGGCAAATAAAGTTGTGACGTCAATTCTGCACTTGCCGAAAAATCTACAGGCGTCGTCTCCACTGGTACATCATTAATAGAGATTGTACCTTGATTGTAGCTGACGGTATCGCCTGGCAAGCCAATCAAGCGCTTGATATAGTAGATGCTTGGGTTTTCAGGATAACGGAATACCACTACATCGCCATGCTCAGGCTCGCCAGTATCCAAAACTTTATTATACGTTAGCGGTAGACGAACGCCATACGCATACTTGTTGACCGCAATAAAATCACCCGTATATAGCGTTGGCACCATGGAAGAAGATGGAATATTGAAAGGCTCAATCAAAAACGAGCGTACGATCAATACGACGGCCAACACAGGAAAAAAATCATAGGCCCATCGCACTAACAGACTTTCTTGACCTCGACCGCGAGTTTTGCGCTGCTTGAGTGCCAGCTTATCTAGCAGCCAGACAATTCCTAAGCCTATGGTCAACGGCACTAAAATTAAATTGAAATCAAAATCCATACCAAATTGCCTATTAACGTGCTGTTTGTCTAGTTGCTTTGACGATAAAATTAACGATATTCAACTGCTGCTATGTACAAAAACTATCTGAGATAGCACTGTCTATTAACTATCAACTTGCAAGACAGCCAAGAAGGCTTCTTGTGGAATCTCCACACTACCCACTTGTTTCATACGTTTTTTACCTGCTTTTTGCTTAGACAACAGCTTTTTCTTACGCGATACGTCACCGCCATAGCATTTGGCCAAGACATCTTTACGCATGGCTTTTACCGTACTACGACCAATGATCTGACTACCAATTGCGGCTTGAATCGCCACATCAAACATCTGACGTGGAATCAGCTCTTTCATCTTGGACACTAGCTGATTACCGCGGAAACGTGCTTGGTCTTGATGTACAATCATTGCCAAGGCATCCACCTTTTCACCGTTGATTAGCACGTCGACTTTAACCAATTTGTCCACTTGATAACGATCAAAATTATAGTCCAATGAGGCAAAACCACGCGAGACTGATTTTAGACGGTCAAAGAAATCCATGACCACCTCACCCATCGGAATATCAAAGATAACCTGAACCTGCTTACCCATAAAGCGCATATCGACCTGCACACCGCGGCGCTCGATACATAGCGTCATGACGTTACCCAAGTAATCTTGCGGTACTAAAATCTGACAGCGGGCAATTGGCTCACGGAACTCTTCAATATTGTTAGGCTCAGGCAGTCTTGATGGATTATCAACATAGATGACTTCACCGCCTTTCTTTTCAATCTCATAGATAACTGAAGGCGCAGTGGTGATCAAATCCAAGTCATACTCACGCTCTAAGCGCTCTTGGATAATCTCCATGTGTAGCATGCCTAAGAAGCCACAACGAAAGCCAAAGCCTAACGCGTCTGAAGTATCAGGCTCAAAAAATAATGACGCATCGTTGATTTGCAATTTCTGCAGCGCTTCACGGAATTTTTCAAAATCACTCGAATCGACTGGGAACATGCCTGCATATACTTGTGGCGTGATCTGTTTAAAACCTGGGATACGTTCAACATCAGGCGTACTGGCATGCGTAATCGTATCGCCAACTGGCGCGCCTGCAATATCTTTGATACCAGCGATAATAAAGCCTACTTCACCCGCTTCTAAAATACCCGTATCGACAGGTTTGGGCGTGAATACACCGATAGAGCTTACTGGATGAGCATCGCCCGTTGATTTGATATAAATCTTATCGCCTTTTTTCACCGTCCCTTCACGTACGCGAACCAGTGAGACCACACCCAGATAACTGTCAAACCATGAATCAATGATAAGCGCTTGTAAGGGTGCTTCACGGTCGCCAGTCGGTGCTGGAATGAATTCAACCAACGCTTCCAACAATTTATCGACACCCAGACCAGACTTCGCTGAAACACGAGGGGCATCAATGGCTTCTATTCCGATAATATCTTCAATCTCTTGAATAACACGCTCAGGCTCGACCTGCGGCAAATCAATCTTATTAAGGACTGCCATCACCTCTAAACCTTGATCCACTGCTGTATAACAGTTGGCAACCGACTGTGCTTCTACGCCTTGCGCGGCATCGACCACCAATAGCGCGCCTTCGCAAGCGGCCAATGAGCGTGACACCTCATACGAGAAATCAACGTGGCCGGGCGTATCAATAAAGTTAAGCTGATAGCGCTCACCATTTGGATGGTCATAAAATAATGTTACCGATTGTGCTTTGATAGTGATACCGCGCTCACGCTCAATATCCATCGAGTCGAGCACCTGCGCCTGCATCTCGCGATCTTGCAAGGCACCGCACATCTGAATAAAACGATCGGCAAGGGTCGACTTACCATGATCAATGTGGGCAATGATTGAAAAGTTACGAATATTGGCTAATGCAGTCACGAAGCGCCTACTAAATTAAAGGTGATAGAATAAAGATAAGAGATAAATATGGTCAAGTACACTTGATAAGATAGGTATGCTTCGTTAAAACGTATGCTATAGGTCAGCTGTTGTGTCGATCGTAATCCTTAGAATGGATAACCTCGCCTAAAGCCCAGTACTTAGTACGGTAACTCTGCTGCGCTCTTGTACGCACATACCAAAGAGTATTCTAGCAGTTTTCTACTGCAAAGTAAGGCGATTTTAGTAGCAGAGAAAGTATTTATCAAGTAAGCGAGACTGCCAGACATCTAACAAGGAGTATTTGACTAAGCAATAGCACATACAAACCTTGTAAATGAAAGATTATTTCAGGCAAAAAAAAGCCAATCTCGAAAGATTGGCTTTTTTAATACTGCTATATATGGTGGCGATGGAGAGACTTGAACTCTCGACCTCACGATTATGAGTCGTGCGCTCTAACCAGCTGAGCTACATCGCCGTTTTAGGCTGCACATTATGCCCAAGCTGCTGACCGCCGTCAACCCCTAATGGGCATTTTTTGCAAAAAAATGAATGTCATTCAGATTAATTGCAACGATTACTACAACAAACGATAAAAAAGGTTTGGTAAACCGATAAGCCGGGTTCTGTCGTGGACGATCATTCCTCTAGGCGTATCATCGCTAATACGCTCAAGCAACCTACCCGCATCGAACGCGGGCCGCGCCATGCCGATGCCTATTTGGTCTTGCTACGCGTGGAGTTTACCATGCCGTGAGATGTTGCCATCCACGCGGTGCGCTCTTACCGCACCCTTTCACCCTTACCGATGATATCTAGGATACCAAAGGCGGTCTACTCTCTGCTGCACTGGTCGTCAAGTTACCCTGCCCAGCCGTTAGCTGGCACGCTGCCCTATGTAGCCCGGACTTTCCTCCCCTGCTCATCTGTTGCCAGTGTGCAGCGGCGATCGCCTAGTCTACCAAGCGCGCTAGTATAGCAAAACTAACGCCTGTATGGGAATGTCTTTTCGGCTTATTTTTAGAATGACTTTAATGACCTTAAAAGCACTTTAAACACTTAGATAAATGCTGTTGGCAAGGCTATGTCAGCATTATCTGAATGTTCATTTGCTTGTTTGGCCAAAACCAGCCAGTGCGTTTTGGGGTAATGGCGCGCCAAATACGCCTGCAAAAAATCAATGGTACTATTTGCAATCTCAGCATCCGTTTGTTCAGCATCATCATGGACATGATTGTAAATCACACTATGGATCATTAAGCCGCGCGATTTTATCGCCTCCAAACTAAGCAACGTATGATTGATGCTACCCAGTCGGCCAGAGGTGACCAAGACGATAGGATAGCCTTGCTTGGCAATATAATCCAACGTGAGTAGATTCTCTGTAATTGGCACAAGTAAACCACCTGCACCTTCTAGTAGCACCGTATCATACTGTGCCTGCAGGCGCTTGGTAGCGTTAGTAATCATATCAGGATCAAGTATCTCTCCTAATAGCTTAGTAGCCAGATGAGGAGACGCAGGCTTCTCATAGCGATAAGGACAGGTGGTAAAGTCCAGATCGCATGGCTGTAATGGCATCTGCATCAATTGACGGTGACTTAAAATATCATCTGCAATGCCCAGCTCGCCATCTGGTTGTTTACTGATGCCCGTTTGTACCAACTTTTGGGTGATAACGTTGACGCCTTGCTGCATCAACGCTTTGGCAAGTAGACCCGTGGCATAGGTTTTGCCAATGTCAGTATCGATGCCGGAGACAAATAGCACGCTCATGGTTAACCTCGATGTTCTAAATATTTACGTACTACTTTTAGCAGCGCTTGGCATAAGGTGGTCAGCTCATAATCAGTAATAATGTAAGGCGGCATAATGTATACCAGCTTCCCAAAGGGTCTGACCCAGATACCATGATCAATCAATAAAGACTGAAAAATGGGCATATCAACGGCGTCATCTAACTCAATCACAGCAACTGCCCCCAAACAACGAACCTCGGCAACACCTGCCAGCTGTGCAGCTGACGTCAGGGCTTGCTCCATCGTACGCTGCATATTGGCAGTACGCGTTTCGATATCATAAGATAGGATCAAATCAATCGATGCACAGGCGACCGCACAGGCGAGCGGATTACCCATAAAGGTCGGGCCATGCATCAGCGCTGGATAGTCACTATTATGAATGGTATCGGCAATATGACGAGTACAGAGCGTTGCGGCAAAAGTCATGTAGCCACCGGTCAGCGCCTTGCCAATGGTCATGATATCAGGGCTGATGCCAGCATGCTCACAGGCAAATAACTTTCCACTACGCCCAAATCCAGTAGCAATTTCATCCGCTATCAAGAGTACATTGTACTTATCACAAAGTGCGCGTAATAGCCGCAAATATTCAGGGCTATAAAAACGCATACCACCTGCGCCCTGAATAATTGGCTCGATAATAAATCCTGCCAGCTGCGCGCCATACTCTGCAAAAAACTGAGCTAATGACTCACGATCATCTGCCGTCAATGCGCGATCAAAGCCAAGTGGCGGTGCTGAGACAAAATGCTGCATCGGTAGCTGCTTGCCATACAGACTGTGCATCCCATTGATAGGATCACAGACACTCATGGCATGCCAAGTATCTCCGTAATAGCCTGAATGGGTTGACGCAAACTGCTGCTTGTTTGGGCGCTCGGCAGCTACTTGATATTGCAGCGCCATTTTTAGTGCCACTTCTACCGCGATACTGCCACTGTCTGCATAAAAAATAGCGTCAAGGCCAGTAGGTACAATATCGAGTAGCTTTTTGCCCAAGTCTATCGCTGGCTGATGGGTCAATCCACCAAACATCACATGCGCCATTTTGCTCAACTGCTGGGACAGCGCGTCGTTTAGCTTGGGGTGATTGTAGCCATGGACGCTCGCCCACCATGACGACATACCATCAATTAAGCGCGTGCCGTCTTCAGTGATGATATAAATCCCTTCAGCGCGATCGATTACGATATTAGAATAAGTGGGTGGTAGGCTGGCATACGGGTGCCATAAGTGCCGTTGATCAAACTCATTCGTTGCTTGGATGGCTGTGGCGGTCGTGTTTTTTTTGGTCATCGTATCATCCCTAAAGCGTTGTAAACCCAAACGTCATCAATCGCTTATCAATATTTTATTGACCCGTAATACGCTTGTATTTGGCTAATAAATCATTTTCTGTCTCGACATGATTGGGGTCATGAGGGATACAGTCGACGGGACAAATCACCACGCATTGTGGCTCGTCAAAATGCCCGACACATTCTGTGCATAGATCTGGATCAATGACATAAATATCATCGCCTTCTGAGATGGCCTCATTGGGGCAAGCAGGCTCACACACATCACAGTTAATGCACTCATCAGTGATTAATAGCGCCATAAACTGCTCCTTATATTTTTGCTCATATTAGCCTTATCTGGCTGCGCTTGACTGTTTTAGCAAGTGCTAGCAGAGTATTTTTGATGCAGCATCTTTTAGTTACTATTTAATTTTTTGTCAAAAGCTTGCAACACACAAGGTGGGACAAATTTACTGACATCGCCACCGAGTTTGGCAATTTCGCGAATCATGGTCGATGAGATAAATGAATAGTTCTGAGAGGGGGTCAAAAATACGGCTTCAAAGTTTTCATCAAGCTCGCGATTCATATTGGCCAGTTGAAACTCGTACTCAAAATCGGACATCGCGCGCAGCCCGCGCAGCACGGCGGTGGCGTGTTTTTCGCGCATAAAATCAACGAGCAACCCTTCAAAGCCAATCACCGAGACTTGCGGTAAATCGGCAAATACGGTTTCGACTAAAGCGACTCGCTCTTCAAAATTAAATAGAGGTTTTTTATGATGCCCCGAGGCAACCGCAATCACCACCTCATCAAAGAGCTTGGTTGCGCGTGTCACCAAATCCACATGACCATTGGTAATAGGATCAAACGTACCAGGATATAGAATTTTGGTGTGTAGCTTTGAGGAATTAGCAGAAATAGAATGGCTCATAGCATGGCTAATATAATCGGTAATATTAGGCCATATGCTAGCAAATTTTGCTCAAACTTAATACTTATCTGCTACATTTGTCCTAACAGCCGATTTACCTTTTCACCAGAGGCTTTGATACAATAGGCGGTTCGACTCATCTGACTTATAATCCAAATAAAATTCAATACCATTGAATGGGTTAAGATGAGGAATTAGTAGGACTGGTCAAATAAGGTGCCTGTGTTTTTAGGCAATCCTTATGGAGAAATTATGTCAAAAAAATCAAAAAAACCTGATAATCAGATTTGTGCCAATAAAAAAGCGCGTCATGAATATTTTATCGAAGAAACCTTTGAAGCGGGATTGGCATTGCAAGGCTGGGAAGTCAAAGCCATTCGTGCAGGAAAAATGACCATCACTGAAGCGTACGTCATATTTCGCAATAACGAAGCTTTCTTATTTGGTGCGCACATTCAGCCATTACTATCGAGCTCTACGCACGTTAGTCCAGACAGTATTCGTACCCGTAAACTGCTGCTCAATCGTCGTGAAATCGAAAAACTGTCTGGAGCAATCAATCAAAAAGGCTACGCTTGCGTACCGCTGTCTTGCTACTGGAAAAACTCGCTAGTGAAATGCCAAATTGGCCTCGCATTAGGTAAAAAACAACACGACAAACGTAAGACGTTAAAAGATCGCGATTGGGAACGTGATAAGCAGCGCGGCTTTAAACAACATTTAGATTAAGTGTTATTTAATCTACGTGTCAAAAAAGGACGGCTCAGTAAATATTGAGCCGTCCTTTTTTGTACCTTATTAATGATTATATAGTCAGTTCAAAACAAAACTGTCATAAGTTCCAAAGCGCTACTGGGATGAATTTTTCGCAGCCTCTGTGTATACAGCACGCAAGGAAAATTTATACCAGTAGCGCTATAACATTTTTAAATTGAATCTACTATACTTATCAACTGTTAACACTCGTGACTGACAATACTCATTAACTACCATACTAGCCGCTTACGCGACCTGCCCTTTGACCGCCAATGGCACACTTTTACGAGCGCGAAGCTGCTTTATCCCATGAGCAATCAAACAAGCAATACCTAACCAGATCAACCCATAACTATAAATCATTGCTGATTCAAACGGATTACCGAGCACCGTCACCGCCAATATAAATAGCAAAGCAGGTTCTATATAACTCATCATGCCATAGACATTGACTGGAAGCATTTGGCTGGCATCAATATTGGTTTTCATTGCTAGGATGCTCAAAACGCCAAGACCAACTAACATCATGATCAAAAATCCAGACCCTGCTACCATCGCCAAATTGCTAGGTGCAAAAAAGTATAAGTAACCAAGCGCAAATGGGGCAAACAAGGTCAGATCGACCAGCATACCAGTGATGGCGTCAATGCCTTGGAGTCTACGCACGATATAATATATCGGATAAGTACCACACACCCACAACGTTGCCCAAGAAACACTCTGCGTACGAATGATTTCACTAAACACCCCTACCGCCGCAAATGCGACCGCAAGCCACTGTAGACGACTGAGCTTTTCGCCGAACAGCAGGCAACCGAACACCACCATCATGAGTGGAAACAAAAAATAGCCCATCGCGGTTTGTACGCCTTGTCCATTGACCGGTGCCCACATAAATAGCCACAGCTGACTCAAAAATATCGGCGTAGGTAGTAGTAACCATGCCCACTGTTTGACCGAGCGCAGTGCACGCAATTTATCGATGTGTATGCCTAGCCGACCACTCATCAATAAGTAACCGACCAACACCGCCCACATTGACAGCATACGCCAGATAAATACTTGTGTGCCTGACAAAGGCGTCAGAAAGCTGCTATACGCATAGAGCACACCAAACAAAATATTAGATAAGATGGCAAATGACACTCCCAACATCAGCGTGCGCTGCTGCGTGTTACCAGTTGTCCAAACACTAGGTAACAGCCAGCGTGTGAGGCTCGTAGTGACGGTATTGGATAGCATTTGCATAGACATGGGAAGCACCATAGATTGAGATAAGGATAAAAGGTGAAGCTCAGCGTGCGTAAGTTGCGTAACTATTGGCTGATAGGTATTATTCTACTGATGTCTTATGATATAAATTATCTATTTATCAAAAATAATGAATTTATTTTTCAATTACTACCGTATAAATCAATTTATTTATCATTTACTAAGTTATTATGATAATAATTTAATAAATGCATAATTCTTATTATATTTTTACTCCAAAACCCATTTCTATAAAAGGGTTACTGTAAAAGGATAAGCACATGAGTCAGCATCTAGATGACACCGATAAAGCCATTTTGAACCTATTGCAAGATGATGCGACATTACCGCTTAAAACTGTCGCAGAACGAGTGCACGTTTCTATTGCGACGGCTCAGCGTCGCATTCAAGCATTGATAGATAGCGGCGTGATTACCAAGCAAGTCGCCATCGTTAATCCCAATAAAGTGGGCTACGGTCTGACCGCAGTGGTGATGATAGAAATGGAGCGCTCCAATACGTCGATGCAGCATCGATTTGAGCGTTTGATGGACGCACAATCGCAAGTGATGAGCTGTTATGAAGTATCTGGCGATTTTGATTTTATGCTGATGGTCAATGCCAAAAATATGAGCGACTACCACCAGTTCACCCGTAGCTTGCTGACTTACGAAAATAATGTACGCAACTTTAAAAGTCAGTTTGTGATGAACTTTACCAAGAGTGGAACCAAGATTACCTTAGACTAAATATATTTATCTGTATTAGTTGGTATCAGCTTTTTTATTAATAATAAGAGTTTAAACTGTATTCAAAACTTGTAATATATGAACTTAAGTTTGATAATAGTTAGGACATTTTTTATTCATCGAAGTAGACAAGGAAGCCTGATCATGACCTATCAACCAGACTGCCCTCACAAGACCACTAGCAGGTATAACATACTAAAGCATATAAGCCCAAAAGCATTGATAACAGGAACCATGTTGGCTTCAATGCTTGCAATGTCAGGCTGTGCGACCAGCTCGTTGCTAGAAAGTAATAACCATGTCCTCACTACTAAGCAAACATTATCAGAAGACCAAATTATTGCCTTTGGCCGTCCAGCGCAGGCATTACCAAAAACACCAAATGCGACGATGGTTATCGTTGGTGAAAAAAACAGCTACGTACTCACCCAAGGTGGGACTGAGATGATCAGTTTGCTCAGCAATCTCACGCAAAAAAACATTCACGTTGACAATGACATGAGTTTTTATGTCCCCAATAATGATGGACACTTCCAAGGAGAAATGAGGCTGTCTTACGCCAAATTAAAAGACGAGTTTGGACGCACAGATTATCAGTTCTTTTTACAAAATAATGCCCGAGAGTGTACCTCAGCCAGTGATCAACGTATTGGTGCCCAGCGTTTTTGTTTTAATGTCCCCGTGAAAGGTGCCATATATCCGCAAGTGAGTAATTTAAGCTTGATTCAGTCAAATTATCGCGCTCTAACCAAGCCTTATACGGTAAGCTTTTATACTCAAACGCAGCAAAAAAACACAAACCGTCATGGACCAAATAGCGCGCAAAAACTGGTATTACTTCCCTTTGCACTCGCTTTTGACGTGGTGACTTTCCCGCTTCAATTATTAGATAATTAAAAGCTATCAGACAGCGCACTGACTCACCTGAAACCATAAGGTACGTTACGAGGCGATATCCGTACTTGCTCGTAACGTGCTCACTTGATAGGTTAAAATAATTTTTCGACGACGGCTTTTGGATAACTTTGCTTGGCCGTTTGTGCTGCTTGAAACAGTATCTCATCTGCCTCTACAGGACCAATAATATCGCACAAGCACACGTAGGCAAGTTGCATCAGATTGTTTAACAGGTGCTCATTGTCCGGTACAGGTGGGCGATTACCTTCCAAAAACTGATTGATATTGATGTGATGCCCTTTGAAGGTGCGTTCTTGCGAAACAGTTTGGTGCATACTATGAAAAAAGCGGCGACTGTCTGCTGCCGTTAGCTGACTGCGCAGCGCTTCTATCACGGTATAGAATGCGAGAACGGGCTCAGAGATAGGTACGGTGACTGCCTCGCTATGACTGTCAGACTCCACTGACGGCTGATTGTCTGCTTGTAGCGTAGCCCAAAAGCCTTTACGAATTTCAGATTTGTGACCTTGTAGTTCAGGATAGCGCCTTGTCGCATCCAAGATGCATTGCTGCATCATTTTGACAGAGACAGTCGAGTACTGTTGCCACTGCCGCTTGAGCAGGCGCACCTCTTCAGGATGTAAATACTCTGACAGCACCTCTGCCATCGCGGACACGGTTTGGTCGACGGATTGAGTATCAATATTCATCAGCTCTCTCCTATAAATGCCGCTCTGTTAGGCTTTTCGCATCGAACATTTGCTTTTGAAACTCAGGATACCCAAGCTCTGCATGCTCAGTATAATCCAGACCACGCTGCTCATGTAAGCGGCTGGCCTTTAACCCAAAGCTTAGATCAATCAGCTTATACATCACAAGACCCAACCCCAGTCCCCAAGCTAACGCCACGCCCACGCCTAGCGCTTGTACGCCAATTCGTGATAAGTTAAATAAGTCCCCTGTATAAAATATTCCAGCTGCAAGTGTGCCCCATGCACCGCCGAATCCATGCACTGCCACCGCTGATACCACATCGTCTATTTTGAACTTTAATAATGCTTGCGTGGATAAGATATAGACCACAGAGGCGATGGCACCGATGACAACAGCAAAAATGGGCGTTGTTGTGGCACAGCCTGCCGTGATAGATACCAGACCGATCAAACTGGCATTGACACTATCACTGAGCAAAATGGCTTTATTCATTGTCCGAGCAATCAGCATGTAGCTCACCACCGCACTGACCGCAGCGATAAAAGTATTGACGGCAATCAAGCCAATATTTCCAGTGATAGATAATGTCGATCCAGCATTGAAGCCGAACCAACCAAACCATAAGATAAACCCGCCAAGCGTCAATAGCGTCATGTTGTGACCTGCGATGAGTCTTGGCGTACCATCAGGGGCAAAGCGGCCCAGTCTTGGCCCAATGACCAAAATACCTGCCAGCGCCAACCAACCCCCGATAGAATGCACGACGGTCGAACCAGCAAAATCAATAAAACCAAGCTCGGTCAGCCACCCTGTTCCGCCGAAATACCCACCCCAGACCCAACTGGCAAACACAGGATAGATAAATAGACAGATCAAACAGGCGGCGACTGCATAGCCGATAAACGAGACACGCTCTGCCATGGCACCACTCGCGATGGTCACCGCTGTCGCCGCAAACATCATCTGAAAGAACATCAGTGCCCAGTCCATATTGGATAGATTGACTGGCATAAAATGATCGGTACCGACAAACCCCGAATGATTAGTACCCATCATCAACCCAAAACCCACCAAATAAAACGCCAGACCACCGATACACATGTCGGTATAGTTTTTCATCATCACATTGACGGCGTTCTTTGCGCGTACCGATCCGCTCTCAAGTAGCGCAAAACCTGCCTGCATAAAGAACACTAAAACCCCGCCCCAGATAATCCAAGCGATATTTTGATATTCGAGTAGCTGCGCCACCGTCAATGTGTCTGCTTCCGCAGCTTGTGCACTAGCTATCGTGCCAAACAGTAGCGTACTGAGCGCTAATATCTTACCTAGTGATGACTTGAGTAGCTTCTCCAATACATCCAGCCCAACAGATGATGTTCTCATTTTATCTCCAAACACTTATCTATCCGTTCAATTTTTATCGGTGCACCATTTTCACTCACGAATGCACACAAATAAGCCCTAACGGGGTTGGAGCAAAAGCTATGCCAAAAGCTATGGATGAAAATTAGAACGGCTAACAAACATGAGAAAACAAATGATTAGTACTGACCAAACACATACTTTGATAATTGCACTTTAACAACCATGCTTGCGTCGATGTGACGGTTCTGCTGAAATCATTTTTACCATTATTCTGCTAGGCTAGCAGCACACTTTGCATGAGCAGTTTATCTCGCGCTATCAATAACTTATCGGCAATCGCCCCTCATATAATAGGTCGCATAGTGAAGGCGATTCATGTTAAAATGAGCGCTTTTAAATCAGCCTTTATCATCAGTGATGTATAAGGGTTGTATTATTAGTGCCATTTTCTAATTAACAGGTCCGCCCATGTCTGCCGATACCATCGCCCGCACTGCCTTTAAACAAGGCACCAAGCCACTTTATGATTATGACAAACACTGGGCGAGCTGCTATGAGCCTGCGCCTTATCTACCGATGAGCCGCAAAGAGATGGACGATCTGGGCTGGGATGCTTGCGATGTTATCATCGTCTCAGGCGATGCCTATGTCGATCACCCAAGCTTTGGTATGGCGATTATCGGTCGCTTGCTTGAGTCACAAGGCTTTCGCGTCGGTATCATCGCGCAGCCAGATTGGAAGAGCAAAGATGCCTTTATGGAGCTTGGTAAGCCTGTCTATGCGTACGGCGTGACCGCTGGCAATATGGATAGTATGATCAACCGCTATACCGCCGATCGTAAAATCCGTAGTGATGATGCCTACTCTCCTGGGAACGTCGCTAATAAGCGCCCTGACCGCGCGGCTATCGTCTATAGCCAGCGCTGCCGTGAAGCCTATCCTGATGTGCCTATTATTTTAGGCGGTATCGAGGGCAGCTTACGCCGTATTGCGCATTATGACTATTGGTCAGACAAAGTGCGCCGTAGTATTTTGCTCGATGCGCGTGCGGATGTCTTATTGTATGGTAATGCTGAGCGCGCCATCGTCGATGTCGTACATGGTCTATCAAAAGGCTATAGCTTTGAGCAAATGAGTAAGCTACGCGGTACAGCGTATTTATTGACCCCAACGCGTCGTCATTGGCAAGCGGATATGACCGAGGTCGCAAGTAACGATGTCGATACCGTTGGCCGTGTCGATCCGATCATCAACCCGTATGTCATGACCGAAGACGTTGATAGCTGCTCAATTGAGCAGAACAAACCATCGGACTCGCCTGTTGGGCAAGCCATGCTGTCGTCGATGTCATCTATGTCATCTATGTCATCTATGTCATCACAATATCAGGGTTTTGTCGCTGAGCCAGTCACTGACAAAGTCATTAATGCCGACCAAGTGGATACTGATACCCAAGTGGTACAGATGCGCGGCTTTGACAATGTGTTTGATAAGCCGAAAACCGCCCGCAAGCACAAAATCAAAATGCCACCACGTGAGCAAACGGTGATTCGTCTGCCTGACTATGAGCATGTCAAATCTGACCCTGTGCTTTATGCGCATGCCAACCGTATCTTACATTTAGAGACCAATCCGGGTAACGCCCGCGCGCTGGTGCAGCGTCATAGTAGCGGTGCAGGTAACTCGCATACTTCTATCGATGTCTGGCTGAACCCACCACCGATTCCACTCTCGACTGAAGAGATGGATTATGTGTTTGACTTGCCATATGCGCGCCTGCCGCACCCAAGCTATGGCGATGCGCGTATCCCTGCTTATGACATGATCAAGTTTTCGGTCAATATCATGCGCGGCTGTTTTGGCGGTTGCACCTTCTGCTCGATCACCGAGCACGAAGGCCGCATTATCCAAAACCGTTCAGAAGACTCAATCTTGCGTGAAGTCGAAGCGATTCGTGATACCGCACCTAACTATACTGGCGTGATCTCTGATCTTGGTGGCCCAACAGCCAATATGTATCGTCTGAGCTGTAAAGACGAGACGATTGAAAAGAACTGCCGTAAGCCCTCTTGTGTCTATCCTGATGTCTGCGAAAACCTGCTGACCGATCACAGTAATTTGACCAAACTGTATCGCAAAGCCCGTGATATCAAAGGCGTGAAAAAAATCCTGATTGCTTCAGGTTTGCGTTATGATTTGGCGGTAAAAGATCCTGAATACGTCAAAGAACTGGTCAGCCATCATGTCGGCGGTTATCTAAAGATTGCCCCTGAGCACTCTGAAGAAGGCGTGTTATCGAAGATGATGAAGCCTGGCATGGGCAGTTATGATCAATTCAAAGCGATGTTTGAGCAGTACAGTCAGGAAGCGGGCAAAGAGCAATATCTGATTCCTTATTTCATCGCTGCCCATCCAGGTACGAAAGATGAAGACATGATGAACCTTGCGCTGTGGCTAAAAAGTCATGGCTATCGCGCTGACCAAGTACAGGCGTTTTATCCAAGCCCGATGGCAACCGCCACGACCATGTATCACACCCACAAAGACCCACTACATAAGATCAGCCGTAGTGAAGGTGATATGGATATTGTCAAATCTGGCAAGCAGCGCAAACTGCATAAAGCGTTCCTGCGTTATCATGATCCAAAAAACTGGGCACTACTACGTAAAGCGCTACAAGACATGGGCCGTAGTGATCTGATTGGCAAAAACCGTGGTTGCTTGATTCCACCATTTAACGCACACTTAGAGGGGCGTGATGCGGCGCAAGACAGCTATCAGTCAGCGCGCAAAAAGAACAGTCGCCTAGGCAATGACTCGGTGAAGCGTAGCAACAACTCGTCAAACAACAACGCTGCAAACCGTGCTGGCACAAGCAAAAATACGGTCGGCAAAAACACCAAGAAAAAAGTCAGCAAAGGCAACTTCCAAACTCAGCATACGGGTCTGCCACCGCGCAAAACCAAATAGCTTGATAAGAAGTAGTTTTAATAATATGAATAGTATAGAAACATGAACTAAATGTAGATCGTATTAGACCCATAAAAAAAGCATCTATCAGCGCTCAGTTGATAGGTGCTTTTTTTATCTGACTTATTAATGAATGAAAATTCAAATGATTATCGTTTATCTTTCAATAGGCTGGAGATGGTAAGTTACATTAGTCAGCGATTGGGTAACGAAGCTAATAGGTAATGAACAATTTCTAACACGGCAATACTTCGTTTTCGCTACTATAACCTCTTATATACTAAACGCATTATTAAGAACAAGTAAATGACACCAGTAATACTTTAGGAGAGAACGATGAAAACCATCACTAAAATTGCAACCGCCCTACCTGCCCTTGCCCTACTAAGCGCCTGTGCCACGACCGCGCCTACCATGCCAGATGAGACTGATACCTCAGCGCCAGAAAAAGTCACTGCCGCTTATGATCGCATGGCAGCCGCCCCTTATACCTGTACCGATGGCAGCACCATCATGGCAAAGCAGTCTATTAACAAAAAACAAGTCATGCTCAATGCCACCTTACCTAAAGTAAAATGGACAGAGCAAAAGCTCGTCTTAAATGGTGATGTAAAAGGCGACGTCGCAAGCTATGTCAACGATTCAAATCCAAAAGCGGTCTATGCGTGGCACATGAAAGGTGACAAAGGCATCTTTGCGATGAAATGGGCAAGCGGCCAAGAATATAAAGTAAACTGCCAACTCTAATTACTCAAAGATAAGCAGCGCTCTATCAAAAATAAAACAGTCGCCCTTGAGCGGCTGTTTTTTATACGTGTTCTTTATACACATCTTCTCTCTGATAATTATGGATATCACCAGTGCTGGTTTGTTTTGCTAGAGAAGCACACCGAAACCTGTCAAAATAGCCTTAGCACCAATTAATGATGATCAATAATAAAAAGGATAACCCGATGGCGACGCGTCTGATAACGATGATGGTAATGGCAGCTGCGAGTATGTGGACGCTAACAGGCTGTGATAATAGCACCGAAACCCCTAACCAAGCCTCCGAAACAGCGGCGACCGCATCAGACTCGTCAATACCAGCAGCCGATCAGATAGACTGGTCATTAGTCGCTAGTGGGACCAAGCCTGCCGACCCCACCAACTATAAGTATCCATTTGCAATCGATAGTCAAAACGTCCGTGACTATGCAGAGTACTTCGATGTCGATCTTGCCACCGCTCAACACAACCTCACTATCAGTATGGCCAGTAACGAAGCGCTATCCAAAGCCTTGGATCAGCTGAGCGAAACCTATGTCTCACATGAGCTAACCGATGGCAACGAGATGAAGCTGGTCATTCATACCACACCTGACGTCGCTGCCAGTACCTACGATTATGTGTTATCAGACGACTTTGCTAAAGGATTGATATTACCTATCGTGATTAAACCTGATAGCAAAAAAGGTGACGCTAAGGCGCATGGGGAAATGGCGGAGTAGCTCGATGTATCGGTTACGCATCATCTAATCACTTGATTATAATAAAGCGCGAATCAGCATATAACCACCCATACCGAACATCATAACGTTTTCGGTTAAAGAGATCGCGCCCAGTGGGACATTGCTATCGCCGCCGACGCAGGCGCATTTTAGCTCGCGCTTATCGATATAGACGGCTTTAATAACCGATACTCCGCCGATTAAGCCGATGATAAAGGCGACCAGACCCGCAATCGGATTGAGCCAAGGCTGATCGGCAAGCATAGCGATACCGGCAAACGCTTCTAAAAATGGATATACATAGGCGTAGCGTACCACGCGGCGTGCGAGTAAATCATAGCCCAAAAACCCAGTGGTAAACCCTTCCAAATCCTCAAGTTTTTTAATCGCCAATACACACATGGACAGCGCGACAAACCACATAAGCGCTTGTATCGAAAAGACGCTGACGGCAAAAGCCCAGCATAATGCCAGTGTCATCAGCGCGGTAACAGCAAATATCGCAATAATGGGCGCGTACGTGGTGTCGTCGTCTGTCTCGGGTTCATGATTACCCAAAAATACTTGCAGATCATCATTACCACCAATGCGCTTGCCATCGATAAAGGTCTGCGGCGTGGTCTTGACCCCAAGCGTCTCTTTGACCAGTGTATTCTCATCTTGGGTCGTGATATGACGATCAATGATATCGTAGCCTGCGTGCTTGAGCGCATCGATTGATTTGAGGCCAAACGGACATAGGTGGTCTGGCATCACCATCCGAAAGATGACGGCAGACTGCCCGCCTTCTTTGCCGATATGCTCGCCTTGTAGAGTGTCGATGAGATGCTGTACTTGCGGACTTTGGCTACTATCTATAGTGTCGGTATTAGATTCATTATTAGTATTGTCTGCCATAACGCGCTCCTTACGTTTTGCTTATTCACTGCTTGATCATAGTTTTTTATATTTGTGACTATTATCTTATAAGCATCGGTAAGGGCGATCTGAATCAGTCTTGTTAACTTTGTTAGGTTTAATGATAAGTGGTTGGTTTTGGTTTACATGAAATACGCTACTAAAATATATTAAGTCTGACGATAAGGGTTGTTAGAGAGTTCAATTTTCACATTAGTATTGCATAGTAATTTAGCTAAGTAGGGTTGATACTTATTAGCAACTGGTGCAATGTAAATTTTGTCCAAATGTGCTTTTACCTTTGGCTCATACTCGACATATAGAAATCTTCCAAACTCCATCTTTACTTTTTTATCATCAAGTGAAGTCATATAAACCATGCGGCACTCTTGCTCTTCTTGAAATGCTGAATGTTTGATAAGGTATTTCAGAGGTAAAAGAATTTCGTTTAATAAAACTTCTATCTTACCTGACAAGCTTGCGTTTTTTTCCTCAATCTCAATCATTTTTTCAGTAATAGTTCTATAATCACTTTGAAGACCTATAAAGACACTTCTAAAATCTTCAGTCTTTTTATCAATAAAACTTTGATATCTCTCCCATTCGTGTTCAGCTTTACTTATCTGTCCGCTTTCCACTTGTACAGTTTCGTTGTTAAACTCTCTAAAAAACGTTAAACGATTACGCTGAGCTAAATGAATGTAATCAGAAGTAGGATCAAGATAGACACATCTCATTACTGGCTGCTTATTTATTCTTTCTACAACTTTTTCGCCAGTACTTCCCTGAATAGAAGTTACATTTATTTTTTGCAAACTATCTTCAAATGCTACGTAAGACAACCCTGCAGTAGAATCATGTTTTTGAAAAAAATTTTGATTAAATACCAAACTAATTCCTGAGGCTTCTTTATTATCTTGTTTACCGTATAGCCTGAACTGGTTAAGACTATCGTGGTTGAAGGTAAAGCAACTAATAAAAGCATGTAAATCTTCATCAAATTGAGAATTATATGATAATCCCTCTTTGATCCCTTTTAGATAATTCAAAAGCAGTTTGCCTTCACTAGGATCATTTACGTTATTTATAGTGTTCAGACGAAATGAGCTTGGTTGTTCTTTTCCTTTTTCTATATCTAGTAATTTATTTGTTGTATCTGTACCAGTATAGTGAGCTAGTTTACGTTCTACAGGCTTATTGTCAGTTACTCTATGGCTAAAATCCACTTTAAGTATTTCAATAATCTCAGTAGTATGAGTGAATAGTAGTAATAAATATTTTCCAATATCAGTAGAGGAAGTCTTAAGCAATCTACAGATTTTTTCTAGACATCGCTTTTCATATTGATACCCGTTTACGATTTTCTTAAGCGCATTCTCAGCTCTATTAATATCTTGATACTGCGTATTTTCCAACGATACTGTACAAATATTGTATTGAGCACGATTGAATGCTTCTAAAGAATCCTTAGCTTCTATTTTTTCCCATGCCTCTAAAGCTTCATAAGTACTGTCTTTGATGTTTAGACTAACGCCTATATTAAACTGTGCAAGTGCATATATCTCAGAGTCATCTTTCTTTCCTATATTACGCCATGCTCGAATAGCATTGTCTTCCTGACCTTCTTTAACAAGTCGAGAAGCTAGATTGTATTGTGCTCTAGCATATACCTCTGGACTACCGTTTTTCTTGACCTTACCCCACGCTTTTTTTGCTTCCTCAAATTCACCTAAGTCATTTTTTATATTGCCAATATTATACTGTGCTCTAGAATATATCTCTGAAGAGTCTGCTTCTATTTCCGACCATATCTTTAGAGCTTCTTCAGTTTTGTCTTGTTCTTCATAAACAGCAGCAATATTATATTGTGCTTTTTTATAATGTTCTCTATTGTCCTGAGGCTTAATTAATTTACTGACTCTAACAGCTTCATCAAGCAATCCATGCTTATAGAATATTTCAGCCAGCTTTCTCTGAGCAAGTGAAAATTGCTCGTCACTATCACTTTTACGTGTAACCTTTTGCAACTCCTCAATCTGCTTCCGAGTCACTTCATCTAAATTTTCGTAGCTATCCATGCTCATTTTTTTCACTCCCCAACCATCGCCAAAAACTCATCTTCACCCACCACTTTAACACCCAGCTTTTCTGCTTTGGTCAGTTTAGAGCCAGCCTTGTCCCCTGCCAGTAGCGCAGTCGTTTTTGCCGAGATGCTGCCTGAGACTTTTGCACCCAGCGCTTGCAGTTTGGCTTTGGCTTCATCACGCGCCATGCTATCGAGCGCACCTGTGATGACCCACGTTTGTCCATCGAGTGGCAGACCTTCTGAGGCAACCTGCTCGACTTTATCCCAATGCACGCCTGCTTCTCGTAAGGCGGTGATGACTTCTATATTGTGCGGCGCACGGAAGAACTTATAAGTTAGCTCGGCGGTGATTTCGCCAACATCTGGCGTTTTTATCAAGGTCTCAATACTGGCACTCATAAGACTGTCTAAATCACCAAATTGCTGAGCAAAGTTCTGTGCTGTGCCTTCGCCCACACCGCGAATACCCAGCGCATAGATAAAACGTGCGAGTGTCGTATGCTTGCTGGCTTCGATAGCGTTGATGATGTTTTGTACCGATTTTTCACCCAGTTTTTCAAAGGTGACCATCTCATCCGCATGATTGTGCAACTGATAGATATCAGCAACCGTTTTAACCAGACCATGCTCAAAGAAGCTAATCAGCCAACTCGCACCAAGCCCATCGATATCCATGGCACGGCGTGAGACAAAGTGAATGAGCGCCTCGGTCTGCTGCGCAGGGCAAAACAGTCCGCCTGTACAGCGGGCCAAAGCTTCATCTTCTGGCAGGACGACAGGAGAGTCGCAGACAGGGCAAGTAGAAGGTAGGGTGACTGGCTTGCTATCGGCTGGGCGCTGCTCGTGCCACACGCGGGTGACTTTGGGGATAACATCACCTGCACGGTGGACGCTGACCATATCGCCTGCGCGCACATCCAAGCGCTGGATCTCACCAAAGTTATGCAAGGTGACATTGCTGACGGTGACGCCGCCGACTTTGACGGGTTCGAGCTTGCCGACTGGGGTGATTTGACCTGTACGACCAACTTGCCATTCGATATCGTTGAGGCGCGTCATGACGGTTTCGGCAGGGAATTTATAGGCCGTCGCCCAGCGCGGTTCACGAGATAAAAACCCAAGCTGCTGCTGTAATGCAAGGCTATTGACCTTGATGACCATACCGTCGATCTCATAGGGCAACTGGTTGCGCTCTTCAATCGCCTTCTCGTAATAAATTTGTGCCTCTCGTGGAGTATCAACTACCCTTACTGCGCTGACGGTAAAGCCAAGCTCGGTGAGCCATGCCAGCGCCCCTGATTGGGTTTCTATACTCTCAGGCAGTCCTTGATTGACCGAATAACCGTAAAAGGCCAGTGGACGACTGGCAGCTATGGCGGGATCAAGCTGGCGTAAGCTACCAGCAGCGGCATTGCGTGGATTGGCAAAGGTTTTGCCCTCGTTCGCCTCGCTCAGTCGATTAAGGCGCTCAAACCCCGCCTTTGGCATCAGCACTTCACCGCGCACTTCTAACAACTCGATATCAGCGGCATCGGCGATCCATAGTGGTAAATTGCGAATGGTTTTGGCATTTTGAGTAATGTCCTCCCCTGTCTGCCCATCACCGCGCGTCACCGCTTGGACGAACTTGCCGTGCTCGTATTTTAATGAGACTGCCAATCCATCAAGCTTTTGCTCCATTACATATTCAGGATTTTGCTGCGAGTCGCTGAGGCGATCATTGACACGGCGCATAAAGTCACGCAAATCATCATACTCAAAGACATTGCCGAGCGATAGCATCGGAATATCATGCGTGACTTGGGTAAAGGCTGAGAGCGGCATATCACCAACTTGATTGATCGGACTGTCAGGTTGTATCAGGTCTGGATATGCTTCTTCGATCTCAAGCAATGAGCGGCGCAATTGATCGTATTCACTGTCTTCTAAGATTGGATTATCCAGCACATAGTAAGCATAATTGTGCGTTTTTATCGACTCGATAAGTGTGCGCATTTGCGAGATAATCTCTGCGCTGTTCTTGGCACTGTTATCGGTCAAACTGGATATATTAGATGTTGCACTTTGTACTTGAGCAGATAGGTTTTTAGAATTATTTGGTGAGGTAGTGTCAGTCATAGTCGGGGTCTTTTTTGTCATTCAAGATGCCGTTATGATAACAAGTTTACAGGAGGCTCGGATATAGCCAATCCTATATAAATCAGCTACTGTGTCAGGCTCGCTCAGTCTACGACGTGTAGCACTTTCACTCACCTTCCTTGTATCTAAATTATCTTGAACCGACTCTAGGGCGTGTTGAACATTCGCAAATAGGCACTGCTGATCGCTAAAATTGTTCCAGACAAGGCACAAAGCGACGATAATGCAGATGCCTTAGCGAGATTTGTAACGCAGTATGGGGCAATTTTAGCATCAGCCC
>NZ_MRYC01000020.1:0-61630 GCF_001921765.1 Psychrobacter sp. C 20.9 | reverse complement strand
AAGTATCCGCATGTCATCAAGTCTTGGCGTAATAACTGGGAGGGCTTAACGGTGTTCTTTGGCTACCCTAAAGACATCAGAAAAGCCATCTATACCACCAATGCTATTGAGTCGCTAAACAGTGTGATTCGTACGGCGGTGAATAAGCGTAAGGTGTTCCCCTCTGATCAGGCAGCGTTTAAGGTAGTCTATCTAGCAACCCAGCAGGCGTCTAAAAAGTGGTCGATGCCGATTCGTAACTGGACGTCTGCCCTTAATCGCTTTATGATTATGTTTGATGATCGTATTAGCAGGCATTTAATCTAAATGGCAGTTACACAGAATCTGGGATGGTCTCGAACACTCGATTCAAACATAGAAAACTTGTGTATTTTTTTACTTTTAAGTGTTTGCATCTTAATGTTGTTAGCGCCATTATTTTCATGGAAATACCAACCTTCTAAGTCACTGACTAAAAGATTATTAATAGCACTCTTTCTTATTCCATTTTTTTTATATTTTTTATTTGATATGTTTCATACAAATGATATTCAAAAAAATAATATTTTGCTCTTAAACTTTGACAAGTCTACGGAGAGTATCTTGCTTAGCGATAGTGACAATACAGAAATATCGAATGAGTATGCATTTGCCTCTGATCTCATACATGACGAGAATAGTAGCAAGAGAAAGATAATAGAAGAGAGAAGCAACAGTAATACCTATAGTGCAATACCTGTTACAGAAAGTGTAGATAAGCCTGATGAAAGTGAAAGAGATGTTTTTTAATTTCAGCTTTTAATAGCTTTGAACTATGATGGGTTTAATATGACCAGCTGACTTTTTCAAGGTTTGCTAAAAATGCACCAAAACCTTCTTTTGCTCGAGCTTGCAATCGACTACTGGTCAGTACACGGACGCGATTGCTCCAAGTAATCGCATAGCAATGTGCTTCGAACTTATTAACTAGATCTACATCTTCATGACAAGTCAAAGGTGCAAAGCCGCCAGTGGCTAAATAAGCGTCACTACTAAAACTCAAATTTGCCCCATGAATATGTCGATGCCCCATCTTGTCTTGATAATGCGTAATATAAGCTTGTTGTGTTTGTGATGACAAATGCCCCCAGTTATTGATAGACACTACGCCGCAAATCATATCGGCCCTCTGCTGGTCAAGATGTTCCATTTGCTGCACTAACCAATCCATAGGCACTGTTGAGTCAGCATCGGTACAGGCAAGCCATGTTGCCCCATGAGCAATTGCATAGCGGATGCCCATATCCCTGACTTGTCCCACGCACTGATAATAACAGCATAAGTAATCAAACCCTGTCGCTTGGACAATTTTCAATGTGTCATCAGTACAGCTATCTAGTACTACCAGTACAGAAGCATTGAAAGTTGAAGGTAACTGCTCGATTGCAGTCTGTACAGACGCTAGGCATTGGGCGATAGTCTTTGCTTCGTTATGAGCAGGAATCACAATACTAATTTTCATAATATCTACCAATCCCGATATAATTTAAGATTATTTTTGGTTTTCTATATTAAGTTTTCTTGCATAGCAACTGACGTGGAAGAACGTTGCCAAATATCTAGTAAAAAGTCGCTATCTATCATTTGGCTCTGATGATTGAAAGCGTGATGATTTTCGTTATTGTTAGTAAATACCTGATGTAAACGCTGATGTACGCTTTCACCTGTCATTGCAAAACCATCAATAGCATAGCGCCAGTGGCAGCAAAGCAGAGTACCATTTAGGGCAAGATTGTGTAGTGCCCAGTTGATGACCACATCAATATCACTGGATGACAAATAGTATAAAATCTCACTAATAACGATCAAATCAAAGGGTGGTTGATTGATCGAAGTATTTTCTGATAGAGGTTTCCTCTGTTCCAATAACTCTTTTAAAGAAAATAGTTTATCGGGAACAATACCTTGTATGACTCTAGCATGAGGTAGTGCTGCTAAACGCTCTTTAGCAAGTTTCACTGCTTGATGATTGCCATCGATACTAATTAAATCCTGACAACGATGAGCCAATAACTCACTTAGTACGCCATTACCGCAGCCCAATTCAATCGCACGTTCATAGTGTGGTTGGGGTAGTAGCGCCAAGCAAGTATTACGTTTTCGCTCTTCATACCAACGAGTTTGATATTGCCATGGGTCGGTATTGTCATTATATAATTCGTCAAAATATGAATCCGAATAGGCGCTGTACTGACTAGAATTAGCCAAGCTTTCTTTAGAGGTATGGTTCATATATATAAACTTCCCAAGGTTGGCTGATTCGAGTAATCGTTTGCTTAGTTAGAATGGGCGAGTTGCCTGTACTTACATCTTCAGTAGTTTGGCTTTTGAAGCAATGGATAGCATCGATTTTTTTCTCTAATTGCTCAGGCGTTAAATCCATTCTCACGGCATATTGCCAAGGGATACGACTGTCATCAGGCGTTGCCCAATGCCATGCCCATATCAGTACTTGATAGCAGGGCAGGCGATTTTGTTTGGCAAACGAGGTGACCACGCGCCCTGTGGCTTCGTGGTCAGGATGCCCGTCTCGTGCGAAGGTGGTGACTAAAATATCGTTAGGCTGGAGGATAGTCACTAATTTCTGACAAAAGAGAGCTTGTTGCGCGAATACATCCCCATCTGTTAAATCTAAAGCAAGTGTCGTAACCTGATGGCTCACATCCAACGTTTTTAGAGCTTCAACACTTTCTTTTGGACGGAGGGTGTTAAGCTGTTCTGGAGAATAAATCTTCGAGTCGGGATGACTTTGGGTGCCATTAGTTACATGGATGAGAACTATGGGATTGCCGTTATCTACTAGTTGCTGCAATAATCCACCACAGCCTAATATCTCATCATCAGGATGCGGTGCAAAGATACAGACGCGTTGATGGGAGTTGAAGCTTGTCTGAATATTTAATTGAGGCAGTTTTTGTAATCCTGCCCAGTTTTGCCATGTGTCTGAGCTAGTACCAGCACCTTCAATAATACGGTCTCCTACGATTGGATGGGGATATCGAAGCAGGGTAGTAGACTTAGCGTTATTATCTTTGAAGATAAGCTGTATGTTCTTATTTAATTCTATAGTTGCCATACGTTTGCCTGTCCATGAGTCGAATTACTGTGTAAAAGGTTGGTCAACTCACCAATTTTTTGTAAGTCGAAAGCACCATGACTTTGGCGAATAAACACAGGAAGATCTGCTGATAGTCTTGCAAAATGAGCATTACGGCAAAATGGTGCGGCTCCCAATGCTTGACCCACTATCTCTACTGTGTGGCGCGCGACTTTTTCAATTTGGGCTCTCAATTGACGTATAGCAAGCTCATGGCAAAATGACGGCTCTGTGTCTATCAGATCGGCGGCGTAATAGAGATATTGTTGAGTAATTGCCAATGCAGTACCAATTTCACCTAAATACATGGCCTTGTAGTCATTCGGTTTTTGCTGATAAGCAGTGGTCAAATAGCTTGCTAGGCAAGCTGATGCGCCATACCAACACGCAGCAACCCCTGCAGCCCCGTGCCAAAACCCCGCACGATCTAGATAGGCATTCTCTTTTCCAACCAAACTCGCTGATACGCCACAAAACTTCACAGTAGCTGTATCTGTGGCTTGCATTCCTACTGCCTGCCATTCACTATTGTTAATTTCAATACCTGCCTGATGCATGTCTATAATCATTAGTTGTGATTGATTATTGCTATTGCGATAAGTAACAAGGGCGTAATCTACCATGCCAGCTCCTGAACACCATGCTTTGTGACCAATGGCCTTTCCTTGCTCATAACGTAGAGGGTCGGGATGGCCTTCTGCTGCCCAAACGGCCCATAAACCTTTGGCTACCTTGCCATACCCAATTTCATTCAAAATACTTAAAGCGTCTAAATGCGATTCAAACCATTTGACAATCGTTAGATCAATACTTGCAACATACGCCAAAACTTGCCAGCGTATTAAAGTATTTGAAAGCCCGCTATGCTCAGCCATACCGCTTGCGGGATGAGGGATATCTTTGCTATAAGACACTAATATATCTAAAATTTTATGGCGTAATGCAGCGGTAAGATTAAGCGTACTCATTGCTTGGGTGTCAGTAGCTATTATTTTATCGACAGCGACTTTAATATCTTTTAATAAATCGTTTTTTATATTTGTCGATCGCATCAGAGTCTCCTAGTTATCCTTATGAGTCAGACATTTGAACATTGGCGGGCTCCATGCTACTTATTTGACTGCTGCTTTCATTGTATAAATCATCCAAAAAACTCTGCTGCCAAATCTGCAAATTGTCTTTCTGTAGTCCTTGCAATAATGACCGATAACGAGACTGACGCTCTTCCAACGGCATCTTGAGGGCCGTTTTTAAGCCCTCTATCATGCTTTGCGGCTGATGGGGATCTATGATGACGGCAGCCTGCATTTGTTCAGCGGCTCCAGCATAACGGGACAGTAATAAAACACCAGGATTATCAGGATTTTGGGCAGCGATATACTCTTTGGCCACCAGGTTCATACCGTCTTTAAGCGAGTTCACCCAACCGACGTTACTTTGCCAAAACATCGTCATCAATTTCTCATGGCTCAATGCGGTTTCGCTATAGTTAATGGCTTGCCAATTGCTATTCTCAGACAGATATTGCTGATTGATGTCATAGACCTCTTTTTTGACATCATCGTAAAGACTTTGATACGTCGGCAAATCTAAACGACTAGGGCAGGCGACTTGTAATAACTGCAGGTGATTTTGATACGATGGATTTTGCGCTAAAAAATCACGATATGCTGCAAAGCGTTTTAACAGCCCTTTTGAATAATCAATCCTATCAACTGCAATAATCTGTTGAAAAGTAAGGTTTTTACTTTTATAAAGTGGGGTGGAGTGCAAGGGGATAGCGGAAGATAAGTGTTTAACCTGCTGCTGAATTTGTGTCACATTGACGCCTATTGGATAAGCATCAACCATTAAAGCGTGCTGAGGTTTTAGCGCTAAATCGAGCGTCATTTTTGCTCTAGTATAGGTATAGGGCTGAGCAAAATTTCGCTTCATGTCTAACACATTTATCGGTGCGCTTGCTACAAGCTGGTCGTGTATAAAATGGTCTTTTAAGTAATACTGCAAGACATTCAAGCAATGAGTCCTGTCTTGCTGAGTCTGCGTACCCAACAAATCATAATGGGCCAAATGATGAATAACCTCAGAACTTTGTGAAAGCGATTGCCAAAAGCGTAATGAAGCAAATGGAATATGTAAGAAAAATCCGATACGATTAGACAAGCCTAATTGTCTACAATGATATGCCACGCTTAAAAAGTGATAATCATGCACCCAAATCACATCATCAGGCCCAATGATTTTCTTTAATTGTTTGGCAAAAAGCCGGTTTACGTCTTGATAGCCTGCGTAATCTTGGGATTTTTGACTGATTAAGTCGATTCGTTCGTGCAATAGTGGCCATAAGACATTGTTAGCGAAACCACAGTAAAATTGATTATATTGCTCAGTGGTAAGAGCTGTGGTCATATAAGTGATACAAGTGCCTTCACCTGTCAAACTGGCTTGCTTGCTAGTAAATAAGTCAGTAGAACCACTAGCATTATTACGGCTCTCTACGACTTTACCGTTCCAACCCATCCAAACTACTGAGTTCCCTATCAATACGTTTTGTAGAGCTACTGCCAGTCCGCCAGCCATCGGTTTGTTGTCGAGCACCTTAACCCGATTTGATAAGACAATTAAACGGCTCATAAAATGGACCTCAACTTTTCCTTAATAGTGAGAATTGACTTTCATTACTCCAGATGGTGACCTATCACGTGTTTGGCAAAAACTTAGAAGGTTACGGAGTAAGTTTGTTACTTCCTTAATATCGTTGACATAATAATGAGCACAGGTCGACTCCCTTCCTACTTTAATGCCTAGCCCTTTTGGTGGTTGTTCTAAGCCTTCTACTATCTTTTTTGAATCTTGTATGGCTCTGAAACCGGCTTCATCAGTAATATCATCACCAATAAAAATTGCACAAGTATCATTGCTAGCTTTGTTCATTATTTTGCCTAGTAGGTATAGAATGGCAGTCCCTTTATTTACACCTTTTGGTACCGCTTCCCAAACATATTTTCCAGGTTTTAACACCCAATCAGGATAGGGTTTTAATACTTCCTTCATCAGGCGATAAGCCTCATCAGCCAAAATGGGATTCTTTCTGAAGTGTAAAGCGACGGAATAAGGTTTACTTTCTACGAAGAAGTCGTCATAGAGGGCACAAGAGCGGAGGATATCTTGCTTTATTTTATCTAGTTCTAAGGTATCAATAAAAAGCGTATTTACCTCATTCAGATCTTCGTCTTCGAATTTACTAAAACTACTATTTAATGCTATTTCTAGACCGTGAGTTGCTGCAATCGGTAACTCTATAGGTGCCAGTAAACTTCTAGCTTCAACAAGACTGCGACCCGTTACAATAGCGACTACGATGCCATGTTTTTGTAGTTTCCGTAATATACTTAAAGTTGAATATGGTACGATGCTATCTTTAGGGTTCAGGGTAAAATCTGAAAGCGTACCGTCTATATCTAAAAATAAATAGCAATTTTTCTGATGTTTTAGATAATCTACTAGTAAATTCGGTTGCATATATATAGGGTGACTTTCCATACTAAAAATAGTTCCTGAAGTAATACTTCCTTATATGTTTTTTAGCTTATAGATTCCAAACGCTTATAGATAAAAATTGATAATGAGTAAGTTTTTTAATAATATAGTCATAAAAAAAGCCAAACATTGTCAGCTTTTATAGTAAAATTACTAGACTTTTGTAATTAATTAAATTTATTACACAGTTTTATTTTTAAGTTAAGGCTTATTTAAAATACTGTAATAAATTTTATTTTAATAGCCTGATATAACTATATTACTTAAAAAAGCTATTAAAATTTAACAAAAACATCTTAGTCGGCATATGTATTAATATTGGAATTCATTTAAAGTAATAGTTAAGTAGAAATATTCAATACCATAATTAATGGTTTATCTTAACTTTATTAAGGATATTAAAATGAAGACAACAATCTCTAGCCATTCACTTCAAAGTAAACTATGGATGGCATTACTGGTCAGCGTTGTAGGACTTAGTGCTTGTAGTAATGAAGTGGAAGAGACGCCAGATAGTACGATGGACACGACTGAAGCTACTGCTGCTGAAGTAGGGACGGACTCTACTATGGGTGAAACAACCACGGATATGGACATGGCCGATACAAACAGTCCTATGGATCCAGCTGGTACAGCCACTACCGACACAATGATGGATAGTACCACTACCGATGAAATGATGGATGGCTCAGTCACTAGTGATACAACAATGGTAGACGAAGACAATACGAGTTTCAATCAAGACCCAGTAGAAAGTGCTCAATAAATCGTAGATGTCAGAGTAGAATCGACCTATATTTGGATTAAACTTAAAGTAGGGATAACAACTTCTCTTAAGCTCACAAAAACTAATAAGTTGTGTGCTGAATACTTAGAAATATCGACGGCTTTACTATAACGAGAAAAGTAATTTTCTTAATATAGTAAAGCCGTCTTTTTGTTGAGATGTCGAAGATAATTCTGTTGGGTACTAAAAAAGCCTATCCGATAAAAAGCGTAACATACCAGAGTAAGCTCAATATTTCACAAGGTAAAAGCAATTATCAAACACATTTATAGTTATAGACGACTGACTATCTGACTCAAAAAAATATATGGTTGTTTGAAAGGAGGCATCGACAAGCAGCGGACTCATTATTGAGATGTTCGATAGAGTATCGTAATTTCGTGCTTGAGCCATTTAGCATAAGTTGACATAAGAATAAGTAATAAGTTAAGCACGAACTTATTCTCTTATAGGCTTTATTTAACATAATATACATTATGCGAAAACATACCAGCGGTTTCAATATAAGAGTAAATATCAATCTGCGCCATATCGTTTCTATATTTAACTGCGTATTTTTAAATTTAAAATAGCTTGGCGCTGACATTTTTAATATCAATTCAGTTTTCTACTAACGACAAGTTTCAAGTAAATGCTTACTCAAAGTTCCACCATCTTCATTTAAGCTAACATCTGCGATTTGGCAATCCTTATCATTGCATGTCAAGTCATAATAAATATTGCTACCTTGCGCCAAGCTGACTTGAACTAATCCTTTATCAGTCATCGAAAACTTCTTGTCTTGAGTATAATCAGGGTCTTGAGAATCCCACAGCACATCATAATCAACATTGCAGGATATTTGATTTTTATCAAAGTAATCTTGTTCTAGCTGCATGGCTGCTTGTAAGTCAGCATTGGCATATTGCTGTAGCACTATAGGATTACTCATACCTTGATCATCGATATCTTGTTGGTACATTTTTGTGATGGTCGTGATTTTCATATCAGCCGCAGCAGCTTGTTTCTGAGATGCTTTTGTCACATCTGCTGTGGCAGTACCGACAATTGTCAGTGCTATGGTTGATAGTAATATCAGCGATTTGTATGTTGGCATGTCGTTCTCTACGAGATCTTATCTTATAAGTGTTACGGTCTATTACATCATAGCCATATAACGACTCTGCTGTATTATCGTATCATTCAGGTTCACACATCAAAATTCCGATTACATAGCGCTTGTATACTCTTTTTATCTATTGTGATGACAACTTTTAGTGGCTTATCGTGACGTTTATTTCGCTAATAACTGTGGTAAGGATGCTTTTATGATAATACTACCTAGCTTTTTTAAGGAGAAATCTGCGGCATTGGCTTCTAGTGGCCTTTTATTGCTTACTTTGACCGCGACTGGTTGCCAGTCCGCTTCTGAGCCCAGTGAAGCCATTGTCGCTCAACCGACTAGTATCTCATCAACCCCTACTAGCACCGATATCAGTCAACCAACCCTTATACAGCAGGCACTGCGCATACAGCATGCTTTGGCCAATAAAAATTTTTCTAGAATAGCCAAAGACATTCATCCTACCCGTGGTGTGCGTTTCTCCATGTATGCTTACGTACGCCCTGAGTCAGACAAGGTTTTTAGCCGCGCGCAATATGCACAGTATTTGCAGCAGTCCAAAATCCGCTTTACTTGGGGTGAACGTGACGGCTCTGGTGAGCCATTAATTATACCGCTGCCGACATACTTGGACACTTGGGTGGATGGCAGGAAGTTCAATAATGTGAATATCAGTGTCAATAAAATTACCAATAATGGCAATTCAATCAATAACTTAAAAGATATATACCAAAACTCTGATGTCGTTGAGTTTTACTATAAAGGTAGTGATGAATACAGCGGTTTAGACTGGCGGGTGTTGCGCTTGGTGTTTGATGAATATCAAGGGAAACGCTATCTCGTCGCTGTCGTTAACGATCAGTGGACGGTTTAAATAACAGCGTAAGCATCTGGATGGTCAGATAAATTATATTAAACAAGGGCAATGCGTCATATATGAAGCACTGCCCTTTTTGTTTCTTTATCATATTATATTCAATTTTTGATATATAAATTTAAAATTATGCTTTTGACTGAAGCGGGCTTTGCTTAAAAAACTTCACCATAATATCGTAAATGTCAGGATAAGCATCTACCAGCTTTTGCGGCGTCTCAAAAAACACCTCGCTCAATACCGCAAAAAACTCGGCAGGATTGGTCGCACCATAACGGTCTAAACCTGACTTTCGGTGCGTTTGAAAATCTTCGAAATCTCGCGACATAATTTGTGTCCAACGTGCAGGATCCATGTCAGGCTGCATCGGTGGAAAGCCATTAGCGCGGCCATTCATCATATCAAGCTTATGCACAAATTCATGAATGACCACATTGTGTCCATCACGCTCACCTGAGTGCTTGGCATCCTTCCATGAGAGAATGACTGGGCCACGTTGCCATGCTTCCCCACTACGGTGCTGACTGCCCTTATGGACGATACCAAATTCATCTACCGTTGTACTCTCACTTTTGTACGAACCTTGATAAATAATAATAGATGACCAACCGCTATACCACTCAAGGCTGAGGTTTAAGATAGGCAAGCACGCCTGTAGTGCAATGGATTGTCTGACAGCATCAGTAATCTCAAAACCTTGTGCGCCCACAATCGACTTATCATCCAAAAACAAAGTCGCCAAATCAAACAAGCGGCTTAGCTCGTATTCAGTCAACCTATCCAATATCATGATACACTCAGCCGCCCGCGCCCAGTCTTCATGCGTGAACTTGCTGTTGTCCAATATACGCTGCTCACGCCAGTCTTTTATGATGTCAAACATACACTTTATCCCTATTCTTCTTAGTATATAGGCCAGCCGTTCTACGTATATTATAGCGATAACCAGTAGCACGCCATGATAATTACTATATTAAAATGTATAAAAACGCCGCTCATAAATACATTACTGAGCGGCGCAGACTATCATCCATACATTATGTTTTAAAATTGATACTGTAAGCCTAACTGTACTGAGCTGTCTTTATCATCACGTGCAAAGGTAGTATCGCCATTCAGATAAGCATAGACATTGTTATCAACCTTGTTGCTAACACTCAACTCAAAACGTCCATAGTCATCATCTTTGTCTGCTTGAGTGATACTAATGTCTCTTTTTTGCCCATCAGCAAAAGACCTTGTCGATAAACGATCCACTAAGCCATCTTCGATGACATGTACGTAAGCGAGTTTGCTTTGAAGCTTGGCGGGTGTACCCATTAAATCAAACCCATATTGCAACTGGTAACCAATCTCCGAGTCCCATGCCTCACTAGATGTGCTATCAATTTTTAAGGCTGTGCGAGAGTTGGCATTGCCACTTGTGTAGCCGTCTATGTCAGTATCAATATAATTTAAACCTAAAAAAGCGCCATGAGCGATGTTTTTCTTAATAAGAAAATTGTAGCCAAGCTCATTATAAGCACTAAACACATCGGCATCAGTATTACCGCGTTCGCTATTGTTAATAATGTTGATACCATTATTACCATCCAGTCTGACGGTGCTATTAACATCTAAATCATGTTTAGATAAGCTTACAGAAGTTGTATTCCACCAAGCCGTGTTTTTGCCGCCCAGTAACGAGTAAGCTTGAATGCCATAGCTGGTGTCTTTTTTGATACCGTTTTCTACATTTTTATTGTTGTGATTGGCGGCTTTGAGACCTGCACCAACACGCCAGCTAGGTTGCACAACGTATTCACCATAGATACCAATATTGGCGCGAGCACCTTCTTGGACGTTATCAGAATCGACATAGCTTTGAGAGCCGTCTACCCAGACCTGAGCACGCGAAGCATCAAAGGTGTCATTGTTATCAATAGCAGGTAAAGCCAAAGCATTGGCACGCTCAAGAATAGCTGAATGCGAATCAGTGGCACTGTCCTTTAACGCAGCCCCCATTCTATTTTGAAGATTAAGCGCGCTTTTGTTTGTGGCAATGATATCAGCATTGGTTTGCTCAACAATCAATCTACTAATAATACGCGAATAGTCACGCATTCTTTGTGTGATGCGCTCTTCACCGAATGCAGCTATCAGCACTTCCTCATTGTCTAATTCGGGATTGTGCCACGTATAGCCACCTGGGATATTCGGATTTTCCGTTTGCGTATAACCATCATAATCAGGTCCAAGAGCCCAGTTGGTCGCCTCAAATCCTACGACGGGCATTACGTTGTCAAAAGACTCTTGATCGCTACAACAGCCAACACCATAAGGCTCGTAGGGTTCTGTCGTGCCAGGTGCAATGATGGCTGGATTGACTTCGAGTGTGATACCAAGCTCTTTTGCAATACGCAGCGCATTTTCACGCAGTCCTACATTGGCAGCTACTTCATTGCCGTCATCGTCATAAGCATTTCGTCCTGCATTGGCATACATCTTATCGCCTGTAATCAAGCTATCTAAGTTGATCATACCCAGTGCTGTCGATTTTTCTTCGTCAGTGAGCTGATCAACAAACGCCTTTGAACCATTGAGGCCGCCCTCCTCTGCACCAAACGCCACAAACTGAATATTATGTTCTGTGTCAATGCCATTCAGGTTTCTTGTCAATTCAGTCAACACGCCAGACCCAGAGGCGTTGTCATCTAATGCTTCTAGATTTTGATAATTTGGGTAGGCTACTGCAGAGTCATAATGTGCGCCGACAAATAGTGTCTTATTGGTATCAGCAACACCTTTTTGGGTCACAATAATGTTATTACTCGTTAAAGAAACAACGCATTTTTTAAATCAAATCTCCAACGACAACATGTTCATAATCAACTTGATTAAGGTTTCCTTTTGATTCGGGTCAGACTCAGCCACCAATAATGTCAAAGCAGCAAGACCTGTGTTATTGATCACCATCTCACCTTTATCATTGAGTAAGCGTCCGTTACGGTGTAAAAAATCTACAAACAAAAAACCCCCACTGCGCTTATTACCATCAGTAAGTAGCTATTCTTCATCGCGCCACGCCCTCCTCTTGCAGATAATCATGCAACCCTTCTGCAAACTGCCGATAACCCGCAGCGTTGGCGTGGATGCGATCAGATTTTAGAGTGTCATCCGACAATACCGCAGACCAACCACCTGAATATAAAGGCACCTCTTTCGCATCAGCAATATCTTCATATAATGGGTTATCACTCACTCGTCCAAACAGTGCACTGGCACTAAAGTGAGGTTCAGCAATAAGGACCACATCGATATTTGCAGATTTCAAGGTGTCGATAGTAGCGGTGATATTGGCACGTGTAGTCTCAGGCTGAACGCGTTGCAATACATCATTACCACCCACGCCAAACAGTACCAAGTCGGGATTTTGAGTAGTGATATCATCGACACGAGCCAGCACATCTGCGGAGGTATCGCCATTGACGCCTGCATTAATAACGGTCCAATGACTCAAATCGGCAAGCACCTTAGGATAAGCTGCATCTAGACTCGCGCCATAACCGTAAGTCAGCGAGTCACCAAGGGCAATCACTATGCTACCAGCTGGCACGGCTTCTTGCTGTGGCTCACTATCACAGCCGGTCATACTGAGAGTCGCGACCAATCCCATGCTAGCCAGCACCAAAAACTTACCTCGTATCTTCATGTCCACTCTTTTCCTTTTTTCATACAAATTGAGTTAAATTTATCAGAATTAAGTTGATATTACTAAAAACCTATTACTTAACCCTTGTTGTATGTTACTCAGCAACCGTTGTATAGTTCATACAGGAGATAGACTACCTGTTTGGCGAAATACAAGTGACCCCTTGCTTAGCATAGAGGGTGTAGTCATCATAAAGTATAACTTTACCAAGGATACGTGAGGTACTTATGAATAAAAAATCATCTCAAAGTCAGGGTCAGAGCCAAAATCAACCTCAAGAAGAGCAGTCAATAGGTCAAATCAAAGACCAAAGTCAGAATAAAAATACAAATGAGGATACGGCTACCCCTGAAACCAGTGTAACAGACAAGGATAACGCCTCGGAGCAATCACAAAACCAGTCGCAGGACACGCCCGCCAATTATTCAGCAGACACTCCCCCATCACGCGCACCAAGTTTTGATGAACTCCAAACAGGCAAAGGTCAGTATCGTCCCGTTGCAAAAGCCGTTGGTCATTGGCTTGATAACATCAACATGGATGCCCTCAATTATCTAAACGAACAAGCAGAAAACATCTTTTACCGTAAAGGGGTTACTTTTACGGTCTATAGCGATGCCAAAAACATCGAGCGTATGATTCCATTTGATATCATTCCACGCATTATTGCAGCGAGCGAATGGCAACAGATAGAAGCAGGCTGCAAACAGCGTATCACTGCTCTCAATGCTTTTTTGCATGATATCTACCATGATCAAGCCATTATGAAGGCCGATATTGTTCCTGCCAGCTATGTGTATGCCAGTGGCTGCTATGAACCGTGGATGATGGGCATTGAGCTCGACAAACCAATCTACTCTCACATTAGTGGTATCGATTTAATCCGTGATGAGTCTGGCAAGTTCTGTGTCTTAGAGGATAACTTGCGCACCCCGTCAGGCGTCTCATATATGCTTGAGAGCCGCAATATATCAGAGACCCTCTTAGCTGATATATTTGCTGACACCCCTATTATGGGCATCAGTGATTATCCCAACCGTCTCAAAGCCTGTCTTGCCAGCTCAACATCCAAATATGATCCGCAAGTCGTCATTTTAACGCCAGGTCGCTTTAATAGTGCCTATTATGAGCATGCTTTTTTAGCGCATGAGATGAATGTACCACTCGTTCATGGTTATGATTTGGTCGTTGAGGACAGCAAAGTCTACATGCAAGGTATTCGCGGTAAAGTACAGGTCGATGTCATCTACCGCCGCATTGATGACCCTTATATTGATCCTTTAGCATTCCGCTCAGATTCTATCTTGGGTGTATCAGGGCTCATGAGTGCGTATCGCGCTGGCAACGTCGTTATCGTAAACGCACCAGGTACGGGCGTGGCCGATGATAAGAGTTTATATCCTTTTGTACCAGATATGATTAAGTTCTACTTAAATGAAGAGCCTATCCTACCTAATATTGAGACCTACCAGTGCCGTAAGCCTGATGATCTCAAATATGTGCTTGATAATCTGGACAAGCTGGTGGTAAAAGAAACGCAAGGCTCAGGCGGCTATGGGATGCTTATTGGTCCGACATCAACCAAAGAAGAAATCGAAGAATATCGCCTGCGTCTGCTTGAAAATCCAGCCGGCTTTATTGCTCAGCCAACCATCTCACTATCTACCAACCCTACTGCCGTGAGCGATGGTATCGCACCGCGTCATATTGATTTGCGTCCCTTTATTCTCAGTCATGGTGATGGCACGGTAGATATCGTACCTGGTGGTCTGACACGAGTGGCCATGGCTGAAGGCTCGTTGGTCGTCAATTCATCGCAAGGCGGCGGTATCAAAGACACATGGATTATTGATGACAGTGATTTAGACAGCCAGCAAGCCGACAAGTGCGCGCCTTTATCCTCAGTAAGTGTCAATTCTACAGGCAACGCTTTAGGGCATGCGAACTACTATAATCGCGTCCAGCCCTTAGAAACCGGTTACGAGAGCTTAGATGATGCGCCCATGATACTGCTACTCTCTACCGCCAGTCACTTAATATGGCTAGGCCGATATAGTGAGCGCCTGTATCACTATGACGATGTCATGAAACAACTCATCAAAGGCGATCTTGAAAAATCACAGATCAAACATTTAATCAGTCACTTAGGGTTTGCCGTTGATAGTGAAGCGTCGCTTACCACCATGAAAGCACAAATGATGTCTGATTTGGAACAAAACATCATACCCAATATTGTGCAGTCGATTGAGGACAATGTCCAAGAGGCCAAAGGTGTCATTGGTAAAGATACCGCTGAGCTGTATAACTTAATCAAGCGTCTATCGAGTGCTGGCACGTATCGAGCGGCGACCTTGCAGCTACACGCGTGTAACGCTGCGATGAAACAAGAAAATCCGACAGTGACTTGTTTTTGGCAATTAGGGCGTCACTTTGAGCAGCTTGAGCGTGCCGTCTTGTTGGGAGAGGATTCAACAGAGGTCAGTTTTGAATTCAGACACTGGATTAATGAGTTGCCGGAAAATACGCGCTGGCGTGAGCTTATCCGCTTGACCAACCAGATGATTAGGTCAAAGAAATTTAGTGATTTTGCGCTGATTAGCAAAGAGTTCAATCTCATATTGCGTCAAGGTGTATAGAAGGTGTCTAGCCAAAAACCAATAATAATGGCTCATGAGACATATGGAATAAACAGAAAAAGGAGAAGATATTATGAAACTTCAAATCAGTCATCAAACCAACTATTATTACGATGAGCTGGCGCAGCGCAGTGTACAGTACATACGCATGACCCCCATGCAAATGCCGCACCAAACCATTCATAAATGGGATGTCATGCTCCCTAAAGTGGCGACCAACCAAAAGGACGGCTTTGGTAATGCATGGCTCACGCTCAGTCGTAACGAGGCACATAACAACTTACAAATGCAAGCATCGGGTGTCGTTGAGATCAATACCGAAACCGAACGTTTAGAGGATATGGATCATGTCCCCTACCTGCTATTTACCGTACAAACCCCGTTAACCAAATGCTCACAAGAGATGCGAGAGTTTGCAGCACCTTATCTGAAAACCCCTACTCACGATAGCCTAAAGGCGTTGGCAAATGCACTGATTATGAAAATGCCTTTTGTTAAAGACGTCACGCATGTGGGCACGACCGCTGCTGAGGCATTTGCGACAAGTGCCGGTGTGTGCCAAGACCATACGCATGTATTTTTAAGCATCTTGCGCGATCAACAGATTCCAGCGCGTTATGTATCTGGTTATCTGTATGATGATACCGAAAATCACATGGCCAGTCACGCATGGGCTGAGGTTTGGCTAGATGGTTACTGGTATACTTTTGATATCTCAAATCAGGCATTTACCCCAAACTCACATGTGTATGTGGCGATTGGGCGAGATTATCTAGATACGGCACCTGTTCGCGGCGTGCGTATGGGTGGCGGTTACGAAAATCTTTACAGTTTAGTATTAGTCAAAAAGCTATCATAGCGTTTGCTGTTTTCTACAATTTTTCTTTATCAAGGGTATCTTATGACCTATTGTGCTGCCATTCGTCTAAAAGACGGTATGGTCTTTGCCAGTGACACGCGCACCAATGCCGGTGTTGATCACATATCGACATTTAGAAAGTTATATCAATATGGCGTTGAGGGCGAGCGCTTTATGGTGCTACAGACAGCGGGTAGCTTAGCGACGTCGCAAGCCGTATTCAATAAACTACAAAACGACATTGACCAGCGTGCTGAGAGCAACCTCAATACGGTAGCGACGTTGTTTGATGCGGCGCAAATGGTTGGCGAATGTATGCGTGATATTATGAATCATGCAAAAGCAGTCGCTAATTCTAGTCGCGATGGGGCCTTTACTAGCTCGTTTATGCTTGGTGGTCAAATTAAAGGACATCTGCCTGAGTTATACCTGATTTATCCTGAAGGCAATTGCATCAAAGCCACAGAAGATACGCCTTTCTTTCAATTGGGCGAAAGCAAATATGGCAAACCTATTTTGGATCGTTCTGTCAGCTATAACATGGATGTAAGACACGCGGCACGTGCGTTGATGCTGTCATTTGATTCGACTATTCACTCAAATCTATCAGTCGGTATGCCGATAGATTTTGTGCTTTATAAAAATGACAGTTTGATCTTACCCAAAGGTCGCCGTATTGATGAGCGTGATGAGTACTTTAATACCATCCGTCATCAATGGTCAGATGCGTTACGTCGCACGTTAGTTGAATTGCCCAAATGCCCTGATAATTATTGGGGATAGCCCCTTCACTCTTAGACCCCATTTGAAAACTGGTCGTCACATCAATAAAATCACACCAATAAAAACGGTGCGGTGCGACTGTCTTCTGATTGGGCCACGTCTTCTGGCGTACCTTGAGCGACAATTAACCCGCCCTCATCACCTGCCCCTGGCCCCATATCAATCACCCAGTCGCTATTGCTGGCCACTTGCATATCATGCTCAACCATGATGACGGTGTTCCCCGCATCGACCAAACCGTTTAATTGCGCCATCAGCATGGATACATCAGCAGGATGTAAACCTGTGGTTGGCTCATCTAAGATATAGAGCGTATCGCCTCGTTGCGTGCGTTGTAGTTCAGTGGCAAGCTTGATGCGCTGTGCTTCACCCCCTGATAGCTCAGTGGCGGGCTGCCCCAAACGTAAGTAACCAAGCCCCACTTGCAGCAATGCATCCAATGCGCGCAAGATAGGCGCTTCATCAACAAAGAACTCATGAGCCGCTTCAACAGTTAAATTTAATACTTCAGCAATGTTTTTATCTCGATACGTGATGGTAAGTGTTTCTTCGTCATAGCGTTGCCCATGACAGACCTGACAAGGTGCATAGACACTTGGTAAAAATAGCAGCTCCACACTGACAAAACCCAAACCTTCACAATTTGGACAGCGGCCTTTTTTGGTGTTAAACGAGAAACGTCCAGCGTCATAGCCATGTGCTTTTGCTTGCTTAGTTGCGGCAAACAGCTTACGCACATCATCGAACAATCCTGTATAGGTTGCTAGGTTTGAGCGCGGTGTCCGCCCAATCGCCTTTTGATTGATATTAATAAGACGACGGACTTGCTCCATGCCAGCGACAATTTCACCACCAGTGACTGTCTCAAGCTCTTGCTCAAGCAAATCTGCCTCACCTACAGGCGCTTCAGTAACCGTCTTTTGCCCCAATACTTCACTGATAAGCTCTACCAATGCTTGGCTGACAAGACTCGACTTACCTGACCCTGAGACACCCGTGACACTAGTCATCACCCCAAGCGGAAACTCAACACCCAAGCCTGTTATATTATTGCGCTCGATATTTGCGAGTTTCAGCCACGCTGTCGGTTGCCTTGTGTCAGATTTTGACTGATGATTCGCCGTGTCGTTAGCAAAGAGATATTGACCCGTATGCGACTGCGCAACCTCACGTAGCCCTTCTACAGGCCCACTATAGACAATCTCTCCGCCATGCGTGCCAGCCTGTGGCCCGACATCTACTACCCAATCAGCATGCCCAATCACACTCACGTCGTGCTCAACCACAAACACCGAGTTACCAGACGCGATCAGATCATCTAGCGCCCCAAGTAGCGCCTGCGTGTCAGCAGGGTGCAGACCTGCTGATGGCTCATCAAGGACATAAACCACGCCAAACAGTTGCGAGCGAATCTGGGTCGCTAATCGCAATCGTTGCAGTTCACCAGGCGATAGCGTTGGCGTGGTACGCTCAAGTGACAGATAACCGAGCCCAAGCCGTGTTAGTGCCTCAATACGAGAGAGAATATCACTGGCAATACGCTGGGCAACGATGGCTTTTTCGCGGTTTGGTGTGTCATCAGCTACTTTGGTGTGTGCTGTTTTCTCAAGTTTGATGGCCATATCCGTCAATGTGAGCTGCGATAGCTCACCGATATCGAGTCCTGCAAATTTAACCGACAGTGATTCTTTCTTAAGTTTTTTGCCGTGACATTCTGGACACTCGGATATCTGCATAAATTGCGACACGCGTTTTTTGGTGCGCGGGCTTTGAGTAGTGGCAAAAGAATGCAAAATAAAGTTTTTGGCACTGGTAAACGTACCCATATAGTTTGGCTTTTCCCCTTTCTCAATTGCCTCCCGTGTCTGTTCTATATCATACTCAGGATAAACAGGCACTGTTGGTGTCTCATCGGTAAACAAGATCCAGTCGCGGGTCTTCTTTGGCAGGGTGTGCCAAGGCTTATCGATATCATAGCCTAGTGTGGTCAATATACGGCTCAGGTTTTGACCTTGCCATGCCGGTGGCCATGCCGCAATGGCACGCTCGCGAATGCTCTTGGTATTATCTGGTACCAGCAGATCCTCGGTGACCTCAAACACACGGCCGATGCCTGAACACGTGGGACAGGCACCATCTGGCGTATTGGGCGAGAACGCATCGGCATACAGTATCTCTTGGCCGGCGGGATACTCTCCGGCTCGTGAGTACAGCATACGAAGACCATTAGATATGGTTGTTACACTACCGACGGACGAGCGTACTGACGGCGTACCCCGCTGCTGCTGTAAGGCAACTGCTGGCGGTAACCCTTCTATAGTATCGACATCGGGTTCATCAACCTGATCGATGAGCCTTCTGGCATAAGGCGATACTGAATCAAGATAGCGGCGCTGTGACTCGGCAAATAGCGTACCGAATGCCAGTGATGATTTTCCCGATCCAGATATACCCGTAAAGACCACTAAGGCATTGCGCGGTAAATCCACATCGACGTTCTTTAAATTATGAACACGGGCACCTCTGACCTGAATATTTTCTTGATTAGGGTTATATAGAGCGTTCTTGACGACACTTGTCTTATTTTCTGTTGCTTCTAATTGTTTAGGATTGGCCATGACGCTATTTTTCCTATTGAGACACTATTTATTGCTAACGTATTTATTATTATTCATCTGAGTAGCAGGAAGGTTAACACGTACTCATGCAGGGGTGTGGCAATGCTTACGTATCAATAGCATAGATAGACAAAACGACAACTTAAGTCATTAGGCACCTTATAATAAAAAAACCCGCAATCATTGCAGGTTTTTTGAGGAAAAAATGCTATCAGAATATGGATAACCTAAATACTAACCCACTACCAAGCGCATCAATTGGGTACTGATATACCCGCCAAACGTACCCACCGCATAGCCCATAATACCCAAAAATACCCCAACAGGCGCAAGCGATGGATGAAAAGCCGTCGCGACAATCGGCGCAGAGGACGCACCGCCCGTATTGGCATTAGAACCTACCGCCAAAAAGAAAAACGGCGCACGGATAAGTCTGGCAACAGCAAAGATAATTACGACGTGAATACTCATCCATAAAAAGCCGATAAGCAATAGCCGCCACTGCGAGACAATACCCGCTAAATTAATCTGCATACCAATCGCGGCAATCAGCACGAAGATAAATACGGTACCCATTTTGGACGCGCCCACATGGTCGAGTCTGCGAATCTTAGTAAAAGAAAAAATGACACCTAACAGAGTAATAATGACTACCATCCAAAAGAATGAACTGGCAAAACTATATTGCACCGCCCATTTATATGGGGCAAAAAAGTCAGCAATTTGTCCACCAACAAAGTGCGTGACTCCTACCATGGCAAAGCACAAACCAAACATCACCATCAAATCATTGATGGTGGCTGGACGGGCATGATCGCGCTCATAGCTTTCGACGGCTTTGATAACTTTATCAATACTACTGGTATCAGCTCGCAAGAATCGATCGATCTTTGCGCTGTGTTTTGCCATTACTAATATTGCCAATAACCACAATGAGGCATTAGTGGCATCCACCAAGATCATCATACCAAACAAATCATCACTGACCCCAAACAGCTCTTTCATTGCCGCTTGGTTAGCTGCACCGCCGATCCAACTGCCTGCCACGGCTGAAAATCCACGCCATAATGTATCGTCGACAAACATCTCAGGTGACACCCATTTGGCGATTCCTAAGCTAATAGGTCCACTGATGATAATGGCGATACTGGCGGCAAAGAACATGGCAATCGCTTTCCAACCCAATCCTAGTATTTTGGGAACATCCATGGATAAGGTCATCAATAGCAAACTGGCTGGCAGCAGATACGTCGCGGTAAATCCATAAATCTGTGAACCCACCCCATCGGCGAACACCCCTAAGCTATTCAAAGTAGCAGGTATAAAGCAGCACAGCACAATACCGGGCAATACCGCATAAAACCGTCGCCAGAATTTACTCGGCAAACCTTGGGTATAGAACACTAGGCCAATGATTGCCATAATGATACCGAAAGCTAATGGCAGGCTATCAATTGCTAAAGAGGAGGTAGTAGGCATCAAGGCGCTCCGAGGCAAACAACTGGCAAAAGTGAATCAGTATAGACAAGCTAAAAAACTCGCGCAAGCAGACATTATGCTTGGTTTGACGACCAATGGGTCTATCACTTCAGTAAACCGCCGTCGTTCACTCGAGATATCCACTTTAAGGTTTATGATGGCTAGAGCAAACATAAAAAAGCCAGATAACAAGTATCTGGCTTTTTGCTGCTATCTTTAGACGATTAATGAATTAGTAACTTTAATCATTCGTTATAGCGATATTATGAGTTTTTACCACGGTTGCCGCCGTTTGGACGACCTTGGCCACGGCTGTCAGAACGACTTGCTGGGCGACCTTGGCTGCCACTTGGACGACCACGACCTGTCGCAGCACGCTCACCACGTGGAACGCCATTGCTATCACCGCGGCTTGGACCACCAGTGCGCTTGCCTTGATACGGCTTGCAACCTGAACGCTCATTTGGTTTGCCTGACGTGTCACGTGGCTTACCTTGATAACCGCTGTCGTTGCTTGCACGTTGACCAGTTAGTGCGCCATCACTTGAACGACCACGACCACCGCCACTAGATTTGCCAGCATAACCACCGCTTGAACGGCCACGGCCTTGACCACCGCCATTAGAGCGACCACGGCCACGACCACGGCCTTTACCTTTGTTTTCGCTAGGTACGTAGGTTTTCTTAGGCTCCATACCTTCAATAACACAGACTTCCATCTTGCGATCTAAGTAACGGTTGATGGCGGCCAATTGTGGACGATCATCCATGCTGCATAGGCTGATAGCCACACCAGTACGACCAGCACGGCCACAACGACCAATACGGTGGACGTAATCTTCAGTTTGACGTGGTAAGTCATAGTTGATGACGTGTGAGATTGCTGGCACGTCTAGGCCACGAGCCGCAACATCAGTGGCCACTAGGATTTTGCATTTGCCATTGCGCAAATCTTGAACGATGCGGTTACGCTTGCTCTGTGGCAGGTCACCATGTAGGAAGCTTGCTTTATGGCCCGCTTCTTGTAGTTGTTTTGCCAATTTTTCAGTACTGCGTTTGGTTGCAGCAAAGATAATGATTTGATCCATCTCTTGTTGGCAAACGATTTTGTCAAGCAAGCGGTTTTTGTGATCAAAATCATCACAGTAGTACACTTTTTCTTCGATGTGTGCAGATTCTACTTTGATTGATACGCGCTCAGGATTCTTAGTGAAGCTGGCAGCGATTTTACCGACTGGGCCATCCCAAGTTGCTGAACACATGACGGTCTGGCGATCCACAGGAGCGGCGCGCAAAATGTCACTGATATCATCAGCAAAACCCATGTCTAGCATGCGATCCGCTTCATCCAGTACCAATACTTCTAGGTTTGATAGATCAACACGGCCTGCATTGATATGGTCGAGTAGACGACCAGGTGTTGCAACGATTACTTGAACGCCTTTTTTCAAAGCAGTGATCTGACCGTTGTATGGTGCGCCGCCAACGAGTGGTACACAAAATAGACCACGCATGTCTTTAGAATACGTACGGACGCTATCATGTACTTGCTGAGCAAGTTCACGCGTTGGTGTTAGGATAAGTGCTTTGGTTAGTTTGTCAAAGCTGGTCGCACGGCTCAAACGATCGAGTACTGGGATCACGAATGCCGCTGTTTTACCACTACCCGTTTGCGCTGACAATAAAAGGTCACGGCCGGCTAGTGCAAAAGGAATGGCTTGTTCTTGAATAGGGGTTGGATTGGTATAGCCACTGCGATCAAGTGCAGTAAGAATTGGCTTAGCAATGCCAAGATCAGTAAAGGTGACTTTGTTTTCTTCAGCAGCGTCAGTAGTAGCCGCTTGAGCATTGGTGTCAGTATTTGCAGTAGTGTCGTTGCTTTCGATGATGCCGTTTTCAGCAGCGATTGCAGATAAGATGTCAGTCATAGTAATCCTTGGTAAGTATAAGCTGCTGTAAATTCAGCAAACTTGATGCATACCACTGATAACCGTTCATCACGCTGCTTTTATTAAAGGTTACCGAGCAACATAAAAGTGTCGATAATCAGAAACCAAGCCAATAGAGCTTAGCGTCTTTATAATAAATGCGTTCGTGCTGTCTGACGTATTTTGGTGGTAGTGCCGAGTGTCTTATCCATGCTTGATATACGCATATTATCAATGCTTTGTCCAAAGCAGATAATCGCAAACAGCAACCAATCTAGACCCTATATAGGTCAGTAGATAAGATATGAGTCAAAAATAACTGATATATTTAAGGCGTTATTTAAGTACACAAAATCATCGGCAACAATTACTTATGGTCATCCTAGACCCAAAATCGCAGGCGATGTTATCAATCTCATAATTCACGAAAGCCTAAGCTAACGTGGCGACGCAGTATAGCACAATAAAAAATTATGTGTAGCCATTTATTCAATTACTGAGTAAATAGCCCGAATAAGTCCTCTATTGAGCATGCTAAACGTCTCATTCAATAAAAAATCGGTGATTATTTGACTACTTTAACATCCGTGACATAAGTCGGCAGCTGCCATGCCCCGCCCGCTTCGATAAGACGGCACAGTCCAGTGGTGCTTTCATGGCTTTTTTCAAACGCGCGGCCCGTCCACACCCAATCGACTTGACTCATACAGTCGCCAATACCGCGACCTTTTTGTACTGAGCTAAGCTTACCTTTGTCGTAATTGGTGGCGCTAGTCGTGACCAATGTCGGCTTGTAAGGTTTGCTATCATTGATCACCCACACCCCACTACCCGCATTGTAAGCAGCTGTCCAACAATCATGCTGTGCGAGCAGCTGTGAATCATTTAGGCGACTGACACGCCAAGATGAATCATCTGATAGATTTGGACAATCCGCGTCCGCATCTTTCATGGTTCGTTTCATTAGGGATGCCAATTGAGAAGATCTCATCACAAACTTTTTGCTATTATTGGTATCAGATTTTCCGGCAGGCTCTACAAAACGTAGTACAGGTACTGCTTTAGGGGGTAAGACATTACTATTAGATTTGGTCGCATTATCATGGTTCATCAGCGCACTTGGCGTACCCACGCGTCCTTGGACATCATCGGCCTTTAACATGACCGCACTAGCTCCTCTGTCTGAGAGTTGCCAGCGCGAGTTACGTAATGCGAATGTGATTTTGCTTGATCGCTGAAGGGCGCTAACTAAGGCGGTAACTTGCGCTTGAGTAAGCTCAGCACTGCCTGCGGCTGCAGAATACGGCTTGGTTTCACCATAATTTCGATCGTTAATAAATAGTGATATCCGGTGACGGTTACCTAATTGCATTAAGGCTTTAGAAGAGCTGTCTTTAGCACCACCAAGCTTGACTTTGCCATCTACAACGGCGTTTGCCCCTGCACGGCGGGTCAATAAGACAGAGACAGGAAATTCACTATTATTTTCTGCTTGATAGCCTGCTATCCGACAAGTACGGGTATTATCACAGACTACCTGCCAATCTTGGCTGGTAAACTCAGTTTCGGCGTTCACCATACTCGCTGTACCAAACAAAGCCATACTAACTGCTGCAAGCATAGGTAAGCGCATTTTATTATTGTGTTTCATAATCCATTACTCATCAATCAAATAATTATAAACATCTGTCTATTACAGTGATAAGCGGTTATCTTAACGCATTAATGTTTCTATCTGTTGTGCTAATGTACCATTATGTAAATACAAAAGAAAGTGGTCATCGACTTTACATTCATTATTTTAAATATAATAAAAATAGGCCGATAAGTGAGTAACTTAAACTTACCGGCCCAACTGTCACTGAAAATAATTAAATGATGCTCGTGATAATAATTAATCGATTGGCTTTAGTTCTAGCTCCACAGCACGCTTAACGGCAGGTCTCTCAGCAATTTTTTTCGCCCAGCGCTGTATGTGTTTGTAGTCTTGTACTTGCAAAAACTCTGCCGCATCGTATAGCTTACCGAGTACCAACTGTCCATACCATGCCCAAATAATCATATCGGCAATATTATAATCAGCCTCATCATTACCGCATAAATACTCACTGTCTTTTAGATGGGTATCTAATACATCAAGCTGACGTTTAGTCTCCATGGTGTAACGATTAATTGGATATTCTAACGGCTCTGGTGCATAGGCATAGAAATGTCCGAAACCGCCACCTAAAAAAGGCGCACTACCCATTTGCCACATGATCCACGACAGACAATCCGCTCTCGCTTTTCCTAGCGATAAAGGTAGGAATCTATCAAATTTTTCTGCCAGATACATCAAGATAGCGCCCGACTCAAAAAGAGCAATTGGCTCGCCAGCGGTATCAGCAGAATGATCGACCAACGCTGGGATTTTTGAGTTAGGGTTAATCGCTACAAACCCTGAGCCAAACTGTTCACCTTGCGAGATATCAATTTTATAAGCATCGTACTCAGCACCGCTAATACCAAGCTCTGCCAGCTCTTCTAATAAGATATTAACTTTAACACCATTGGGTGTGTTCAGTGAGTATAGCTGTAGCGGAGCATCGCCTACTGGTAGCTCTTTATCATAACGAGCGCCAGAGGTTGGGCGATTGATGCTTGCGAACTTACCGCCGTTGTCTTTGTCTTGTGTCCAAACTTTAGGCGGTACATATTTATCGTTTTGTGTGTCACTGGTTGATGCATTACTCATAAAATATCCTTAGTGATTATTGCCATTATTTTTGGTCATATTAGCTTTTACTTATCTTAGCACTGCTTTTCTTGATAGCCATGCTAATCATTCTATCAATTGCTATGCTATTTGTTAGCTAGGCTTTACTATAACGATAACCTCTGCTGATATTAAAGTCTTCTCTTGTAATCAATGTTACGATTTTGCTGTGATTAATGACATACCACTCAATGACCCAAGCCCGCCATAATGCTTCGTTACCTTGAGGCACTTTAATTACCCTCTAAGCTTTCTTATACTACTCAACTTATATCGCGCAATCTGTTCGTAAAGACGCGAACCTCACGATTTTATAATAAGATATCCAATGGGATTGACATGCTGACGCTCACCCCAACCCAAAATAAATACCTACCCTATGTCCTAGCGGTAGCGTTATTTATGCAAATTTTAGATGCCACTATTTTGAACACCGCATTGCCACAAATGGCATTAGCGTTGGATGAATCACCGTTAAAAATGCAATGGGCCGTTATCAGCTATGCGCTCACCTTAGCCATTTTCATCCCAATTAGTGGGTTTTTGGCAGATAAGTATGGTACACGCCGTGTTTTCTTATCAGCCATTGTGATATTTTGCGTGGGCTCACTGCTGTGCGCGTTGGCGTCCACATTGAACTTTTTGGTGGTATCACGGGTGATACAAGGTATTGGCGGCGCTATGATGACCCCAGTTGGGCGTTTGATTTTGGTAAAGTCCTACCCGCGTAATCAGTTATTGACGGTAATGAATTTTGCAGTGATTCCTGCCTTGGTCGCGCCGCTAGTTGGACCCTTGCTTGGCGGGTATTTGGTCCAATATGCCAGTTGGCACTGGATATTTTTGATCAATATTCCAATGGGTGTGGTGGGGTTTGTCATTGGCAAAAAACTCATACCTGCGCTGTTTGGGGATAAGCAGTCTTTAGACTGGGTCGGTTTTGGGCTGTTCGCATTGGGTGCGTGCGCCTTAACCTTGGCAGTTGAGATGGGTTCAAAAGTGGGCCACGGTTACAATGCACTATTGCTAGCTGCCGCATCGATTGGTTTTTTACTGGCCTATGTATGGCATGCCAAACGCCATGTTGCGCCGCTATTTTCTTTGACACTCTTTAATGTGCCCACTTTTCGTATTGGTATTACTGGCAATCTATCCACGCGTATTGGCATCAGTGCCGTGCCTTTTTTATTACCATTACTATTACAAGTCGTGTTTGAATACACACCTTCGCAGGCAGGCTGGTTATTAGCACCCATTGCAGTTGGTGCACTTGGGATAAAACCCTTTGTCAGCAAAATTATCCAGCGTTACAGCTATCGCGTGGTATTGGTATACAACACCCTTATTTTGGGTTTACTGATCGTTGTACTAGGACTGTTCTCAGATGCGGCGCAGTGGCCATGGATGATTCCGGTGCTGATTGTGATTGGTGTTTGTAACTCAATCCAGTTCAGTGCCATGAATACCATAACTATCGGCGATCTACAAGGGGCACAGACCAGTAGTGGCAACAGCTTAATGGCCGTCAATCAGCAAATGGCAATCGGATTGGGTATTGCCTTTGGTGCCGCACTGCTCAACTTGTTACGTGAGCGGTTTCAAGTAGATACCTTACTTGCTTTTCAGGTCACTTATTGGGTGCTGGGCGGCTTTACTATTCTCTCAGGGCTGGGTTTTTTACGGCTAAAGCCAGAGGATGGTCGCGGTCTGTACTAACTACCTCGGTAAATACTTAAAAGCTGATTGCCGCATATAAACCTTTAGTGGTTTCTAAACGTAAAAAGCCAGCGTGTATTTTGGTTAAAAACCAATCACACACTGGCAAGTTTGTTTCATTGCTGATTGAGACGAATGCTAATTAAGACAAATTATTTATGGCTCGTCATCATTACTGATTTGTGATTGAATATAGCGTTCTGCACCCATACTTTCTATCAAATCTTCTTGCGTCTCTAGCCAATCCTGGTATTCTTCATTACCATCTTTTAGCGTAACCAGTAGGTGACGAGACACATAGTCAGACTTTGTCTCGCATAGGGTAATCGCATCCGTAATGATACTGAATTTTTGTTTTTCTAAACGCAAGTTGCAATCAATAACTTCTGGCACATCCTCGCCGACCAATACCTTACCCAATTCCTGTAAGTTAGGTAAACCACCTAACAGCAAGATACGCGCAATCAAATCATCTGACCATTTCATCTCAGCGATAGACTGCTTATAAAGTGAGTCGTTAAGCGCTTCTAAGCCCCAATGACGGACGATACGCGCGTGCAAGAAATACTGGTTAATCGCAATTAATGATTGACCAAGTACCTTGTTTAATGCACGAATGACCTCTTTATCCCCTTTCATAATCTCTCTCCCTTTCTTATTTATATTAAATACTATAGTTTTTATTCGTATCTATGATGATATCAAACAAGATTAGGAGTGACTTCAGCCATCTGGGTCTGTAGATAATTAGGCAGACCAATCATGTCAATTAAGCGTAACTGTTGTTCAAGCCAATGCGCATGGTCTTCTTCAGTATCTTTTAGCTGCTCAACAAGCATCTCACGTGTGACATAGTCGTGCTCTGCTTCACAAAGCGCAATGCCTTCTTTTAGATGTTTTTGTACTTTGTATTCTAAATCAAGATCAATTTGCAACATCTCAGGGACAGTGCTGCCGATATTGATCGTATCAACCGTCATTTTTGGCGTACCACTTAGCATTAAGATACGACGGATAATTGCTTGTGCGTGTAGTGTTTCGTCTTCCATTTCATGATGGATACGATCGTACAATTTGCCATAATGCCATTCAGCATACATCTCTGAGTGAATAAAATACTGGTCACGTGCCGCCAGCTCGCCGCCTAACAAGAAATTCAAATAATCAATGACTTTTTGACTGCCTATCATAATGTACACTCCTCTATTTGTTTTTTACAGACCATTATATATCCACATTTTTACATATAAAGACAGCGGAATCGGTAAACTGATCAGTAAAGGGTCAAATCAATAAAACGTCTTACAATCTTTGACAGATATAGTAGCATACAGTCGTCACGTGGCATGTAATGTTGTGAACTAAGAATAAGATGCTAATTGAGAATTGTAATTAGCTACAGTTGTCAGTTACGATACTTGATACATATTGATAGCAGCGATGTTGGCGTATCGATGAGGTTATATGGACGCCTGCTACCTACTCCTTATGTATAATAAAAGAATAGATGCAATATATTGAATATATTTGGTTGGATTAGAGATAAGATCGACTAAGCTGAAAGTAGTTATACTGCATACGCTAAGACATCGAGTGCTGCGTGATGTTCGTCTAAGTAATCATTGACCATAGGCTCACAGCATCCACAGCAAGTTGCAACGTCGAGAGTGTCTTTTAGACCATCAAGGGTATCTACACCAGAAGCAATGGCTGCCTTGATTTGCTTTTCTTTGACGTTATTACAGATACATACGTACATGGATTGGCTCCTCTGATTACCACTATTTGATAGCGACTACTTGCTTAGTATCACGCTGATTACATGCAGTATAATAACGATAATTGTTATCATTTTCAATAACATTCGGAACATTTTTTGGTGTGATGGTACAGTTGTATTTCGCACCACTCATCTATGTAAGTGGATATAAGCGTCCATGTAACCGAATATTGTAGAAGGTAGTAAATTAACGATGAACTGTAATTTTGCTTATTTTTTAATCGATTTTCTAAATAACTGCTATTATATTGAACCCCTATAAACGAAGTCCATTGGAATTTTCCTATGTCTGATAATAATTTTACGATACGACCTATCGATTTGTTCAAAGTCTTATCTGATCCAACACGCCTAAAAATATTTCAAATTCTCTTTAAAAAAGAAGCACGTTGCGTGGGTGATTTGGTAGACATGCTTGATCAACCGCAACCAACGATATCGCGTCATTTGAACCATTTGAAAAAACTGGGTATCTTAAGCTGTGTACGTGACGGTACATGGATGTGGTACGAAGTCGCTGATGACTTACCAGAATGGTGTCAAGACATCTTGAATATCACTTATGATCAACTCTCTCCAAGTGATTCAGATAAAGATGAATCGAGACTTGCTTAAATGTTATAGATAGATAAGTGTAGTTAATTGCATTCTGTATGATTCAACAAGCCAAAAAAAATCCTACCTAAGTAGGATTTTTTTTGGCTCATCAGTTATGGATGACAATGAGATAAAAGCTGAGCCGCTAAGCCAAATCTAAGAAGTCGCTGATGAAGGCATTGGCTGGCTGGTGTATCAGCTCCTCTGACGTTCCTACCTGCTCTACTCTACCTTGATTCATGACGACAATCTCGTCAGAGACGGCGCGGGCTTCTTCTTGATCATGGGTCACCATGATACTTGTGATACCAAGCTCGTGGTGGATATTCTTTAGCCAAGTGCGCAGCTCTTTACGCACTTTGGCATCTAACGCACCAAAGGGCTCATCCAGCAATAGCAGCTTTGGCTTGACCGCAAGTGCCCGTGCTAGCGCGATACGCTGACGCTGACCACCTGATAGTTGGTGCGGATACGCATTGGCAACTTGTGGGAGCTGTACCAGATCTAACAGCTCTGCCACGCGCTTATCGATATCCGCTTTGCTAGGACGTTCATTTTTTGGTAGTAACGTCAATCCAAAGGCAACGTTATCTGCGATGTTCTTATGACGGAACAACGCGTAATGCTGAAACATAAAGCCAATATGACGCTTCTGTACTGGCGTATTGGTGACATCCATCTCATCAAACAGTACCTGTCCAGAGTCGGCATATTCCAGACCCGCAATGATACGTAGCAATGTGGTCTTACCGCAGCCTGATGGACCTAGCAAGGTCGTCAGCTTGCCAGTTGGCACAGTAATATTGATATTGTCTAAAGCCGTAAAGTCACCAAATTTTTTATTAACGTTGCGAATCTCAATGCTCATAATGGTATCTCTTATAATATCTTTTGTCGTATTGAGACTGATGTCTTAACGACTGTGTCAATATGATTGAACAATCCTGAATACTTACCCAAACAACTTATAGCTTACTAGCACTCTCAGCCGTTGACGTCGTCGCATTGGCACTCACTGGTAGCTCAGGGGCAGCCGCCAAACGTTCAGACTTAGCAAATTTTCGCTCTTGTATTTTGGTCATGACTTGCTGAATCAGTAGCGTCACTAGGGCAAGTGCGGCAAGTAAGCTCGATAAGGCAAATGCAGCGGTAAAGTTATAATCATTATAGGCAATCTCAACCAATAGCGGCATGGTATTGGTCTCACCGCGAATGTGACCAGATACCACACTGACCGCACCAAACTCGCCCATCGCACGTGCATTGGTCAAAATCAAACCATATAGCAGCGCCCATTTAATATTAGGCAATGTCACATGCCAAAAGGTCTGCCAACCAGTCGCGCCCAAGGTTAATGCGGCCTGTTCCTCAGAGTCGCCTTGTGTCTGCATCAATGGTATCAGCTCACGTGCCACAAACGGAAAGGTCACAAATAGCGTCGCCAGAATAATACCAGGCACCGCATAGATGACCTGAAAACCCATGCTCTCAAGCCAGCCACCAATTGTAGAGTTCAGACCAAATAGCAGCACAAACATCAAACCGGCAACGACGGGCGAGACAGAAAATGGTAAATCAAGTAAGGTGGTGACCAGCTGCTTACCTTTAAACTGATAGCGTGTGACCAACCACGCAATCGCAATACCCATGACCATGTTGATCGGTAAAACAATCGCCGCTGTGATCAATGTCAGTTTGATCGCTTGTAAGGCCTCAGGGTCAACCAATGACGCAAGATATAACTGCCAGCCGTTTTTAAAAGCCTCATAAAACACAGCCAATAATGGCACCACCAGCATTAGGACCATAAACAGCACAGCGATCACAATAAAGGTACGGCGTATCCATGGCGTGTCTTTGGTCGCAGCGTTGCTTTGGTAGTCGTAGCTATTAGATATTTGCATATTAGCGAGCTCCTACGCGGCGCGACAGTTTCCACTGCATGATATTGATGGTCAATAAAATCACAAACGATATAAGTAGCATAAACAGCGCAACCGCAGAAGCACCTTGAACATCGAACTGCTCAAGTTTACTGATAATGATGAGCGGCAAAATCTCAGACTGCATCGGAATATTACCTGCGATAAAAATAACGGAGCCATACTCGCCAGTAGCACGGGCAAACATCATACCTGCACCCATTAGTAGTGCAGGCAGTAGTTCTGGCAAAATCACTTTACGAAAAGTGGTTAAGCGATTGGCACCTAATACGGCGGCGGCTTCTTCAAACTCAACTGATAGCTCTGCCAGTACTGGCTGTACTGCACGGACGATAAAGGGAAAGCTCACCACAACCAATGCTAGCCAAATACCTATCGGCGTAAAGGCGACCTGAATATCGAACTTGGCAAACCATTGACCAATCAAGCCATTAGGCGCATATAGCGTCGCAAGCGAGATACCTGTAACGGCGGTTGGTAGTGCAAATGGCAAATCAACCAAGGCATTAATTAACGACTTACCCCAAAACTCATAGCGGACAAGTACCCACGCAACCAGTGTACCAAAGACCATATTGGTCAGCATCGCTAAAAATGACATCCATAAGCTGAGCTTAATTGCAGCAGTGACTTGCGGCTGGGTGATGGTTTCCCAAAAGCCCGTCCAACCCATCTGCGTCGTGGTATAAGCCATCATGGCAAACGGCAGCACCACCAATAACGACAAGCTAAAGACAGTAATACCCATGCTCAGACCGAACCCAGGTAGCACATTGCGCTGACGCAAACGGGTCAGCCAACCTTTTTTGTTGCCGGGCTTACTGGCAGAAGAAGATGTTGCACTCATAGTGATGTCCTATTGCCTAACTGATGGTACTTAGCGAGGGTGCTCACTGTAAGACCATTATTACCATTGTTATCAAAATTATTATTGGTCGGCTTATGATATAAAGGACATAGTGCGTACGACCATGTCCTTTACGGGGTGCTTCATGACTGACTGCACGATTAACTAAGTTAATCCGTTTCAGTAGTTAGCGCAGTAGCTAATCTAAGTACTTAGCTCGCGATTACTGAGGCGCGTTAATTGCTAATTGGTCAAACACACCACCATCACTGAAGTAAGTGCTCATGATCTCATCCCATGTGCCAAAGGCATCGTTCGGGCGGAAAGTCTCAACAGGCGGTAATTTATCACCATTTTTGTCAAGCACGCTCTTAACACTAGGACGTAGATATAGATTGGCCGCTAGCTGCTGAGCAGGCTCACTCCATAAGTAATCAAGATACGCTTTGGCAGCGTCTGTAGTGCCTTTTTTATCTGTTACCGTCTTCACAACTGCCACAGGGCTTTCTGATTTGATTGAGTATTTTGGATAAACGATGTCTACTTGACCAGCACCAAAATCAGTCGCTGCAAGGTTGGCTTCGTTTTCAAACGTGACCAACACATCACCAATACCGCGCTGTACGAAAGTCGTTGTCGCGGCACGTCCGCCGTTTTCATAGACTTTGACATTTTTTAGCATGTCTTTTACGTAGCCTTTAGCTTTTGTTTCATCTTGATTAAAAGCATGTAGACCATAACCGTATGCACCTAAGAACGCGTAACGACCGTTACCCGTCACTTTTGGATTGGCCATGACAATCTCAACACCTTCTTTGGTCAAGTCTTCCCAGTCTTTGATATTTTTTGGATTGTCTTTACGCACCAAGAATACGATCGTGCTGGTAAACGGAACCGCGTTGTCTGGGAATTTGCTTTCCCAATCTGACTCAACCAAGCCTTTTTTCTCAAGCAGCTCAATATCAGACCCTTGGTTCATGGTGGCAACATCGGCTTGTAGACCGTTGGCAACAGACAATGCCTGTTTGCTTGAGCCGCCATGTGATTGTTTGATTAAGATATTGCTGTTTGGGTTTTCAGCTTTGTAGTGTTCCACAAATAATGGGTTGTAGTCTTTATAGAAGTCACGTGCCACATCGTATGAGACATTAAGCAGCTCGATATTTTGCCCTTCATTCGTCGCTGAACCATCAGCTGCGGCCTCAGTAGTTTCACTGTTGCTACAACCAGCTAGACCCAATGTCAAAGCAACGCCAGCAATACTCAAGGCACTAAGAGCTTTACTTTTCTGTTGATAACGAGCTACGTCTGTCATAAATACCTCAAAGATGTCTGTTGTGTAATGCAAGTATGCTAACAGCGCCATCTTATTATGTTTAATGATGAATATGCGTATGTTATTGCCAAAAGGGAATAACCAGTAAACAAAGCCAGATATATCAATAAGTTGTTAAAAGAATCTATATGTATAACTGACTGTTTGTTTATTGATGGTTTTAATACTGGCATGTGCCCTATCTATCTTGTCCGCGTTTCATTGAAAGCAGCTAAGATAGATAGTTCTATAAACTAAAAATTAACCACTACTTAGTACTTGCCAGCTGATCAAAACGGCCGCCATCTACAAAAAAGGCATCCATAATCTCTGCCCACGAGCCAAAGACAGCCACAGGTTCAAACGTTTCAATATCAGGTAATGTGTCCTTGTGGGCGACAAGTATTTGCTCATCACTCGGACGCATATACATTTTTGCCATCAGCTCTTGTGCAGGCTTGTCCCACAATCCTTTTAGATAGGCACTTGCCGCTTCGGTCTTGCCCACTTTATCAGTCACTGCCGTGACGACTGCTACTGGGTTGGCAATCGTAATCGAGTAACTGGGATAGACAATATCGACCTGACCCATGGCAAATTGCTGAGCGGCCAAATTCGCCTCATTTTCGGTGGTGATGAGTACATCACCTAGGCCGCGCTGGGTAAAACTGGTCGTCGCAGCACGTGCGCCATTGTCATAAGTGACCACGTTTGCCAACAGCTTTTTGATAAAGTCATTGGTTTGAACTGGGTTGTCACTGCTGCTTTCTTTGAATTGGTGCAAGCCATAGCCGTAAGCCCCCAAAAAGGCATAACGCGCTGTACCACTGGTCTTGGGATTGGGCGTGACCACATCGATATCGTTACGGGCTAAATCTGACCAATCCTGAATGTTTTTTGGATTGCCAGCACGAACCAGTAGCACCATAGTGCTGGTGTACGGCACGGCATTATTTGGTAGTGCTTGCTGCCAGTCAGAAGCGACCAGACCTTTTTCCACCAACAGATTCATATCGCTCTCTTGGTTAAAGGTGACCACATCTGCTTGCAAACCATTGGCAACAGAGAGCGCCTGCTTACTAGAGCCGCCATGCGACTGATTGATATTTACTTTGCTGTTTGGATGGGCTTTTTGATAGTCAGTGCTAAATAGCGCGTTATATTCTTTATAAAAGTCGCGAGACACATCATAGGAGACATTGAGTAGATTGACATCCTGCGTCTCACCATTAGCGTTGTTTACTGCCTCGTTTTGCGTCCCTTCGGTTGGGCTACAGCCTGTCATCATGATCGCTGCTGCGAGCATGCCGCTAGTGGTAAGTACCCGCGCTTTTATATGTTTATTATTGGTTGGCTGGATGCTAGCCATGCGGAATTTTTGGAATTTTTTTTGCATGATGCTCTCGATAAAGGTGGTAGAAGCGTTTTGTTAAAATTCTGATCATCATCATAGGGCTTACAATCATTTGAGCTTGGTTCTTTTGACTTTTACTCTGTTGATTTCGGTTTTCGGATGATGAAAGCTATGCTAGCAGCACAAATAGCAAACGCTTAGTGACGAATCCGCTTATCAAGTCTTGATGTTGGCATAAGCACTTAGCATGTGCTTTTAGGAAATTATGGGAAACGTGAGGTAAATCATTGCAGGCAGGCTTATTAAATAGGCTATAATTTAGCTAGGCTGTACCCTCATTCTATATGGTAGGGCCCAAGCGCCAATACTATATCCATTTTACCGTCTTATTTAACCAAAGGCCTTTTTATGACTCTTTCGTCCCATCGCTTTCATTCTATTGCAGCATTAACATTGATAGCCACTACCCTAGCTGCCGTAACGGGTTGTCATAATGTGACGCCCGCGGTGAAGAGTTCTGCGAACAATGCTGTAGCGGTTCATTCAATTCCAGTGGATGTTATGAAAGACTATATTTCTGGTGATTATGCTTCTGCAGATTATGACAAACGCGCACAAGGCTATGACTGGGTTGGCGTCATGGTGCGTGCAGAGAGTGATCAACAAATCGATATAAAAGTTCGCTCACGTAGCGATATCAAAAAACAGACTTGTCAGTTTGATGGTAAGGCGATATTAATGGGGCAAGACGCGGCACACGGTACAATTTTTCAGGCACAGGCAAATGACAGCACCGTCTTTTTTCAATTTAAAGACAATATGCTGACGATTGATAGCCCAGATACGTATGCGCTGAATTATTTTTGCTCAGGCGGTGGCTCACTTGCGGGAGAATATCAAAAGCTGACAGAAGATTTAGAGGTTTGATAGCTCACGCTAACTGCGGTGAGAGATGCTAAAAATGATAAAAACAAAAAGGTGCCAGACCATAAGTCTGACACCTTTTTTATTATTAATGTAGCACTGATTTTTTACGCTGGCACTTTTTTATGCTGACACGCTAGGGTTTACACCGCAGAGGCGCCCGTGAGTTTGATTTCAGCACGTTCTTCACGAGCGATGCTACCGTAGTAGTTACGTAGTATCTCAAGCACTTCTGGACGGCTAAAGTTCTCTGGTACTTCCATGTCTTCTGACAGCGCTTTACGCAGCTTGGTACCTGATACTTTAACGTGTTCAGACGCGTCATGCGGGCAAGTCTTGTCAGATGCCATCGCATTACAAGCATTACACCAGAACGTCCAGCCAATTTTTAGCGGCTGGGTGATGAGATCGTCTTTGCCAACCTGTTCAAAAATGGTTTGCGCATCAAACGCGCCATAGTAATCGCCCACACCAGCATGGTCGCGACCAACGATCAGATGACTACAGCCATAGTTTTGGCGGAATAACGCGTGCAATAAGGCTTCACGTGGACCAGCATAGCGCATATCTAATGGATAACCTGCTTGAATCACCGTGTCTTGCTTGAAGTAATTATCAATCAAGGTTTTGATGGCTTCTTGACGTACTTCTGCTGGAATGTCACCTGGTTTTAGTGCGCCGAGCAATGAATGAATCATCACACCATCGCAGATCTCAATTGCGATTTTGGCCAGATATTCATGTGAGCGGTGCATCGGGTTACGCGTTTGGAAAGCCGCCACAGTCTTCCAGTTTTTCTCTTCAAAGATTTGACGTGTTTGCGCGGGCGTTTTATAGATACCAGGATAACGCGTTGGGAACTCGCCTTCGCTCAGTACTTCTACGCTACCTGCAATATTGACCTCATCTTGATCCAACACTTGCTGGACGCCTGGATGCTCTGGATCTGTGGTGGTAAATACTTGCTGACACTCGTGTTCTTTATCAATGGTATAGGTCTCTTCTACTGTTAAGATGCCCATAACTTCGCCATCTTGTGCGACCAATGCCACTTTGTCGCCTTGACTCAAACTATCCGCCGTCGCTTTTGGTGCAGACAAGGTGATCGGAATGGGCCAAAACAAACCTTTATTATCCCCACTTTGCAAGCGCATGTTATCAACCACACCTTGCCAATTGGCTTTATTCATAAAACCATTTAATGGTGTAAAGCCGCCAATACCGAACATGATCAGATCACCACGCTCGCGTGAGCTTAAGGTAATGGTTGGTAAGGTGCTGGCAAGCTCTAGTGCTTGCTCGCGTGCTTCGCCTTCTAACAACAGTGGTTTAAGCTCGGCACTGCCATGTGGTGGAACCAGCTTTGATTGGGATTGAGTTTGGCTTTGGGTCTGAATCTGGGTCTGAGACATATCGTTATTAAAACCTCTTATTAGAAAGAATGGTTGGAAGAGATGAGCAAAAATACGAAAGTGATTAAATATACAAAACTGAGCAGAAAACCGTCGATAGATAAGAAGTAGCGTACTAGTGATCAGGCGTTAAATTTGATAAGCATAGGCTACCTAACTTTCGTTATGAAAATTTATGCTGTGTTTGGATATGGATATGTCTGAAAGGAATTTATGTTTATAGATAGAAGCTTATATGATGTGACCCTGAATTGTTTAAATTGCGATTTGTGGTAAAGTCTATCACCTACGAGCACAGATATTAGATTGCTGCCATCGCTGCTTTTAAGACTAAAAACAAAACTGAGATTACGTCATGTATCAATATAATTACGCTGACCAGACGTTAGTAGACGAACGAGTTGCCCAATTTCGCGACCAAACCGCACGATTTTTGGCAGGTGAGCTGCCAGAAGAGCAGTTTTTGCCACTGCGATTGCAAAACGGCTTGTATATCCAGCGTTATGCGCCTATGCTCCGTATCGCCATTCCTTACGGCTTGCTTGCCAGCTATCAGCTACGCAAATTGGCTGAGATTACCCGTAAGTATGATAAAGGTTATGGGCACATGACCACCCGTACCAATATTCAGCTGAACTGGCCAAAACTAGAAGAAGTGCCAGACATTTTGGCAGAATTGGCAACGGTACAGATGCATGCCATCCAAACCTCAGGCAACTGTATTCGTAACACCACAACGGATCCTTATGCGGGTATCCATAAGGAAGAAATCGCTGACCCACGCCCTTATTGTGAGATTATCCGTCAGTGGTCAACCTTTCATCCTGAGTTTGCTTTTTTACCACGTAAATTTAAAATTGCAGTGATCGGTACCGAAGCGGATCGTGCGGCAACGCAAGTACATGATGTGGGTCTGCACGTCGTTACCAATGACGCAGGCGAGCTTGGCTTTGAAGTGATCGTTGGTGGTGGCTTAGGACGTACGCCTATTATTGGTAAAACGATTCGCAAGTTTTTACCTCGTGAGCATTTACTCAGCTATCTTGATGCCATTTTGCGCGTCTATAACTTGCATGGTCGCCGTGATAACAAGTACAAAGCCCGTATTAAAATTTTGGTCGACAGCTTAGGCGGCGATCAGTTTGCCAAACTGGTAGAAGCTGAGTGGGAAGTACACACCAAAGACGGTCCGCTTACTTTGACTGAAGAGAATTTTGACACCGCTGCCAGCTATTTCAGCATGCCTGATTATCAGTCATTTGATGCGCTCGCAGTACAGTCTGAGCTACAACAACAACTAAACGCTGATAAAGACTTTGCCAACTGGTATAACCAGAATACTGTGGCACATAAGGTGGACGGTTACCGTGCGGTCGTAATCTCTTTAAAAGCCGGACTGGTGGACGGTCGTTATGTGCCATCAGGTGACTTGAGTGATGCGCAAATGGATGCGCTTGCCGATTTGTCTGATCGTTATAGCTTTGGTGAGTTGCGCGGTACGTATCAGCAAAATCTGGTATTCGCTGATGTGCAAACCAATGAGCTTTATGAATTGTGGCAGCAGCTATCAGATTTGCATTTAGCACGCGCCAATATCAACACCCTAACCGACATGATTGTCTGCCCAGGTTGGGATTATTGCTCGCTGGCCAATGCTACCACCCACAATATTGCTGAGCAAATCGAAAAGCAGTTTGATGATTTAGATTACTTGTATGATCTTGGTGATATTCGCCTGAACATGTCAGGCTGCATGAATGCCTGCGCCCACCATCACACAGGTGATATCGGTATCTTGGGTGTGGACAAAAAAGGCGAGCACTGGTATCAGATTAGCCTTGGTGGTAACTCTAGTAATGACGCCAAATTGGGCAAAATCTTAGGAAAAGCGGTGCCAGCGGATGATGTGGCCAGCACCTTACAAACCATTTTAGATGTGTATCTCGATATACGCGGCACTAACGAACAAGATGTTGAGGGTTTTGGTGACGTGATTGACCGCGTTGGTATCGCCCCCTTTAAGGAGAAGGTCTATGGCTAATCATCATGTGCTCGATAGCCATGGCGCAGACATCAGTGGCGAAGATACTTGGCAAGCGCTAGCGACAGCGCAGCTGCCTGACGGTATCGCGTTATCAAGCCTGACCTTGCTTGAGCTGTTACACAAACAAGAAAAAGTTGATGTACTTGTCCCACTAGCAGATTTATTAAATGCTGATGGCAAACTGGCAAACGGTTTGCTCGCGCAAGTATTGGATATCCTCAAGCAGCACAGCAGCCGATTGGGTGTGTGGATCACATCCAACACCGATGCTGATGATCTGACTGATGTAAAAGACTTTTTATTGACGCAAGATGTGATCGTCATTCATGTCCCAAGTTTTGTGGATGGTCGCGGTTTTAGTTTTGCACAGACCCTGCGTCAGCTTGGTTATGAAGGTGATATTCGCATGGCAGGCGCGTTTGGTCGTGATCAAATCGCTTATTTGCTGCGCGCTGGTGCTACTAGCTTTGTACTCAATGAGCATGATGCTAAATCTGATATTAGCCAAGCCTTCACTGCCCTAGCCAGTAGCTATGATGGTCGAGACGCTTCAGCATTACCGATGTTCTCAAAAAACTGATTTTATTATTCACTATCAAATCGCTATTTTTATATTAACAATTATTAAGGAATGTATTATGAGCCAATTACACCCAAACCTAGATATCGACCAAGCAAACCAAGATTTGCAAGGTAAATCACCTGAGCAAATCGTTGAGTGGGCATTGACGCAAGCCAAAAACCCAATCATCACCACCAACTTCCGTCCTTATGAGTCAGCGATCTTGCATTTGGTTGCCAAGCAGCGCCCTGACATCACGGTATTGTGGGTAGATTCAGGCTATAACACCGATGCGACCTATCAATTTGCCAACAAATTGATTCGTGATCTTGATCTCAACGTCGTGACGTATATTCCAAAACAAACCGCTGCCCATCGTGACGCCACCATGAATGGCATCCCAGGCATTGACAACCCGCAACATGGCGAGTTCACTGAACAAGTGAAACTTGAGCCATTCCGCCGTGCACTAGACGAGCTAAAGCCTGACGTATGGTTTAACGCGATTCGTAAAGACCAAACCGAGTTCCGTCAAGGGCTTGATGTACTTAGCTTATCAAAAGACGGTGTATTGAAAGTAGCACCATTGTTTGAAAAAACCGATGCAGATTTGGATGTGTACTTAGATGAGCACAACTTGCCAAACGAGCATGACTACTTTGATCCAACTAAAGTAGAAGAAAGCCGTGAGTGCGGTCTGCACACGCAGCTGTAATTTTAGTGTTTTCTGAATGAAAAAAGCCCTTTCTTTAATTTAAGAGAGGGCTTTTTTATGATTGACGATCATATTTGCAACTACTAAAGCTATTTGCGACCTAAATAATAGCGCCGCCACCTTGCTTGATAAATGCGGAATCACTATTTTGGAAGCCAGATAAGGCGCTTTGACATTAATCGCCATCAATTTATCGTAAAAATCTTCTTCTAGCTCAACAGCATTATCAACTACGGCTTGAATATCACTCTTTTGTGTTACATCAGCTTTTACAAAGATGGTATCTTGATTGTTATCTGTAATATCTTTGACGATTCGATGTTTTGGGATATGTTAGCGTGTATTAGATAATTTATTGATTTAAAAAAGTCATTTAATCTATTCCTATTAGCTAGAAAAATATCAATTAATATTTCAAAAATGAATATACTAATGCCAATTCATTAGGTGAGAGTGTGTCTGTGATACCTCATAATGGCGGCATTCTTTATATCTTTTCTACTTTTATAATAAATAATTCAATATATGGTGACACTATGAACACCTTCCCGCTATTTTTTAAATTAGAAGGCCGTAAAGTGCTCATCGTGGGCGGCGGCGAAGTGGCACTGCGTAAAGCGGACTTGCTCAGCCGTGCTGGCGCGTGCATTACGATTCTTGCGCCTGATATCAGCCACGAAATACGAGAGTTACTGAGTAACAATAAGCACGAGTTGATTGAAAAAAACTATCACAAATCCTATATGTCGGGCGCTCGCGTGATCATTGCCGCGACTGACGATGAAACGCTTAACCATGAGATTCACGCAGATGCGACTGAGCTAAATATCCCGGTCAATGTGGTCGATACGCCGCCATTGTGCGATTTTATCTTTCCAGCCATTATTGATCGTAACCCTATTGTCATCGGCATTTCATCAAATGGTAAAGCGCCTGTATTGGCGCGTCTATTAAGAGCACGCCTTGAAACCTTAATCCCGCAAGGCTATGGTAAATTGGCCAAGTTGGCAGGGGATTTTCGCAGTGAGGTAAAGTCCAAAATACCAACGCTGACTGGACGTCGTCAATTTTGGGAGCGTGCGTTTGAAGGTCAAGTCAGCCAGCTGATGTTTGCCGGTAATGAAACAGAAGCAGCTGCCAAGCTACAAGCGGATTTAGATAGCACTGCCGCTGCTATTCATAATAAAGCCCACCCTGATGCTGCGGAAAATACAACGCCTACTCTGTCAGACGAGTCAGAAAAAAAATTACCCTCCGTAGGCGAAGTCTATATCGTTGGCGCAGGCCCTGGTGATCCAGAGCTTTTGACGTTCAAAGCATTACGATTGATGCAGCAAGCAGATATTGTCTACTATGACGCCTTGGTATCGCCACAAGTGCTGGATCTTTGCCGCCGTGATGCGGACAAAGTGTTTGTCGGTAAAAAACGCAGCAACCATACGGTCGCCCAGCTTGGCATCAATGAGTTGTTGGTCAACAGCGCCAAAGAAGGTCGGCGTGTGGTTCGATTAAAAGGTGGCGATCCATTTATCTTTGGTCGTGGCGGTGAAGAAATTGAAAGCCTGCGCGCTCATGGTGTGCCGTATCAGGTCGTACCAGGGATCACCGCTGCCAATGCCGCTGCTAGCTATGCTGGCATACCCTTAACTCACCGTGACCACTCACAGTCCGTACGTTTTGTGACAGGATTCTTGAAGGCAGGCACGCCCAACAACAACTTTAAAAACTTCTTGAACACCGATGAGACGGTGGTATTTTATATGGGTCTGCATTCGCTGGCGCGCTTGACTGAAGGTTTGGTTGACGCTGGTCGTAGCGCTGATACGCCAATTGCCATTGTCTCTAATGCCAGTATGCCCAATCAGCAAGTCCTAACAGGTACGCTTGCCAGCATCGTCAGTCAGCAAGAAACCGCTCAGCTGCCGACGCCTGCCCTGCTTATTATGGGCGACGTGGTCAGCTTGCATCATGATTTGGCTTGGTACAATTTACAGAATCAGCAGCACAACCAAAGCAGCGATGACATAGCTAAAAACTGGTTACGTGAAGGCTCAAGAGGTGAAGCAGTCAAACAGCCCATAGATCAACAAGCTCATGCGCTATCGATGATTGCAAATCTTGCGACAAATTCAGGGGACGATCTAGAGCAGCTCATCATCGATTAATCTTCTGTGTTTTATTATTACCTGTACCGCAAAGCGACCCTGTCAATTATCTATTGGTAGGGTTTTCTTTTGGCAACAGAGAAAATCTCAACGATTCTTGCTAGAATGGAAGCTACCTAATTAATGTTCTGACGTTTAATGATAAGCCAAACTATGCCCCTATCTATTGCTTCTAAATATATCTCTGTTAGACCTTTAAAAATATTGCACACGTCCGATTGGCACTTGGGGCGCAGGCTTTATGGTCGTCTGCGTTATGAAGAGTTTGAGGCATTTTTGCAGTGGCTAAAAGACACCATTAGCGCACAGCAAGTAGATATATTGATTGTTGCAGGTGACATCTTTGATACCATGACGCCCAGCAATAAAGCCCAAGCGCTATATTATGAGTTTTTGGGTAAGGTCTCACGTTCCTGCTGTCAGCATGTGGTCATTGTCGCAGGCAATCATGACTCACCGACGTTTTTGGATGCGCCAAGCAATGTGCTCAAATTTTTGAATGTCCATGTGATTGGGACTGCTTGTGATGATTTAGAAGATGAGGTATTGGTCTTAGGTGATGATGATAACAATCCTCATTGCATTATCGCCGCTGTACCCTACCTGCGCGACCGTGATGTACGTAGCAGTAGCGCTGGCGAGTCTGCGGATAGCAAAGACGCCAATGTTATCAAAGGTATTCGCGCCCACTATGATGAAGTAGCAGCGATTGCTAGAGAACAGCAGGCCAAATTAATCGAGGTACATCAACGGCATATCCCTATCATTGCCACAGGTCATCTATTCGCCGCTGGTGGCAAAACAACCGATGATGACGGCGTGCGCGATCTCTATGTTGGCTCACTTGGCAAAATCTCCGCTGATATGTTTGATGAGGGATTTGACTATGTCGCCCTTGGGCATTTGCACGTGCCACAGCGCGTTGGCGGTCGTGAGAGTATTCGCTACTCAGGCTCACCCATTGCAATGGGCTTTGGGGAGGCAAAACAGCAAAAACAGGTATTGCTGGTACAGTTTGGCGCTATAGCTAATGTTGATAATGAAATCATAGAAGTAAACATCACATCTGATAGCGTTGTACCTCATCTATCTAATACGGTTACTAAGGTTGAAAAATCAGCAGAAAAGACTGCTAAGAAAATAGCGAGTCAAGCCACTGCCTATATGGATGACTTATTTGGATTTGCCGCGCCAGCTGATAATCATGAGATAACAACAGCGGCTCTTCAAGCGAACACTGACGATCAAAAACAGCATAAACCCAAGCCTAACGACTCCATTACTTCTAACGAAGTTTTGCATCATGATGACCACAATCAGATGCAAGTAGTTTCCCTACCCATTCCAAAGTTCCAACAGCTAGCGCAGATATCTGGTGACCTAACCACAATCTCACAAACGATAAAATCACTCACACCAACGGATTCTGTTTGGTTAGAGGTGGTCTATACGGGTGACGAGATTGTCAGTGACTTACGTGAGCAAGTACAAGCGATGGTAGATGGGCTGACATGTGAGGTATTAAAGATTAAGAACACCCGCACTTATAATAAAGTGCTTAACCAACAGCAAACCTCGGAGAATTTGCAAGACTTGAATGAGATGGAAGTATTTGAGCGCTGCTTGACGATTAATGAGGTGGCTGATTCTCAAAAAGACTCGTTGCGTGATGCCTATGGTCAGATACTTTATCACTTACATCATGAGGACAAACAGGCAGAATAATATAAGTGTGAATCATTATCGCACTTCTATTTTCTATCTTTCTAAATTTTTGCAGTTGCTGCTATCACTAATAATAAGATATATCCATGCGCCTAATCGAACTCAGACTCAAAAACCTCAATTCTCTCAAAGGTGAATGGCACATTGATTTTGCTGACACCGCTTTTACCAATGAAGGTATCTTTGCGATCACAGGACAGACTGGCGCTGGCAAGACCACCATATTGGATGCGATTTGTCTGGCGCTATATGGTGAAACACCAAGGATCAACAGTATCAGCAAAAGCAGCAATGAAGTAATGACGCGGCAAACAGCGGAATGCTTCGCTGAAGTCGTGATTGATTTAAATGGTGAGCAGTACCGCTGCCGTTGGGGACAGCGCCGTGCTTATAATAAGGCAGATGGCAATCTGCAAGACGCAACTCATGAAATTGCTAAGATAAACGTTGATGACTCGTCAAAAAAAGATGAGCTATTAGAGAGCACGCTAAAACATACCAAAAATAAAATAATTGAACTGACTCGGATGGACTTTCAGCAGTTCACTCGCTCTATATTGCTGGCTCAGGGCAGTTTTTCAGCTTTTTTGAAGGCAAAAGCTGACGAGCGTGCCGATATTTTAGAAAAAATTACAGGTACTGATATTTATGCCACCATTTCAACACATGTTCATAATAAGAAGCGCACTGAAGAAGAGATATTGAGTAAACTGCAATATGGTTTAGATGGCTTGGCACTTTTAGATACCGAAGAAGAAGGTCAGTTAAGAGCCGATTTGCAGTCATATCAAAGCACCCAGAGTACGCAGCAGCGAGAAATTCAAGATTTGGTCGAAAAGATAAAGTGGCTAGATAGCGTCACAGAATCGAAAGAAAAACTGAATACTTATCAAAATGATCTAGCGCAGGCTCAGCAGGCTCAGCAAGACTTTATCCATGACGCTAGACGCTTAACCGCTGCCAATAAGGCGTTGGAGATTGATAGTCAATACGGAAAGCTTGCCTCTGACCGCAATAATCTAAAACGTTTACAAAATGAACAGCAAGGAATTAACGATACGCTGCCGCAAACACAGAATAACTTACACCAAGCGAACGTGCTGCTAGATACCGTAAAAACTCGCGTACAAGCCGCTGATGAAGCGCTGCGATCCACCTTACCTAATATTAGAGAAGCGCGTAGACTAGATATCGACATTACGCAGCAAACGCAGGGATTAAAAGAAGCGCAGCAAAGGGAGAATACTTTATCGGACCATACTCAGCGCTTACGCCTAGAGATTGATCACCATCAACAACAAGCAGTACAAAATAAATCCCAATTAGCAGATATAGAGCGCAATCTTGATAGTGCAAATGACTTAAATGACATCGACGGCGATATTGCTAATTTTAAGAGTTATTGCACCAGGTTAAAAGCACTGCTCCAAGACAATGCTGATTTAAATATCAACAAGGCCAACCAAAAACACAATACAGACCAGTATCAAAGCCATCTTAGAACCTTGTATCCACTACAAAAGGATCAAGCGGCTAAAGAAAAAGCTCTGCAAGCTCAGATCGAGGAATTACAACAAAAGCAAGCCGAATTAAGTGAAAGACAGTCTCTACCTGAGATACGCAGCGAACAAGAACAGATAGATGGCCTCGATCGTCAGCTTGAACAAATAGAGTCAAAAGCAGATAAGCTCAATGAGCTTCGCGCACAGATCAAAGATATAGACACTGAGCTACCAGTAATACAAGACGATTTGGTAGTGCTGGCTGATATCATTACTAATAAAGCATCCACTATCCAATCCACTAAAGACAAGCGGCAAGACAAACAAACACAGTTATATCTACTACAAAAAGTAGCCACTCTAGAAAGCCACATTGCTGATCTAAAAGACGGTCATCCGTGCCCGCTGTGCGGATCGCTTGAGCATCCTTATGGCGCAAACCACCCGCATTTGATATCAGATACCGAAGCAGATCAGATTCAGCAACAAATGATAGAGCTGGACACCACTATATCCGATTTGGAAAACACCTTATCTGTACATCGTATCAGTCGAGCAACCAAACAGCAGCAGCTTGAGCGACAGCAAAATCAGAAAAACCTACTACAAGATCAAGCACAAAAACTAGCAGCTGATATCAAGCAGTCAGTGAGTTTAGTCCTGAAGGAAAACTACTCACCTTTTATCGCGGCAATGATACAACCATTGCAGCAACTTGAGACACATGTAGATATAATACCGGTGTTAAAGAGCACTCAACATCAATTGACCGAACGTAAAGCATCACTTAAAGGCACGCTGTCCAATTATCAGAGGCTTGGCGAGAAGCTCGCTACCATGCGCGAGGACATTAGCGCATTAGCACAACAGCAGCATAAGCTGGCAAGCGATATTAATGGGATTGAGACGAATATCAAAATAACATCCGTGAGTATAGATAATACAGATAAACACATTCACGATAATTTCTCTGAATTAACCACCCTTAAAAATGACATCATTCAGCTCTTAGAAAGATACGCCGCTGGCACGTTTCAGTCAAACGAAATCGCGCAGATACGCGCCTCGAAGCCAACTTTACATCCCCTGATGGAAAGTATTGATAGCCAAGTTATCCTAAACGAGGCGGATTATCATACGCATATCACAACATTGCGTCAGCAACACGCAGCGCTTATAACCATAAAAAATGAGCTTAATAATTATAAAGAGCATCAGCAAAAGCTAGTGACAGAACTAGGCGGTCTAGAAATACAGATCGATACCAAACAAACCCAGTTGGATAAAGACCAACAGGAGCTTGATAGTCTGGTTCAACTCGTGATTGAAAAAATAAAGGCGCTTGAGCAGCTACAAACACACAGAATCAATGTCTTCGCCGACAAAGATCCCGATGCAGAAGAGCAGCGTTTGCGCGAGGCGTTAGAACAAGCGAAAACCGATCAGTCCGTTGCCCAAAGACAACTAGACAGTGCTGAATACACGCTCAAGCAGCTAAAAGACCAACGAGAGCAGATCACGCAGCAAATCAAAGCAGCAGCTGATACCGTGCAGGTTCTAGAAAACCAGTTCCAAACGGCACTTGCCTCCTCAAGTTTTTACGCAGAACCCGATTTTTTGGCGGCGCGCTTACCTATGGATGAGCGTAATGCACTCAAACAGCAGCAAGAACATATTGATTATGCACTCAAGCAAGCACAATCCTTATTGAAAGAAACCGAGAAAGCATTAGAAGATAAGCAAGCTAATCCGCTGACAACAGACGATAAAGAAACGCTTATCCAGCAGCAAGCGCAAGTCCAAGAGAAGTTTAATAGCTGCATTGAATCTATTGGTGCAATCAGTCAGCAGTTACGAGACAATGAGGATAAGAAAAGCACCCAACAGCTGCAAATTGATGCCATCAATGCCCAAAAGGATAAGTTACAAGTGTGGCAACAGCTACATAAATTGATTGGCTCGTCTGATGGCAAAAAGTATCGTACCTTTGCTCAAGGCCTCACTTTTGATCTGATGGTTAATCATGCCAATACTCAGCTGCAAAAGATGAGTGATCGCTACCTGCTGGCTCGTGATGACAATAGCCCGCTTGAGCTCAACATCATTGACAATTATCAAGGCGGTGAGATTCGTAGTACCAAAAATCTCTCAGGTGGTGAAGGGTTTATTATCAGTCTTGCTCTAGCACTGGGGCTATCACAAATGGCCAGCCAAAATATTCGCGTGGACTCGCTATTTTTAGATGAAGGTTTTGGTACCTTGGATGAAGAGTCTTTAGATATTGCGCTAGATACGTTGACCAATTTGCAGCAAGAAGGAAAATTAATCGGAGTGATATCCCATGTACAGGCGCTAAAAGATCGTATCTTAACCCAAATTAAGGTCGAAAAGCTCTCGGGCGGATTTAGCCGAATTAGTGGTCAAGGATGTCACAAAGTTGTCAGTGAAAAAGCCTCGTAATTTAAGCTAGTCAGTGTGCTACTTTCTACTCTACTTTCGATTAAACGATTTCGTTTAGACAATAAAAAACCACCGAACATTAAGAACGGTGGTTTTTTTGAACATACAGATATTTATTTCTTACTGAATAACTAATTATTTAGTGACTAAACCACTCAGCTCACTCATCAATACTGACAGCGTTGACAGACCAATTTGACCTTCTTCATCGTTGCTATGCAGCTCATCTAACTTATTCATCTCTGTCGTGACTGCTGCAAGCTGATCGACGTGTCTTGCTTTCCATTCACTAAATGCTTGCTTGGCATCTGGTTTAGACAGTACCGCATCCATTAGTAGGCGCAAGCCACGTGACAACTCGTTCACTAACGCATGGCGTGCACGGCGATCCCAGTAGTCTTGCTGCGGTAAATTGGCAATATTGTCCATCATCCAATCTAACTGCAACACTTGATAGGCTTCAAAGTATAGGGTTGCAATCTCATCAACAGGACGCTCATATTGCTCAGCCAGCAATGCAGCATCCAGCGCATCGACATGATACGGTAGCATTGCAAATAAAGTAGCATCGTTGTCAGACAGATCTTTTTGCATCAAACGCTCGGTGTCTTCTTGCAGATACTGTGCAAACTGCTGCTCGATAAAACCACTTGGCTTAGTGAGTTTTTCAACACTTTCACTAAAGCGGCTAATCATATCAGCAACTTGCAAGTTTTGACCGAAGGCGTTGATGAACCAGACCACACCGCGCTCAAGCGCATCACGTAGACGCAGCTCAAGATTCAGCAGTAGTGTTGCTTCAACTTGGTTATCTAGTGCTTCTAATGCTTGCCAAGCGCGCGATACGTTGAATACATCACGGCTAATCGCATAACCACGCACGATAGTCGCTAGTGATTGATCAGTTTCCTCAAACAGACGGAATAGCGCTTCAATACCTAAGCGGTTGACCACACTGTTGGTCAAATAAGTGCTGATGATTTCACGATGCAAACGGTGCTCAGTCATCTCATCAAAGAAGCGTGACGCAAGCTCATCTGGGAAGTATTTACGTAGCTCATTAATGAAGTACGGATCATCTGGTAAATCAGATGATAACAGATTGTCATAGACCCACATTTTGCCATAAGCCAAGACGACTGCGAGCTCAGGGTTGGTCAGACCAGTATCCGCTTTTTGACGCTTCGTAATCTCTTCGTCTGATGGTAGATACTCAATCGCACGATCCAGACGCCCTTCACCCTCTAACATCTGAATAAAGCGCTGGTGATCACTTAGATTGGCTGCGGCACGAATATGGCTCAGCTCAATGGCTTGTGGTTGCAAGTAGTTCTGACGTAGTACCAATTCTGCTACGGTGTCAGTCATACTCTCAAGCAATTCATTACGTTGCTTCAGCGTCATGTCGCCTTGCTCGACCACTTTGCCAAGTAAGATTTTGATATTGACTTCATGATCCGAGCAGTTCACACCGCCTGAGTTATCGATGGCATCTGTATATATGCGTCCGCCCGTTTGAGCATATTCGATACGACCTTGCTGGGTTAGACCTAAGTTACCACCTTCACCAACGACAGCTGCGCGTAGCTCATTACCATCGATACGTAGCGAATCATTCGCACGATCGCCAACATCGGCATGCGTCTCGTTCGCACTTTTGACATAAGTACCGATACCACCATTCCAGATGAGATCGACATGTGCACGTAGTAACGCGCTAATCAAATCATTCGGTGCAAGGCTGTCTGCACTGATATCAAAGAGCGATTTCATCTCAGGACTGATAGCGATAGTCTTGTCTTGGCGTGAGAATATCCCACCACCTTGACTGATTAAGGAGTCGTTATAATCTGCCCATGATGAGCGCGGTAGCTCAAACAAGCGTGCGCGCTCAGCGTATGAGGCCGCCGTGTCTGGATTAGGATCAATAAAGATATGCAGGTGGTTAAAGGCAGCAACGAGCTTAGTATGCGTTGAGAGCAGCATACCATTACCGAATACATCCCCACTCATGTCACCAATACCGACCACGGTAAAGTCATCACGGTTTTGGATATCCATACCGCGCATACGGAAGTGACGTTTGACCGACTCCCAACCACCGCGCGCTGTAATACCCATTGCTTTATGGTCATAACCTACTGAACCACCTGAAGCAAAGGCATCATCCAGCCAGAAGTTGTACTCTGCTGCGAGCGCGTTGGCGATATCAGAGAAAGTCGCTGTGCCTTTGTCCGCTGCGACAACCAAGTACGGATCATCTTCATCATGACGTACTGTGTTGGCTGGCGGGACGATGTTGCCATCTACAATGTTGTCTGTGACATCAAGCATACCGCGTAAGAACGTTTGATAGCAGGCAATGCCTTCTGCTTGGAACGCCTCACGACCATCAGCCATACTTTTGGTTTTGACAATAAAGCCGCCTTTAGAGCCAACAGGAACGATTACTGCGTTTTTGACCATCTGTGCTTTGACAAGGCCAAGTACTTCGGTACGGAAATCTTCCATACGATCTGACCAGCGCAGACCACCACGGGCGACTTTGCCACCACGTAGATGCACCGCTTCAACGCGCGGTGAATACACAAATATCTCAAACATTGGCTTTGGTTTTGGCAGGTTTGGAATGTCTGCTGCCAAGAACTTAAACGACAAACGATCTTTGCGTTGACCGTCGCTATCTACTTGATAGAAGTTGGTACGTACCATCGCATTGATCAAATCTAAATACCAGCGCAAGATACGATCTTCGTCTAGGCTATCCACATCTGCGAGTGCGGCTGTGATCTGCTCTTGGAATTTGGTTGTTTTTTCTTGGCGCGTCTCATCACTATATTCAGGATTCATGCGCGCATCAAACAAGCTGCCCAATGCCACACTGATATCACTGTTTTTAACAACAGTTTGCTGGATATAGGCGCTAGAGAATGGCGCACGAGCTTGTAGCATATAGCGAGACAGCGCACGTAATACGACGACATCGTAAGTGTCGAGCTTGGTCGTTAGTACCAACTCATTGAACGAATCGCTCTCAACACGGCCTGCCCAAATTTGCTTGAGGCTATCTTCGAACTGACCACGCACGACTTGCATATTGACCGTATCGACATGCTCTAGCGTCAGCTCGTACTCTTGCATCCAAATTGGCTGCTCTGGCAAATCAAACTCATAAGTCTGTGCTGAGATAACCGATACACCAAAGTTTTCAAGTATTGGTAGCACTTTTGATAGGATAACAGGCTGCTCGCGACCGTATAGCTTTAGGTGAAGTTGGTTACGTGCATCGCCTGTCGACTGGTATAAATGCCAAATCATTGGGTTTTCTGCGGTCAGTCCCGCCAGACGCTTCGTATCTTCGACTGCGGTACGAGCATCAAAACGCTCTTGGTACGCAGCAGGAATATAGTCTAAAAAGCGACGAGTCAAAGCGTTGGCTTGTTGCTCACCCACATTATCAAGCAGCATTTTTTGATAATTGTCATCCCATGACTGCATAAGTGCTGACAATTTGGCTTCAAGTGTTGCGATATTAACGTCATTCACTTGACCTGGCACTGTGCGCACATGGACATGGACGCGGGCGTGCGCAGATTCATTGAATTCAGTGGTAAAACCTGAAGACAGACCGTTATAAGCATCTTTTAGAACGTTTTGTACTTTGATGCGTAGCTCAGTGTTGAACTTATCACGTGGAATATAAACTAAGCACGAGACAAAACGTTGGTAATGGTCGATACGGCTAAATAAGCGTAAGCTCTTTTTGTCTTGTAATTGGCTAATACCTGAGACAATTGGGTACAGCTCTTCGACGCTGGCTTGGAACAGATCATCACGTGGCAAGGTATTAATCACATGCATCATTTTATGATGCGCATGGCCATCGCGTGGTAAATCTGCCATGGCCATAATCTGGTTGGCTTTTTCGCGTAGTAGCGGTATTTGCTGTACGGTCAGCTGATAGGCTTGCGATGTTAATAGACCGATGAAACGATATTCACCAACCAATTTGCCATTATCATCAAACTTATGAATACCCAAAAAGTCCATATATACTGAACGATGTATCGGCGATACACGGCTGGATTTAGATAGCATCAACACACGTGGCTCGGTCAGTAGCTGCTTTAATCCTTTAGGCAGTTGGTTGAAGCTCTCTGATAGCTTGTCTTCTTCAGAACCGCGCAATAGACCAAGACCGCTATTACCAATGGCAAATAAATCCAAATTAGTAGGTTCGGTGACTTCGATTTCGTGACCGCCTTCTAAGCGGTACTCGCGATAACCTAAGAAGATAAAGTGGTCATCTAATATCCAATCTAAAAATGCTTGGATTTCTTGTTGTGAGTAGAACACTTCTGGAAGTGGTTTGTTAGACAGCTCAGCTTTAATGTCATTTAACTGAGCACGCATTTGTTTCCAGTCGCCAACGACGGTATCAAGCGTGTCAATTTTAGACATAAGCATTTGTTGTAATGCTTCCAAGTTTTCATTATCTTGATAAGCAATTTCACAATGAATCAACGACATATGAGAAGTGGCACTTTCATGTGCGCCTTCAACATAAGTAATCTGGCCGTCCTCATCACGTTTAACACTTACGATGATATTGTAAGTACGATGCACATCGATACCTTCAGCTTCAAGGCTCATCAAGATCGTATCGACTAAAAATGGTCTATCATATGCCACGATCTGAATGACCGTGTGTGAGCTATGAAAGTGCTGCTCTTCTGCTAAGGGATTCAATACTGCCAGTTGTGGTTTGCTGCAATCATAGGCTTTGAGCAATGTAAAGTGATGTAGCGCCATGCCCGCCAAATCAGCATTACTGATCGCCTCTGCAGTTTCTTGATGCAGCGGCTCATAGTAGCTATGGATAAAATGATCAAATAGCGATTTGTCTTTTTGTACATAACTGGTAGCAATATCGCTTATCTGGCTAATGCGCTCTTTTGCGATACTGAGGGAGTTTGGCATTGTCCTTCGTCCTTTTTATAGGTTTGGTTTATCTATTTATGTTTATCAATCTGTGTTAATTACCGTCATTGCATATAGGGCTTTATATAGTCAATCAATATTAAAAGTGGTACAAGGCAGACGAGTGCAAGTACTACAGTAGTAGGCTAAACGAGTCTAACGCTGTAACACTTTAATAGTGGTTCGACTATAACTTGTGATGCAATGGCAATATATCCAGTCACGCGACTTATTCTTTTATTATGACGTCTAAAGATTTTCTCCTTTTTTACTCTTATTTTTATGAATATGTAGCCATCAGGATTTAATGCCATCAATATAGTGAAGTTTAACGCACCTGCGGCGCGAGCTAAAGCGTACAACATCATTTCATGAATCAGTGATATGTCGATAACCTTTGCTAATGAGACAATGATGCTGAATGCCCTAATATTCAAGTTTAGGCGCTGGCAAGTGGATACTCATAGTAATCCGCCCTGTTTTTTTGTTAGAATATGCCGATATATCTACGAGCGAGCGACTCGCTCATTATTAACGTTATTGCTAAGGGCAAAAGGTATGATGAATATTTTGGTAATTGGTTCAGGTGGTCGTGAACACGCGCTGGCATGGCAGTGTGCAAAAGATGACAACGTCAAAAACGTTTATGTCGCTCCTGGTAATGCGGGTACTGCCCTTGAACCTAAATGCCAAAATGTGGTCTTAGCACCGACTGATGCTGGTGAGCACGATGCTGTCATTACCTTTTGCCAAAATAACGATATCGACATGGTCATTGTTGGGCCAGAAGCCCCTTTGGTGACTGGCATTGTGGATGCGTGCCGTGATGCAGATATCAAAGCATGGGGCCCAACTGCCTACTGTGCGCAGTTAGAAGGCTCAAAAACTTTTGCCAAAGAGTTCATGGAGCAAAATAATATTCCAACGGCATCTTATCAAGGGTTTACAGATGCTACCGCTGCCAAAGCTTATGTTGATGAGCAAGGCGCACCGATCGTTATCAAAGCCGATGGGCTTGCTGCTGGTAAGGGCGTGATCGTCGCTGAGACGATTGAGCAGGCGCATGATGCAATCGATGACATGCTCGCGGACAACAAATTTGGAGATGCTGGTAGCCGTGTGGTCATTGAGCAGTTCTTAGAAGGTGAAGAGGCCAGCTTTATTTGCATGATTGATGGTGACAACATCTTACCAATGGCAACCAGCCAAGATCACAAGCGTGCTTTTGAAGGGGATACAGGCCCTAACACGGGTGGCATGGGTGCTTACTCACCTGCGCCAGTCGTCACTCAATCAGTACATGACAAAGTGATGTCACAAGTCATTCAGCCAGTGGTTGATGCGATGAAAGACGCAGGACACCCTTATACTGGATTTTTATATGCTGGTCTTATGATTGATAAAGCAGGCGACCCTTATGTTATCGAATTCAATTGCCGATTTGGTGACCCAGAGACGCAGCCTATTTTGATGCGCCTGCAGACATCAATGGTAGACTTGGTTGCACAAGGGTTGGCAGGTCAACTGCCTAGCGAAGCCAAATGGGACAACCGCCCTGCTCTAGGTATCGTAGTTGCATCGAAAGGCTATCCTGAAACATCATCGAAAGGCGATGTGATTGCTGGCTTGCCAGAGCTGGACACTACGAACGATAATGCGGTTAAAGTATTTCATGCTGGTACGGCATTCTCGAATGACAATGAGAACGAAATTGTGACTAACGGTGGTCGTGTATTGTGCGTGACTGCTTTAGCAAATAATATTTCTGAAGCTCAGCAAGCAGCACTAGCAGTCACTGCTGCGATTAGCTTTGATGGTGCGCAATATCGCCGTGATATCGGGCATCATGCCATTGCTCGTGAAAATGCTTGGTGAGTTAATCCTTGTCAGATAACGTGAATTTTTCACTCCATATGTCTGATTAAGCAAATATGACTGATACGCTATACATTATTTGACCTAGCATCATGCATGCTAGGTCTTATTTTTTGACAGTCATTTTTGTGTCTATTTTTGATGAAATGCTCATAAAAAATGAGATGGCGGCTTAACGATAGACCAGACATGAGCACAACTCTCAACATTAAATCGGTAAAATATCACGCAATTATTTTGACTTACAAAGTAACTATCAACAGCCTGTGTGCGCTCATAAAACCCATGCACTTTATATGATACAATTTTATACCCGTGCATCACATCTCCCTTGTATTGTAGGTCTCGAACCCGCAAATCAATACCAACTGGATGAATGATTATATTTATGGCAAATGATACGTCTAAACCTTCTAACAATAAGCAATCAATCGATAGTCTAAAAACCTCAGGGTTTGATCGCCGCATGTCGATTGCTAAAACCTCCTTAAATATTGGTCGTCGTTGGGCGGGTAATAGTGTGTCTGGCATGTTTTTGAATAAAGAAGCACGGACCGCACGTAACCAAGCATTTATGGAAGCTCAAGCGAGTTATCTGGCATCAGAGCTTGGTAAATTGAAAGGTTCAGTTGTCAAAATTGGTCAAATGCTAGCCATCTATGGTGAACATATATTGCCACCAGAGATTACGCGTGCCTTGCAAACGCTCAATGATGATACGGCGACGCTTACCTGGCCGACAATTGAGCAAACATTGCGCCAGCTATTGGGTGAAAAACTAAATGAGCTCGATGTTGACCCTGTTCCTATTGGAACGGCTTCTCTTGCCCAAGTCCATCGGGCGACAGTATTAGCAACTGGTGAACAAGTCGTGTTGAAAATTCAGTATCCGGGGGTGGCCGATGCCATCAACTCTGATCTCGCCCTATTTAAGCGACTACTAAAGGTAAGTAACATCGTCCCCCAAACGCGCGCTCTCGATGCTTGGTTTGAGGAAATACGGGACCTACTCCACCATGAAGTCGATTATGAAGCAGAAGCAGCAACAACAGAGCGTTTCTACGATCGTCTAAGCAATGATCCACGTTATATCGTGCCTAAAATTAATCGTAACTACTCAAAAAAACGTCTGCTATGTATGTCATATGAGCCAGGTATCACTGTCGTGTCTGAAGCACTACAGCTGTTGCCTCAGGAGCGCCGCAGTGCAATTGGTCAAGCTGCCATCGAAATTATGATGCAAGAGATTTTTGTCTGGGGCGAAATGCAGACGGACCCTAATTTTGGTAACTATTTAGTTCGAGTTAGTGAAAATACAGACGATATCGATAAACTTGTTTTGCTAGATTTTGGTGCAATTCGTCAATTTGACAGTAATTTGCTTACGATTGCCCGTGGACTATTGAGGGCAGGATATCACCACAACCATCAGGCGATGACTCTAGCGATGACGGGTTATGATTTCTTCGATAGTATGAGTGATAAAGTACGCTCTGATATTGCCTCATTGTTCCTATTGGCTACCGAGCCATTCAGTGATCCTGAGAAAAACGATGACATCCCTACAGATTGTTTGGATGAGCAAAATCGCTATATTTGGGCCAATAGCAAATTGCATTCACGCTTATCCACTAAAGCTACTCGTGCGATGCAATCTTTTGAATTTAACCTTCCTCCAAAAGAATTCATGTTTATTAGCCGCAAATTTATTGGTGCATATACTTTTTTAACAGTGCTTGACGCACATACCAACCCTAGTACCTTGGTCAAACCTTATTTATAGTTTTTAATAGTGCGGAATTTTGGCCGTCCTTTAGTGACGGCTTTTTTTGATTTACGTTTTTTTGCTTAGGCTATTTTATATTTAATCTTCGTATTATATTGTAATGACACACTTTTAACTATATTTTTTATTACTTAGGCTATTTTTCGTCTATTATTAAGCTTGCCAATTATCAAACCTTGTTTTATACCATTTTGGCTTACGGATGCTTAACTCCCAGCATACCTCTTGCCGCGCTAGGTACTTCACTTCAAAATGCGTACGCTGGCTGTCGACAGGCACTCGGTAGCGAGTATTTGGTAGGCACCAAAGCTTAGCTGCTTGATGCTCTGCATTGTCCATATAGGATTGAATATTGGTGACCAGTATTATCTCCCCCCCTACTTGCAAGCGAGATAGTAGAAACTCAAAAAAGGGCATATTTAGCCATTGCTGATTGGGATTATGCTGTTCAGGGTTGGGATAAAGAATAAATATTTTAGCCACACTATTGGGTTTTAGCGCATGCACCGTCCAAGCAAACGCATCTGCATGGATCGCATCTAGGTTCGATAGGTCTTGCAGTGTAGCCAGCTTTGAGAAAGCATCAAACTTATTGCGTGTGCGCTCAATGGCGATCAAATGCTTATCAGGATTTTGCAGGGCAAAGCTAAGTGCATGCTTGCCCTTCCCTGCTCCAATCTCCAAGATTAACGGCTTTTCGTCTTTATTATCACTGATGATTTTTGGAATCATAAAGTCGCGCGGTGCGGAGAGTCGTTGTGGTTGAAAGGCACGCGCTTGCTGATGTGTGAACTCGATATTGTCTGTCATCTACTATCCTTAAAGCATTTGTCTTTTGTCATTATTCTGCCCCATGCTATTATATAGCCAATCTAATTGAATAGTAATATAACGAAAACTAGTACTCCTCAATTCATCACAATTTATATGATAATAAATAACTATCGTGCGCAAATGATACTAATAACATCAAGGATACTCCCACCTTTATTATGACTGACTCTAATACCAACACTGCACCCAAAACCTACCCTTGCCCACGTTGTGGCACTCAAACTGCTTGGCAAGACAACAAATATAAGCCATTTTGTAGTGGTCGCTGTAAGCTGATCGACTTAGGTGCTTGGGCAAATGAAGACTACACGTTACCTGCAGAAACCACACCTTTTTCTGACGAGCTATAACCTACCCCTTTACTCAATTTATTATACCAAGGATGTTTTACATGTCTGCTACTTACCTAATGCCCACTTATAATCGTCAACCCATCAGCTTTACCCGCGGTGCAGGCAGTTGGCTCTACACAAAAGACGATACGCCATACTTAGATGCCTTAACTGGTATCGCGGTATGTGGACTAGGACACTGCCATCCACAAGTGACTGACGCTATTCAACAGCAGGCAGCGACCTTGGTTCATACCAGCAACTTGTTCGGTATTGACTGGCAAGAGCGCGCAGGAGAGATACTATGTACGTCAGCTCAAATGGATAGTGTGTTTTTTGCCAATAGTGGCGCTGAAGCAAATGAAGCCGCATTAAAACTTGCACGCCTGTATGCGTCGCAACAAGGCTTTGCACGCCCAAAAGTTATCGTGATGGAGCAGTCATTCCACGGCCGTACATTGCTATCACTATCGGCCACTGCTAACCCAAAAGCCCGCGAAGGGTTTTATACACTAGATGACGACTTTATCCGTGTGCCATTTGATGATATTGCCGCGGTAAAGCAAGCGGCTTTAGACCATGAGGACATCTGCGCCATTTTTGTAGAGCCGATCCAAGGTGAAGGTGGTCTTAATACTGCGGCCAATGGCTTTACCTATTTAGAAGAGCTACAAGCAGAATGTGACGCTCACAACTGGTTATTCATGCTTGATGAGGTGCAAACCGGCAATGGTCGTACTGGCAAATATTTTGCCTATCAGCATAGCAATGCGCGCCCTGATGTATTAACCACTGCCAAAGGCTTGGGAAATGGATTTCCAGTCGGCGCTTGTATGGTACGAGGCCGTGCTACTGGTTTGTTTGGTGCAGGGAGTCATGGCTCTACTTACGGTGGTACGCCATTAGCCAGTCGCGTGGTACATAGCGTGTACGATGTACTTGCAAATAGCGACATTATGGAGAATGCGGTGACGGAAGGATTGTTTATCCGAGAAAGTCTCGTCAATGCACTAGGACAACACGGCGTAAGTAGCCGCGGTGCCGGTATGATGATTGGTATTGCGCTACCTGAAGACATGGATTGTAGCCAATTGGTAGATCGTGCCCGTGACGAGCAAAAACTTATCATCAATGTGACAGGTGGCCATGTGGTACGTTTGCTACCGCCGCTCAATATGAGCCGTGATGAAAGCACACAAGTCGCTGAACGCTTGATCAACTTATTAAAGCCAACATTCTAAAGCTTGCTTGAATATGTAGCATGTAATAAAAAAGCCTATGGACAACTCTATCCATAGGCTTTTTGCTGACCGATCATTGAAACAACCAATATCTAGTCTAAACAACACTTAGTTGGCATGAAAATATTTCTTCAGTACTTCTAGGCAACGAGTAATTTTAGCTGGTTGTTGGTCGCGGTTTAAGGTAACGGCATATAGTACAAAGCTCGGCAACTGATAACCAGTCAATACCTCTACCAACTCTCCACTCTCAAGCTCTTTTTTGATGTCCATCTCCATCATTCTAACCAACCCATGGCCTTCTTTTGCCAACGTTGTCGCCATAAAAACGTTATTGGTATAGATACGCGAGTTCATTTTCACACGCGTTTTTTTGTTCGTTTCCGTCTTGATCATATCGACTTGATTGGCATCTTTCATGATTTCGATACAAATGAGCTGATGATCAGCCAAATCTTTTGGTGTATTAATCTTAGGATGCTGACGCAGATATTGGGGTGAAGCCACGAGTAACTGGCGCACATCGGTGAGAGGATGGCTACTTAGGCTTGCGTCATTAATCGATGGACTCATGCGAATGGCGATGTCGATACGCTCATCAATCATATCGATATAGTGGTTGTCTGCAAGATAGGTCACGCTCAAATCATCGTGTGCCGCCATCCATGTGGAGAGCGCTGGCAATATATGATTCACGCCAAGCTCAGGCGTCGTCGATACCCGTAGACTACCTGCTAGCTCATCACGCAATTGATTAACTTTGATTCGACCTTGCTCAGCCGCGCTGACCACATCTTTTGCAGACTCATAGAAGCTCTCACCAGCTTCCGTTAAGCTGAGCTTACGAGTTGAGCGATGCAATAGCACAACGCCAAGCTCATTCTCTAGTGAACGAATTTGCTGACTGACTGCACTGGTGGTAATACCAAGCTCGCGAGCAGAACCACTAAAAGAGCCGTGTCCGACCACACTGGCGAACACAGCCATACCGCGTAAATTATCCAACATATTCTCACCTAAACTTCATTTCAGTTTTTAATATAACTTAACCATTATAACGAATTTTAATTTATATTATCGTTATTAAATATTTTTCATTTTTTAAGGAAGCAAATTGCTTATTCAATAAAAACAAAAAAAATATCAAGGCGATAGCACAATATCACCTTGATATTTTATATAAAACCACTGCTAAAACATATCTATATTTTTAAATGAGGTTAGGGCGTGTTGAACATTCGCAAATAGGCACTGCTGATCGCTAAAATTGTTCCAGACAAGGCACAAAGCGACGATAATGCAGATGCCTTAGCGAGATTTGTAACGCAGTATGGGGCAATTTTAGCATCAGCCC
>NZ_MRYC01000002.1:0-240291 GCF_001921765.1 Psychrobacter sp. C 20.9 | reverse complement strand
GGGACAGGACTCTTTTTTGCCGCTTCATCGTTAAAAATAAGCGCTTAGAATGACTAAACTTATTATTTTTAACATCGAATCGCCTAAAAAATAGTCGCTGTCAGTGCCATGGTCGAATGTTCAACACGCCCTAATATATTTACGTTATGTTTTACAATGCTTTTTTAAAAGTATTAAAAAACGCTGTCTGTCTTACTTTTTGAGTTGTCTGTAAATAATTAGCGCACATACTGACTGCCCAAAGCTTCCTCACCCAGCCAATCTTCTAGAGGGTGCTCACCTTTTGGATAAGGATTGGCAAAGTGCTTATCGATATACGCTTGGCCTTCTACACTTACGCAGTCTGCCAACGAGCGCGACCACTGCGGATCTTTATCTTTATCAATCAATAATGCACGCACACCTTCTTTGAAATCAGGATTGGCTGCACAATGTACCGCCACGTTGGTTTCTAAATATAAAACTTGTTCTATCGATAAATCAGCGACTTTATGATATAGCGCATAGGTTAACGCTGCTGTCACTGGGCAACCATGACGATAGGTTGCAACTGCTCGCTGAGTCCAACTGTCTTCTGCAAAATCTTTGCTCAGTTGTATGAGCGCTTCATCACTTTGTAGCAATGCATCGATATCTGCCAAACTGCCACTGTTCATCAATTTTTGGATAGGCTGCCAGTAGGTCGCGAGCTTACTATCAGACAACTCGGCTACTGGCAGCTCAGCAAGTGCACGGCTGACGATACTATGCGCACTATTATGATGGAACTTGTTTGAACTACTGGCACTATCGAGCGTTTGCCAGTCGCTCTGCTTAAGACGTTGTATGACAGCATCATAATCATGACTTGCAACAGCATACTCTGCTAGGTTGGCCAACAGCGCGTCATTGCCGTTACACATCGCGCCAGTCAAGCCTAAGAACAAACCTGTTTTGGCGGGCATTCGCTGCAAAAACCAACTGCCTGAGGCATCAGGAAATAAGCCAATAGTAATCTCAGGCATAGCAAAACGTGTGCGCTCAGTGACAATACGATGACTGCATCCTGCCATCAGCCCCATACCGCCGCCCATGATGATGCCATCACCCCAAAGTATTAATGGTTTTGAGTAAAAGTGCATTTGACGATATAGACGATACTCGTGACTGAAAAACTCAGTGGCATAAGGGTTTGGTATCGGCGCACTGGTAGACATGCTGTCATAGAGCTTACGAATATCACCGCCTGCACAAAAGGCCTTATCGCCTGCACCTTTTAACACAATCGCCACTACTTGGTCATCCGCTTGCCACTCCTCTAACTGCGCTGCTAGCAGTTGACACATATCAACACTGAGCGCATTAAGCGATTTTGGGGTATTAAGTGTCATTATCCCAATCAAATGCCCGCAATCTGTTGGTTCAGTATTAAACAATACAGATGCCTCTTGCTCGGTATTGTTCGAAGAGTTTTGGGTATCGTCGGTAGCTGCTGTCATAAAAGTGACCTACAAAGTTAAAAAGTTAAATAATGTCATGAGTGTTATGACCCAAGCATTTTAAGCAATGCTTATTTGTTTTGCCAATTGGGTTGACGCTTTTCTAAAAAGGCTTGCACCCCTTCACGCTGATCCATTGTGTCAAATAGCTTAACGAAAGCTTCACGCTCATGAATAAGATTTTGCGCAGGTGGCGTGTCTCTGGCTGCTTGAATAAGCGTTTTGGAATAACTAACAGCAACAGGTGATTGCTTTGCGACTTTTTTTGCCAAATCTTGAGCAGCTTGTAGTCCCTCACCTTTTGTAGTGACCTCTTCAACCAGACCGATACGCAGTGCGGTATCTGCATCAACGCGCTCACCGCACAGTATCATGCGCTTGGCCCAACCTTCACCCACTAGCCAAGGTAGGTTTTGCGTACCGCCTGCACAGGGCAGTAATCCCACGCCCGTCTCTGGCAGCGCCATCTGGGCGTGCGCTTCTGCAATGCGGATATCACACGCGAGCGCACATTCAAGCCCGCCGCCCATGGCATAGCCATTGATAACTGCGATACTGACACCTCGATAAGCAGACAATGCTTCGAACGCCTCACCAAATGCAATTGCCATACTTATGGCGCGGCCTTTATCACCGTCTGAAAAATTGTTTAAATCTGCACCCGCTGAAAAGAATTTTTCACCATCTCCATGCACGATTAAGGCGTAGACATCGTCATTGGTATTGATATCTGTGATGAGCTGCTTAAGTGCATGCAGACTATCCATCGTCCACGTATGTGCAGGTGGATTGTTCAACGTCAATGTTGCGGTATGACCCTCAATTGATAGCTGTAGATTGGTATACTCTGTCATAAAACATCCTTGTTTTAGTAAAGGGAGATAAATTAGCGCAGCTGGTTTAGCCCTTCATTTTGCAAGACCTGACGTGAAATAATCACGCGCATGATCTCATTGGTGCCTTCTAAGATTTGATGCACACGCAAATCGCGTACATGGCGCTCAAGTGGATATTCATTTAGATAACCATAGCCGCCGTGCAATTGCAGAGCTTCATTGGCAACATCGAAACAAAGGTCGGTGGAGAGACGTTTGGCCATTGCGCAGTAGGTAGATGCTTGCCCATCATTGTTGTCGACTTTACTCGCCGCAAGGTAGAGCATTTGCCGTGCAGCGATGGTCTGAGTCAACATATCAGCAAGTTTAAACTGTACTGACTGTAAGCTAGCAATTGGACTGCCAAATTGACTGCGCTCTTGTACGTAACTGGTTGCCGTCTCTAATGCAGCCTGCGCCGTTCCTACCGCGCAAATACCGATATTGATACGACCACCGTCTAGACCTTTCATCGCGATACGAAATCCTTGACCTTCTTCACCTATCAGGTTTTCTGCTGGGACTTTGACATCTTTAAAGCTAATCGTTCGTGTCGGCTGTGCTTTCCAGCCCATCTTATGCTCGTTTTTGCCATATTCGATACCAGCACTATTGGCATCTACAACAAACGCTGATACACCTTTTGGCCCAGCACCACCAGTACGCGCCATCACCACCAATACATCGGTCGAGCCTGCGCCAGAGATAAAGGTTTTTTCGCCGTTCAGTACGTAATGGTCGCCTTGTTTATCCGCTTTGGTACGGAGTGAGGCCGCATCAGAGCCTGCATTTGGCTCTGTTAAGCAATAGCTGCCAAGCCACTCACCGCTGACCATATTGGGCAAGTATTTTTTGCATAAGGGTTCGCTACCATACTCACCAATCATCCAGGCGGCCATATTATGAATGCTCATATAGGCCGCCACGGACGTATCACCCCATGCCAGCTCTTCGAATACCATTGCTGAGTCGAGTCTTGGCAGGCCCAAGCCATCATATTCTGGATTGGTGTATAGTCCCAAAAAGCCAAGCTCACCAGATTTTTTGATGATGTCCACTGGGAAATGCGAGGTGCGATCCCATTCAGCAGCATTCGGTTTAAGCTCTTTTTGCGCAAACTGACGGGCTGTTTGACGAAAAGCAACTTGGTCATCGGTCAATGAAAAATCCATAGGGTCATCCTTGTTCTTATAGATCAAATAGAGGGCTTAAATCTCAGATAAACGTCAATAAAAACGCTGGTCAGAGATTTTATAGGACATTAGCGCTATATGATAACGGCATAACGATAATAAAATTGCGTTCAATAGTACCGCAAGTCGTATTAACGTTATACCGAAAATACAGTAATCCGACGATTAAATCGAAATCGTCGTGTTAACACCGCGGCTCGCTTCATCATCGAACCAACGTGCCGTCACTGTCTTCGTCTGAGTATAGAACTGTACGGCTTGCTTGCCATAAGGACCTAGGTCGCCAAGTTTACTGCCACGTGAACCTGAGAATGAGAACATTGGAAGTGGCACAGGAATCGGCAAATTAATACCGATTTGACCGACTTGGATATCTTGTTGGAATTTGTGAGCTGCCGCTCCTGACTGGGTAAATATCGCGGTACCATTGCCATGTGGATTGGCATTAAGCAGTGCAATTGCTTCATCTAAGCTATCAGCGCGCATAATACACAGCACAGGGCCAAAGATCTCTTCTTTATAGATTTGCATGTCGCTTGTGACATTATCAAAGATAGTCGGCCCAACAAAGTTGCCTTTTTCAAACCCTTCAACGGTGATTCCGCGCCCGTCAAGTATCAAGCTTGCGCCCTCTTCTACCCCAGTCGCAATCAAATGCTCGACACGGGCCTTCGCAGCAGGCGAAATCAACGGCCCCAAATCCTTGTCATTTTTACCTGCTGAGACGACCAAGCTTTCTGCTTTGGCTTTAATCTCGTCAATCCATTCACCAGCTGCGCCCACTAGCACGACCACTGACAATGCCATACAGCGTTGACCAGCGGCACCGAACGCCGCGCCCGCTAGCTGATTGAGCGTTTGCTCTTTATTGGCATCAGGCAAGATAACACCGTGGTTTTTTGCACCCATCATGCATTGGGCGCGCTTACCTGATTGGCTGGCACGCTCATAGACATGTTTACCAACGTTGGTAGAACCCACAAAAGAAACCGCTTTGATATCTGGATGATCACAGATAGCATCAACTGTAGCTTTGCCACCGTGCACTACGTTCAGCACGCCTTCTGGTACTCCCGCTTCAATCGCTAGCTCCACGAGGCGCATAGTCACCATCGGATCTTGTTCAGACGGTTTTAGGATGAATGTATTACCCGTAGCAATCGCCATTGGGAACATCCATAGCGGAATCATCGCGGGGAAGTTAAATGGCGTAATACCAGCACAAACACCCAGTGGTTGCCAAATACTATAAGTATCAACGCCTGATGCGACGTTTTCTACAAAGTCGCCGATTTGCAAATTGGCGATACCAGCGGCATGCTCTACCACTTCTAGGCCGCGGAACACATCACCGCGCGCATCAGCAATCGTTTTGCCTTGCTCTGCGGTCAAGATTTCTGCCAACTCATCCATATGCTCGCGAATAAGTGCTTGATAGGTCAAAAAGATACGCGCACGTGTGGTGATTGGCGTTTTGCGCCAGGTTTCAAACGCTGTCTGTGCGGCGGCAACCGCTTGATTAATCTCATCATTGGTGGTTTGAGGGACTTTTGCGATGACTTCTTGAGTTGCTGGATCGGTGATATCAATCCATTCGTCGGTATTTGATTGTACGAACTGACCATTGATGAGCTGCTGAACGTGGTGCATAAGATATCCTTATCTTTTTTGCTAGACTACCGTGTGACGGTATCTGAGTATTCATTAAAAGTTAAGCGCTATAAATAGTTATTTGTAAAATATTTATAGAAAACCAAATTTTAAAATGATTTATTTTGTATCGTTATTGACTATAACAATAAATCAATTTTACGGTCAAGCGCTTTATCAAAATTTTCGCTAAGTTTGTTTTGTTAAAGGGGATTTATCTAAATAGCAGAAACAAAAAAGCCCATGATTGCTCATGAGCTTCTAATAAGATCAACCTAGTTTTTAGGCGGAACCAACATAGTTGCTAGCCTATACCAACTAATAATCCTTCATCGATTGTTTAATCGCATCAATAGCGGCTGGATTATCAAGCGTCGACATGTCGCCTGTAGGCCTGTCCTCTGCTAACGCCCGAATAGATCGGCGTAGGATTTTGCCAGAGCGCGTCTTTGGCAATGCCTGCGGGAAATAAATGGCCGCCGGCCTTGCAATACCGCCTAAGGATTTGACCACAGCACCTATGACTTGCTGCTCAATGCGGAAGCGGTTTTCGGTGGTTTCGACTTGCGATTGATCTTTTAGGACGCAGAACGCAATTGGTAGCTCGCCTTTTAGCTCATCTTGGATGCCTACCACAGCGCATTCTGCCATCTCTGGATGGGTGCTGATTGCTTCTTCTATCTCCTGCGTGCCTATTCGATGGCCTGCGACGTTTATCACGTCATCGGTACGCCCCAAGATATAAAAGTAACCGTCTTCATCTGTCACTGCATAGTCTGAGGTAGAATACTGCTGGCCATCAAAGAGACCAAAGTAGCTGCTGACAAAGCGCTCATCGTTACGCCATACCGTGGTGAGACAGCCAGGTGGTAGTGGCGCTTTAATCGCAAGCAACCCTTTTTCACCCGCCCTGCAAGGTTCACCTGTTTCCTCATTGAGGACTTTCGCTTCATAGCCATACATAGGATAGCCGGGCGAGCCCTGCTTGTGCGGTTTATGATTGAATTTTGGTGTATGGCTCAAGATCGGCCAGCCAGATTCTGTCTGCCAATAGTGATCTAGAATCGGTACGCCTAAATGCTGAGATAACCAATTAGCCGTTGACTCATCAAGCGGCTCACCTGCCAAAAAGAACGACTTGACACTAGACACATCGTAGCGCGTCATCCAGCTTTCATCTTGCTTTTTGAGCATACGTACGCCTGTAGGCGCCGTAAATAGAATATTAACTTTGTTAGCTTCAACAATACGCCACCAGATACCTGGGTTCGGTAAGTGTGGTAAGCCTTCGTACATAACACTGGTCATACCCGCTAGCAGTGGCGCATAAATCGTATACGAATGCCCAACCGCCCAGCCAATATCTGATATCGCCCAGAATGTCTCGCCTGCCTTACCATCATAGACATAATCCATCGATGTCGTCAGCGCGACTGCATAACCACCAGTATCACGTTGCACCCCTTTTGGTGTGCCAGTCGTACCAGAGGTATAAAGCAGATAGGACGGTGTGTTGGATTCAAGCCAAACTGGTGCCACAACTGCATGGGCCTCGCAGCTGTGACGTCGTTCAGTCGCATAATCGACGTCAACACCTCTAGGCTCAAACGGTAAAATACCACGATTGACAACTAATACATGCTCAGGCTTGGTTGTTGCTTGTTCAACGCCTTGATTGACGAGATTTTTATAGTTAATAACCTTACCATCACGCAGACTTGCATCCACTGTAATGACCATTTTTGCCTCAGCATCATCCATGCGGATCGCCAAGTTATGCGCGGCAAATCCGCCAAATACGACTGAGTGTATAGCACCAATGCGAGCACAAGCCAGCATGGCATATGCTGCTTCTAGAATCATTGGCATATAGATAATGACACGGTCGCCTTTGCCAATACCATGACGCTGTAGCACGTCTGCGAAGTAATTCACTTCTTTGTATAAATCATTATAAGTCAGGCGGCGCTTGGCATAATCTGTATAAAACTCAACGTTATTGCCCAGATCTTTAAACGAATCAACGACCGCTGGAAAGGTTTCTATTAACTCTTGATTGATCTCTGATGACACCCACACAAAGGCATCTTGCTCTGCACGGTCTGCTAGATGACGATCGACACAGTTATAGCAAAGATTGGTTTCACCGCCAACTAACCATTTCGCAAAAGGCAGATTGCTGTCATCGAGAATCTGCTCAGGCTCTTTATGCCAGTAGATGCGCTTTGATTGTTCAGCCCAAAACGACTCTCTATCATCAATGGATTTATGATAAATATCAGCAAACTTGGGCTGTTCTGCCGTTTGAGAGGAGACTGAGTGTTGGGCGTGGTCGCTCATAATAGCTGTCCTTAGCATAAACGAGAAATGAGACAATGTTTTTTATAATTGAACCTTATAAAGGTTGTTAGAGCGTTAGCATTGCTGGACTTAATGCTTGCATGCCACTGCTGTTATCAACGCTATATTATTTCAATGATAGTCAGTCATGTCTGAAGAAATACTGGTCATCCTTGCCAGAATCAAAAAAACCGATACGTTGCGTATCGGTTTAAAATGTAGCAGAGCTCACCACAAAGGTCAACTATTAAGCGTGTAATACGTCCCACATTTTAATGTAAAAATGCGCTCTACTCTTAGACATCCCCCTTTTTTATATCTGGGTTTGATTGGCATACATCTCACGCATTACTTTTTTATCATGTTTGCCGACAGAGGTTTTGGGTAGCTCATCAACGAATTTAAATTGACTTGGCACGCCATATTTAGGAATGATACCGCGCTCTACCGCTTTTTCTGCAATGGCTTTGATATCCTCAGCACTGGTTTCTTGAGCATTTGGTTTTAGTACCACCAAAGCCAACGGACGCTCGCCCCATTGCTTATCCCGAACGCCAATCACTGAGACATCCGCTACGGATGGATGCAATGATAAAATAGTCTCAATCTCTAGCGATGAGATCCACTCGCCCCCTGATTTGATCACATCTTTTAGGCGATCCGTGATTTTAATATAACCATCAGGACGTATGTAAGCGATGTCTTGAGTGTGCATATAACCACTCTCCCACAGCTCCTTACCAGCGTCATCATTTTTGAAATAGCTTTGGGTCAACCAAGGTGCCCGTAGCACCAGCTCACCCGTATTCTCTTGACCCTTACCTACTGGTTTGCTGCCCTCACCCCATACTTGTGCATCGACCATAAGCACTGGCTTACCTGTCATACAGCGACGGGCGATGTCTTCATCTTCCGTCATTTCAGGCTCATTGAGACTAAATTCAGTCAGGCTGATAAGCGGTGCCGTCTCTGACATACCGTAGCCGGTGTAAACTTCGATGCCTTGAGCCATTGCTGTTTTTGCTAGCCCTTCGGTCAATCTTGAACCACCAATGATCATTTTTAGCCCATTAAAGCTGGCATCGCGATCTTGCGCCTCTTTGAGCACCATCTGCAAAATCGTTGGCACACAATGTGTGATACTCACCTTTTCATTGATGATCAAATCCAGCAAGCTATCAGGTGCATAACGTCCTGGATAGACTTGCTTTAGACCCACCATCGTTGCTGTAAATGGGAAACCCCATGCGTGTACGTGGAACATCGGCGTCATCGGCATATAGACATCGCCGTAGCTGACACCTTGCTTATTTGGTAGCATACCCAATGTTGCGGCTTCTGCTAGACTGTGCAGTACCAACTGACGGTGACTAAAGAAAACGCCTTTTGGATCCCCTGTCGTACCTGAGGTATAAAAGGTCGTCGCGATGGTATTTTCATCAAAGTCTGGAAAGTCAAAATGACTATCAGCAGCTTCTAGCAATGCTTCATACTCGCCTGTCACGCGGCTTTGATTACTGCCAAAAACCCCTTCAGCGGTCACACCATTGTCGTCCAGCCAAATGATGTGCTCGATACTAGAATTTTCAAATTGATAGTCTTTGACCAATGGCGCAAACTCAGAGTTGAGCATCAGCACTTTAGGCTTGGCATGGTTAATGGTATAAAGGACTTTTTCTGGTGATAGACGGATATTGACAGTTTGTAGAACATACTCTGACATCGGTACCGCAAAATAAGACTCAAGATAGCGATTGCTGTCCCAGTCCATAACGGCAACGATATCGCCTGCATCAAGGTTCAGGTCTGCGAGTACGTTAGCCAAGCGATTGATACGCTCAAACAAGTCCTTGTAAGTGAGTCGCTTTTTGTCCGCATAGACAATCTCTTGGTCTTGTGACACTGTTTTTGCACGGTTTAAGAGCTGCTTGACCAGTAATGGATAATCATAGGCAGAGGGAGCACTATGGTACATATTTGACATAGACCTAACTTCCTTGTTTGTCGCGCTTATAAGTTATAGATAGTAATAAGTAAGTAGCAATAAGACATACTAATACAGAATGAACCGCTATAACCACACTATTTTTATAATATAGAGTCATTATTACTGTTGATAGCGTCCTGCTGAATACCAATCGGTTTTGGCGCAGTAAAAGCAACAAGCTTCACTGACCGCAATAAGATTGAATGCCTCTTTGATAGTAAGAAAAAACCATCACCATGTAAAGCGACCTTACATTACGTATCATAAGACGGGTAACCAAACATAGACAATACCTGATATACCGTTAAGTGGCGCGTCTTGTCGTTTTAATCATCCCAAAACTGGCTATCAAGAGTGCCAATACCTGAACAAACAATAACAACCATACGGTAAGAGACCACTGCCCTCGCGCATAAGCTATACCACCCAGCCACGCTCCAAGCGTACCGCCTGTGTAATAGCCCATGTAATATAAGCCTGATGCCAATGATCGACCTTTTTTGACATTAACAGCAATATAGCTGATGGTCGCTGACTGCGTAATAAACACACCAGATGACATAACAGCAAGTCCTATGATTACCCCCCATAGTGGGGTCACCAAGGTCAACAGAACTCCAATCATGGAGATAATGATGGCTACCCGAACCGTACGTGCTGAGCCAAACCGGCGCAGCAAGGTCGTTGATAGTGGCGTAATAATCACACCAAGCAAATACACGGCAAAAATATTGGCGAGCGCACCTGTACCAAGCTCATAAGGCTTATCCGCCAAATGTAAGTTGATAAAAGTGAAGCAGCCTACAAGGGAGAACAGCACACAAGCGCCAAGCAGACAAGCGGTCACCACATAACGATTGGTGACATGCTCACCTAACGTCTGTATCGCTGAGCGAAAATTAGGATTGGCCTCAAAGTGACGAGACGATGGTAGCATCTTGCCGACCCATATCGCCCCCAGCAGCGTCATCGCCGTCATCACATAATAGCCATCACGCCAGCCAATCAGCTCATGCAAATGCCCCATCAAAAATCGGCCTAAAAAGCCGCCAAGCACGCATCCTGACACATAAAAGGACATCAGCTCAGTCATTGCTCGGCCCTCAAACTCCTCACCGATATAAGCAATTGTCACCACCGTAATACCGGGTACAGACAGTCCTTGCATAAAACGCCAAATACCGACCCATTCAATACTCGAGCTTTGGGCAATCAGCGCTGTTGGTATGGCCAAAAATAACAAAGCACCGACGATAAAGGATTTGCGCCCGACGGCATCTGAGAGCATACCCAAAAATGGTGACATGATGGCAATGGCCAATACAGTGGCGCCAACGATCATGCCCGCTTGCACTTCCGTCGCAGAAAAGTCCACCATCATGACTGGCAGCACGGCTTGGATAGAGTACACCTGTAAAAAAGCAAACATACCAATGAGGCCAATCGTGAGCTTTAATATCCACGACGTAGAGTGACTGGATGAGGCTACTGTCTTTGGTGCAAAATTTTGATTTTTATCTGTAGAATTATTCACAAGGGCGCTTACTATAATTGATTATGCTATGACAAGGAGGCGTCATTGGCTTGGATAATGAAAGAATATAATGTGAAACTATGAAGGAGGTGCACAGCCATACAGGATATCTATTTATCATAATGACCAGAAAAGCATGTTAGCACACCAACCGATATACTCAGGTTTAAATGTGTTATTGGCGCTTGGTTAGACTCTCCGTTTAAAATAAAAAAAATTGGGTCTATACCCTCAATGATGACATTTACCTAACAACTCTTTTTTATTTTTACACATCTACATTGCTTATATCTTTTCTATTACAGACTTTAGGCGCTCAAAAATCAATAATCATAGGGTGCTACCTATCAATAAGCAAAATAATTGAACAACTAAACGGTTAAGGAGTCATGTCAATGAATGATGAGATTTACGATTTAGGTGCAGGATTTTGGAGCATTCGAGGGTCATTTATAAAAAACGGCATTATAGATATCGGCGTCCAATGTGCACTTATAAAGCTATCATCAGGCCGATTTATTTTTTTGGACAGCTATACTTTAAAAGACGAGGTTCGTCAGCAAGTGATGGCACTAACCAATGATGGTCAAGATGTCGAAGCCGTCTTAAATGTTCATCCATTTCATACGATACATTGTGCGCAAATGGCAAAAGACTTTCCGCAAGCCACGTTTTATGGTAGTAAACGTCATCCAAAGAAAATACCAGAAGTCAATTGGGCAGATGATTTGGTCGAAAGCGATGCGGTCGCTGAGCGTTATCCTGAGCTGAAGTTCTCCCTACCTCAGGGCATTTACTACATCGCACCTGATGAATCTGTCCATGCAAGCTCATTATTGGTCTATCACAAAGCCAGCCAAAGTATATATGTCGATGATACGTTTGAGATACCTCCTTCTAAGCTATTTGATGCCGTACAGCCAAACCTAGGTTTACACCCCACCACCAAACAAGCACTAAAAGATGAGCCCGACGCTGGCAAAGCCTATTGTGATTGGGCGATAGATCTTGCGCACGAATGGCGTAATGTTCGTCATTTTTGCGGCGCACATTCAGGATTAGTGGTGTTTGAAGAAGGCCAATTTGAAGCAGCGCTTTTGTCTACCATTGATAATGCTCGTAGCGAGCTTGAGACAAAATAACGACTCTAAGAAAAACGTAAAACATAAAATTTCGACAAGAAAAACAATCACTTGTTGATTCAATATATTGAATAAGGAAAACGATAAATGTCAGATGAAATTCATGATTTAGGGGCAGGATTTTGGAACATACGCGGGTCATTCCGTATCGGCGGTGTGATAAACATTGGTACCCAGTGCTCACTGGTCAAGCTATCCTCAGGACGCTTTGTATTTTTGGACAGCTACGCCTTAACAGGTGACGTTCGAGACGAGGTCATGGCGCTCACCAATAACGGTAAAGATGTCGAAGCGGTGCTAAACGTTCATCCATTCCATACTGTACACTGTGACCAGATGGCAAAAGACTTTCCGCAAGCCACGTTTTATGGTAGTAAACGTCATCCAAAGAAAATACCAGAAGTAAATTGGGCAGATGATTTGGTAGAAAGTGACGCGGTTGCTGAACGCTATCCTGAGCTTAAGTTTTCAATGTCAGAGGGCATTTACTATATATCGCCTAATGAGATGATTCATGCAGGCTCCTTGTTGGCCTATCATCCTGCCAGCCAAAGCTTACACGTTGATGATACGTTTATGAGTCCGCCCATGAAGCTGCTAGAAGCGGTATTGCCTGAGCTGATATTGCACCCTACCACCAAAAAAGCACTCAAAGACGAGCCAAATGCAGGCGCACAATATTGCGACTGGGCAACCAATCTAGCCCATGAATGGCGCGACGTTCGCAATTTTTGTGCCGCACACTCTTATCTTGTGAGATTTAAAGACGGTGAGTTTGAGAAGGCACTGATAAAAGCCGTTAAGAAAGCACGTCCAAAACTAGAAAACGCCTAACTTCTCACACCTTAGACATATATTTTTGACAAACATAAAAACGGGTCGCTATTACTGTGCTTACTAATGTAGCGACCCATTTTTGTGAGCTGGTTATAATCATATCGAAACTATTATCGAAGCTACTACCGAAATAGCAAAGTAGCCAGCTCATCCTCATTGTTCAGAATATCTGCTAATGTATAACGCTCAAGCACATTAACAAATGCGGTGAGCGCTTCAAAGAACACGCTTTTAAGCTGACAGGCTGGACTAATCACGCAGCCTAGTGATTTATTCTTTTTTTCCTCAATGAATGTCACTGGCAAATCCGCCGGATGAGCGCCCTGCTCACTATCCTTATGAGACGCTGGTACGGCAAAGCACTCTACCAAATTAAAATCAGGCTCTATCTGTTTGATCAATACGCCCAAATTAATATCTTTAGGCGCACGTGCCAAGCGTATGCCACCGTTTTTGCCACGCACACTTTCTATATAACCAAGCTGACCCAGCTGATGAATAATCTTAGTCAAATGACTTTTAGAAATACCATAGCTGTCAGCAATATCGCTAATATTAGCCAATAGTGATGGATCTGGTCTTACGGCTAAATAAATCAATGAGCGTAGCGCGTAGTCACTATAATTGGTCAGTCGCATGTACTTGCGTTCCTATTTTTACAAATTTTATATATTAAGCTAGGGCGTGTCCTCATTTTAAAAATGGTGATAAAAATAAGATAAATTGCTGTCAAACGAGAAAAATAGTGCAGATAATATCGAGATATTGACCAACTATTTGACGATGTTTGGCAAAATTTAGCTATTTTTAGCCCATTTAAAGGACACTCGTTTGAATTGAGCACACGCCCTAGACAAAGTAAGTCGCATTTTTGGTAATAACGTTTAGACATAGCATTTGTAAACAGTATCGTTAGCCCGCTTCAACCAAATAAACCATCAGGCCGAGGACGTGCCAGCATGGGCAGATAACTGATGCAAAATAGCACAAAACAAGCAATCCAAGCACCCTGTGCAATCATAATCCAAACTAGGTAATGACTCATATCTACTAATGGTAGCAGTACGCGGCTAACAAATACCAATACCATCAAACCGTACATAAGATTTACCGTTTTGGGCGGTTGGTGAATGCTGCGACCCGTATGACCCAAAGATACTCGCGTCATCATTGCCACCGTCATCATACCGATACCTGCAATCGCCAATCCATGCATGGCGAGGCTGTGCGGATAACCCAACCAAGGCTGTAGTGCGTATAATAAGAAACTCAAACACATGCCCAAAAACGCAATATACAATGACCAAAGTAATGGTTTTTGCCAAATACCGTGATGATACCACCCTATCAGGCGAACGATATTAATGACTGCCACACCGAGCGCCGTAACCGTCAGCAAATACTGGTTTGGATAAAACACATCACTGATAAAAAAGGCGAAGAAAAACACTAAGCTTGCGATATCTTGTCCTTTACTATTACGTAGCTTAACGGGTTCTGACGTTTCCATACCTATACCCATACTGAGACCACGTTCAATAAAAAATGGTACTACGCGTCGGCCAATCGTTAGTATTAACCCGATGATCAAATAGAACCCAAAATAAATGCCTATCTTAGTTGTGTTCATATCAGCATTGATAATACCCCAATAGCAGAGTCCGTTGCCAAAGGTCAGTAGTGCCAGTTTTGCCAAGATACCCGTTTGCTTGTATTGCTTAACTTGCCATACTGCTCGACATATTACATATGCCATCGAGGCGACAAATACCACATCAAAAAGGGCTGCTATATATAGCCACGATATACTATCACCTATGAGCGTTATGCCAAGCCCAAAACCCAACCAGCTCAGACGTGCCAGTAACCAACAGACAAAGATACCTAGCAACTTATAACCATGCGGCATCATCACCCCTGTCCATGTCTTTACCGCAGTTAGCAAGAACCCGGCTACCACTGCCAGAGCATAACCATACACCATTTCATGGCCGTGCCAGTATAACGGGTTCAAAACCTGTGCATCGATATCGGTGTGACCAGTGAACACAAATGCCCATAGCAACATCGTTACTACGGCAAATAGCGCAGCAGCACTAAAAAATATGCGAAAGCTTAAATTAAGGATAGGATGCGGAGAGCTTGGTGGTTTGCTAGGTAGCTTGATAGATTGCATAGCCATCTTCCTAGAGAAATATAGATGGCTTTAATTATAACATTCATTTTAAATGAACTTTATAAATCTTTAGTTTAACTATCAAACACTTTACTCATCGAAGTGCGGCGCCTACGAATCTCTGAGATAAACATCTCAATTATAAAAATTAAGAAATCAAGCTGTCTGTTCTTTAGTTATTATTTAGCCATGACTTAGTCAATACCACTTACAACTGTAATGCCGCGATGACTAACGATATGACCACTATCGCCGTGACATACTGCCTTACTTTGAAGTAAGCATGACTGATAATCTGCGCTCGATGAAGGCTATAATCGATAACTAGCAGGCTTATAAAACCAATCACTAATAGCCAAATAAAACCAATGGCGGATAAGATTAAAAAACCAAGCCAGAGACCAAGCGCAATGATATTGCTATACAGTGGAAGCCTAATAGCCCACTTATTGTCATCAGATAAATCTAAATGATTGCCCCAATGCGCGCCTGCCATAAATGATGCAATCACTAGCCCATAAGCACTTAATACATCGCCTACTGAACCAAGCATAGGCACGGTAACAACATCTATCATCAGCAAAAATGCACAGGCGACAAACGGAATAGCACCTGCAAAAGTGAGATAAGGACTGGGCTTTTTCATTGTTTAAACCTATCTTATGATTAGTCTAATAATAGTTGTCACCTGTTAGGTGGGAGTTTTCAACATAAATTAGTCGCTCTTTTGAGGGTTGCCTTGCCACTGACGGATAAACTCACCGTTTGGATCATACTGCTGGGTTTGTTTGTCGAGATTAAACTGTCTGCATCCTCTTGGGTCAGCGCCCACACCTGCCAGATATTGCCAATTGCCCCAATTACTGCCGACATCGTAATCAACAAGATGCTGCTCAAAGTAAGCCGCCCCATAACGCCAATCAAGACCTAACTCATGGATAAAGCAGCTTGCCACCAGTTGTCGTCCACGGTTTGACATATATCCTGTTGCCTTCAGTTGATGCATACAGGCGTTGACAATAGGATATGCTGTATCACCATTTCTCCATTGTTCTAATTTTTTCTGATCCAGTTGGGTTGATGGCGTGTGCTGACCAATACCTTTAAACCAGAATAATTTTTGCTGATGGGTGACAGCGTACCAATAAAAATATTCACGCCAAAGCAGCTCAAACCATATCCAATAAGTAGAGTCATTTGTGATGACATCACGCTCATAACGGCGCAGTCGATTCAATACGGTGTTGACAGACAACGAGCCGTTAGCCAGCCAAGCAGAAAATTTTGTGGAATGCGTCCATTCATCAAGCGCGTTTCGTGTGATTTTATAAGTACTTGGCGCGTTGGAATTAAAATAACTCTTTAAGTGATTTAGCCCGTTCGACTCACCACCTTTGAAATTAGGCGCTTGCTGTTTTTGTTGGGAGATTGCCTGCGCATTATCTTCGCCTGCTTTAAAGAAGTACTCGCACCTATCCACCAGACTCTCAGGTATTGGGGCCAATCGCTCTGGCGTCGCGCAAATAGCGATGTCTTGTGCTGCATGCAATAAATCATAATCTGCTTCAATTTTTTTGCGGAACTGCGTAAAGCTTTTGGGCAAATCATTTAGCGGTAACTCATCAAACAAAGTAGCCGTTGTCTCAATATGCCAACGTATCTGCGGATGTTTATTCTGTAGTCGTACATATATTTGGTTCTGATAATAATCAGCCGTTTGACTCACACAGATATCTGTCACCTGCTGCGCCTTAATGAGTTCATTCAACTGCATGAAGGTATTCGGTGACGTTGGGGTTTTGTGTAGATGTAGCAACTTGTTGCCAAGCAGCTCTAATGATGTATTTAAGTCCGCCAAACTCTCTTGCAAAAATTGCTGGCGGGCGACGCCCATCGTGTCATAATGATAAGCAGCCTGAGAGTTTTGATTGTCCAATATATCCATCAAGGATGACGCATAAACCAGTAATAATCGCCCATCACGCGAGAGCTTGGCGGCTTTCGATAACGTGGCATTGTCCATCACTCGCAGGTCATTGTGAAAGAGAACCAATACATTTTTACCAGATAGCTGATGGGACATGGCATAAACCTCTTATTGTTCGATAGCTTTTAATTAGGGCGTGTTGAACATTCGACCATGGCACTGACAGCGACTATTTTTTAGGCGATTTGATGTTAAAAATAATAAGTTTAGTCATTCTAAGCGCTTATTTTTAACGATGAAGCGGCAAAAAAGAATCCTGTCCCTGCGGGCTGATGCTAAAATTGCCCCATACTGCGTTACAAATCTCGCTAAGGCATCTGCATTATCGTCGTTTTGTGCCTTGTCTGGAACAATTTTAGCGATCAGCAGTGCCTATTTGCGAATGTTCAACACGCCCTAATCTCAATACTCTTTTTTTATTGGGCTTTATTATCTTAAAATAGCATATCTTGCTTACGACAAGTTTGGTATTGACTCATGGCATTAATAACCTACTAGCAAGGTAGTAATTATCCAAGCTAAAATCTACTTATCGCCATTGACTCTCATGCTCCGGACTGCTTAAATGGCCTACCTCTAGGAGAATACCATGACTGAAAAAAATATCGCTGAAGAGAACAAATCGGATGAAAAACGTAAACTTATCAATCGATTCTTGATGAGACTGACGAAAGAGCAGCCACAAATGTACTATGCCACCACCTCTGAGATATCTCGGAGCATCCATACCATGATAAAAGAGCATACCAATCGCTTGTCAGTTGAAGAGCAAGCCCTAGTTAGGCGTATGAGTATCGAAGAGATTGAAGGGTTATTGGGCTTTCATGCTAGATAGATGACTAGACTATAGACTAATTGTCATATAAGTAGGTTCAAGCACAACCATCGAACATCACAAAAAAAGACCGCTATCGAAGCGGTCTTTTTTTATTATTTATCGTAGTGCAATGCTATTAGAACGGATACTGACGTGGCTCGTTTTGCATTGAAATCCAATGCGTTCTGGTGAACTCTTCTAGTACCCATTCACCGTTAAAGCGACCGATACCTGAGTTTTTCTCACCACCAAATGGCGTGTTACTTTCGTCATTGACCGAGATGTCATTGATATGGGTCATACCTGCTCTGATACCACGAGCGAAACGCAGGCCTTTTTGCATATCAGCAGTGAACACAGCACTAGACAGACCATACATAGAGTCATTGGCGATTGATAATGCATCATCTTCGTCTTTAGCACGAATGATACCAACCAAGGGTCCAAACACTTCATTACAGGATAGATCCATCTCGCGAGTGACTTCAGTAAAGATATGCGGCGGTACGACTTGGCCTTCAATCTCACCACTGAGTATCATTTTCGCGCCTTCTTCCTGCGCTTTGGCGATCTTCTCTTTGAGCGATTTGAGTTGTTTTTCGTTGATGATAGGGCCAACAGCCGTATCTTGCTTATTAGGATCACCGACATTCAATGTTTTGACATGTGCCAAGAAACGCTCTACGAAGTCATCATATATCTCGTCTTCCACGATAACCCTATTGATCGCGATACAGATTTGGCCTTGATGCAAGAATTTACCGAAGGCAGCTGCTTTGACTGCTTGCTCAATATCAGCATCCTTGAGTACAACAAACGGGCTGTTACCACCCAGCTCAAGCGCGACTTGTTTGATATACTCACCGCCGTTCGCAAGCTCACCAATATGTTTACCCACTGAGGTTGAACCTGTGAATGATACTAAGCTTGGCGCTTTGTGCTCGACGATGGCATCGCCTATCTCACTACCTGAGCCGACCACGACGTTTAGTAGACCTTTTGGCAGACCCGCTTCTTCAAATACTTTTGCTAGTAGTAAGCCACCTGTCACTGGTGTGTCGCTTGCTGGCTTTAATACAACCGCATTACCAAGGGCTAATGCTGGTGCGATAGAACGCTGGGTTAAATGCAGCGGAAAGTTCCATGGGCTAATGACTGCTACCACTCCGATGGGCTCGCGATAAATGAAGTTTTCTTTGCCAGGAGTGTTAGAGGGGCGAATCTCACCGTGTACGCGGTTAGGAAAAGACGCTGCTTCAAGCGTGATGGCACGTGCCGAGCTAAATTCAACCATGGCTTTAATGCGTGTACTGCCCGACTCTTTGATCAACCAGTCAACGATTTCATCTTGGCGCTGATCTAAGATATTAACAACCTTATACATAACAGCTGCACGCTCAGCTGGCGTCGTTTTTGCCCATTTGGCTTGCGCTTGGTCGGCAGCATCGTATGCTTCATCAAGCTGGTCTTTAGTCGCTTGCTGAATTTCTACAATCGTATCGCCATTGTAGGGATTAGTATCAGTATTAATGCTATCATCTTTACCTTTTTGCCATTCACCGCCAATGAATTGCAAATGAAAATCGCTATAGGCATTACTGCTATTATCATTGCTTGACATAATTATCCTTATTTTTGCTTTGTTATATAAAAATTTATTTTCAGTACTTTGAATAAAATATTTGAAGCTGTCTTATAGGTAAGATACTCACAGTTATGGTTAAATCACAAATTGACATAAATTAAAATCGAAAATTTATGATAACTGATAAGGACAAAACCTACCTTGATAGACGACTGGTCTAATGCTACCATAGCTATTAATAAAACAGGACTATTTTTTCAGCCAATATTGTCGATAAAACGTAACACATATAAATATATAGCATTAGAATATGCCATCGACATGACGCTCAAATGAAACCTGATGACCCTATTACTACGATTATCAAGGGAGAAAATTCTATTTATGTCTAATATCACAGACACTAGCACCACACCCGATACCAAAGCTCATTTGCTTGCCACTGGTTACCAATTAATAGCCAAAAAAGGCTTTACGGCTGTCGGTCTCAAGCAAATATTGGATACAGCAGGTGTACCTAAAGGCTCCTTCTATCATTATTTCGCCTCAAAAGAAGCCTTTGGTGAAGCCATTATTCATCATTATTTTAGTCTGTACAAAACCCGTCTGAATCTTATTGACGCTCAAGATGTCACGGCGCAGCAAAAGCTATATGATTACTTCCAAAACTGGTACGACACCCAGCAGAACGGCTGTGATCACGAGAAATGCTTGGTAGTGAAGCTAAGCGCAGAAGTGGCTGATATGTCAGAAACCATGCGTAAAGCACTTGATACCGGCTATCAACAAACGACCATGTGGCTCGCTGAGCAGATCAAGGCAGGCTGGATAGATGGCTCGGTCCCTCGTCACGACAATATCTCAGCTGAGAGTATGGCCAAACGTTGGTATTTCGCGTGGCTTGGTGCCAGCCTAATGGCTAAGATCAGCCAAACGAATACACCCCTAGCAGAAATTTGGCAAATGACGACGACTCAAATGGGACGTTGATAATAAACAGTAATGGTCTTGATATTGCAGCCTCCTAAATTGGGGGCTTATGTTTGCGCCCACACATCATATTTTTATTTAAAAACCTAATGCTTGATAAAAACGTTGTATGAGAGTTTTGTAATCATTTATAAAGAATAACTAGACGACTGGTCTAATTGGTGTACAATGCGCATCAAGCTTTAGAGCAAATATAAAATAAGCATTGATTACCATTATTTGTTTAACGTCAACATATTTGACGGAACCATTTTTATCAACATTAGGAATTTTATGAATAACTTTCAATACTACAACCCAGTCCGCATCGTTTTTGGTGAAGGTCAAATCGAACAGTTATCAGACCTAGTGCCTACTGACGCTCGCGTTCTTATTACTTACGGTGGTGGTTCAGCACAGCGTACCGGTACTTTAGATGAAGTAAAAACTGCATTATCGGCAAGCGGTAACCGTACTGTATTTGAATTTGGTGGTATCGAGGCTAACCCAGAATTCACCACACTATTAAAAGCAGCCGATATGGTGAATGAGCACAACATCGACTTCTTATTAGCAGTTGGCGGTGGTTCTGTGATTGACGGCAGTAAATTTGTGGCACTCGTATCTTCATTAACTGAAGAAGATGGTACGGTCTCACGTAACCAAGCTTGGGACGCGCTAACGGGCTATTGCAAGAACATCGATTCTGCTATTGACCTAGGTGCAGTATTAACTATCCCAGCAACGGGTTCTGAGATGAACTCAGGCGGCGTAATTAACTATAGCGAACGTCAAGCGAAACTGCCATTTGGTAACCCACTGGCCTTCCCTAAATTCTCAATCCTAGATCCAGTAAAAACCCTTACATTACCTGAACGTCAGGTTATGAATGGTGTGGCTGATGCATTCGTCCATGTGATGGAACAGTATTTAACTTACCCAGTCAATGCCAAGGTTCAAGACGCTTTTGCTGAAAGCTTGCTCAAAATCTTGATTGATGAAGGCCTAGTGGTTAAGCAAGATCCAGACAACCTAGAAACACGTAAGAACATTATGTGGACAGCAACCATGGCATTGAATGGCTTGATTGGTACTGGTGTACCACAAGACTGGACAACTCACATGGTTGGTCATGAGCTTACGTCACTACACGCCATCGATCATGCACGTACCTTGACCATCGTGTTGCCATCGGTCATGCGTGAGCTAAAAGAAAGCAAAAAAGAAAAACTACTCCAGTACGCACGTAACGTATGGAACATCACTGATACTGACCAAGACGACGATGCCATCATCGAAACGGCCATTGTCTATACTGAAAACTTCTTCCGCGAACTTGGCTTGCCAGTGAGCTTAGAAGACGTCGATTTGACTGAGTCAGCGATTGATCCAATTATCAAGCAACTCGATGCACATAACATGGTCAAACTTGGTGAGCACGGCAAAAACGACTTAGACGTCTCACGTCGTATCTTACAGCGTGCTGTAACTAGCAAAGCGTCTTAATAAGCGATATAGCAAGAACTATCAGAAGAATTATAAGAAAAATCGCGACAGTAACAATAACTACATATCGTTATGCTATTTATAGTAGCTATTCAGTTCAATGCTGAGTAGTTACTACATCTAATACCTCTATAATAATGACAATGAATAAATATAAAGGAGTCCTACTATGAGCTTCGATAAAGAGCAGAATCAACAAACCAACCGTCAAATCAAACTTGCCAGCCGCCCAACTGGCGAGCCAAAACCTGACAACTTTGATCTGACAACCAGCGACATTCCAACGCCAAACGATAACGAGATGTTATTACGCACGGTATATCTGTCATTAGACCCATATATGCGTGGACGTATGAGCGATGCAAAAAGCTATGCAGACCCATTAGCAGTCGGTGACGTCATCATGGGTGGTACAGTCGCGCAAGTGGTTGAGTCTAATATCGATAAATTTGCTGTCGGTGATTTGGTCGTATCAAATTCCGGCTGGCAGGACTACAGTGTCAGTGATGGCGAAGGCGTCCTGAAACTGGACAAAAACATGGCAAACCCTTCTTATGGTTTAGGTGTGTTAGGTATGCCCGGCTTCACTGGTTACATGGGTCTGACTGATATCGGCAAACCACAGAAAGGCGAAACGTTAGTTGTCGCTGCAGCCACTGGACCTGTCGGTGCTACGGTCGGTCAAGTGGGTAATCAATATGGCCTTCGCACTGTTGGTGTAGCAGGCGGTAAAGAGAAATGCGATTTCGCGGTCAACGAGCTTGGCTTTGATGTCTGTATCGACCACAGAGCCGATGACTTTGCTGAGCAATTAAAAGCAGCGTGCCCAGATGGTATCGATATCTATTACGAAAACGTCGGTGGGCACGTGTTTGATGCGGTCATGCCTTTACTGAATGCTCATGCTCGCATTCCTGTCTGTGGCCTTGTTGCCCAGTACAATGCGACCGAACTGCCTGAAGGTAAAGATCGTTTGAGCGTATTGACTGGCCTTATCTTAAGCCGCCGCCTCACCATCAAAGGCTTCATTATCTTTGAAGAGTATGGCGATCATTTCCCAGAGTTCTTAGAGACCATGAGCAAATGGGTAGAGTCAGGCGACGTCAAAACCAAAGAACACATCGCTGATGGTCTAGACAATGCACCAAAAGCCTTTGTCGGTATGTTAAACGGTGATAACTTTGGTAAAACAGTGGTTAAGGTCTCTGACGTTCAGTAACTTATGTTAAATAATTGACTGTTAAGTAATTGACGATAGGTAATAACTATTGTTAATAACAACTTAACAACACAACTTGCTAAGATCACTACTGAAAGTTACGTCTGAAGCAGGAATAATGCTAACAGTCATTATTTGCATTTAGGCTAATTAAGTAAAAACGGCTAATGATGTAACGTAAAACTTATGACTGTTGGCTATCTAGTTACTAACACATAAATAATAAACAAGGATAATTATGAACATTTTAATGGTACTAACTTCTCATGACCGTTTAGGCGATACTGGTAAGAAAACTGGCTTTTGGCTAGAAGAATTTGCTGCTCCTTACTACGCATTTCTTGACGCTGGCGTAAATGTAACTCTAGCTTCTCCAGCTGGCGGTCAGCCACCACTAGATCCTAGTAGTGACACAGAAGACACGCAAACCAAAGATACCACTCGTTTTAAAGACGATAAAGACGCTCAAGAGCATCTGGCTAATACCAAAAAACTTGCTGATATGAACGCTGAAGATTTCGATTCAGTATTTTATCCTGGTGGTCATGGACCATTGTGGGATTTGGCAGTAGATAAAAACTCTATCAATCTGATCGAGACTTTTGTTAAGCAAGACAAGCCTGTTGCTTTTGTTTGTCATTCTCCTGCAGCACTTAAAAACGTTAAAGTCGATGGCGAGTACTTAGTAAAAGGTAAAACCGTTACTGGTTTTACTAACTCTGAAGAAGACGCAGTTGGCCTAACAGACGTAGTACCGTTCTTAGTAGAAGACGCATTGAAAGCCAATGGCGGTAACTACGAAAAAGCAGCTGATTGGGAATCGTTTGTTGTTGAAGATGGTTTACTAATCACAGGTCAAAACCCTGCATCATCAGAAGAAGCTGCTAAGCGTCTAATGGCGAAGCTGAAAGGTTAGTCAAATTCACTACGCAATAAGGTCGATACCATGATTCGCTTACATCATCTCAATCAATCACGTTCATTACGTACGCTATGGCTCTTAGAAGAGCTAGGCGTACCTTATGAAGTGGTCAGTCATCAGCGCGATGCCAAGACTCATTTGGCACCAGATTCTCTGAAGGCAGTTCACCCACTCGGTAAATCTCCGGTTATCGAGATGGACGGCCAAATTTATGCTGAATCAGGGGCCATTACGGAGTTATTGATCGAACGATTTGCGCCAGAGCGTCTGCGCCCTGCTACAGATAGTTCAGATTATGGATATTATCTGCAGTGGATCGACTTTGCAGAAAGCTCGCTGATGTTGCCATTAATGCTTGAGCTATTTACCAAAAAAGCAGGCATTGATGACAATGAGTTTTTGAATGGCTATATCGATACAGAAAAAACCAGATTGTTTGAATATCTCGATGCTTCGGTTGAAGGTAAGTCATTTATTGTGGGTGATAAGCTAAGTGGTGCTGACTTTATGTTGTCATTTGACTTAATCATTCTCGCTAAGCGTCAAAAACTCGACGCTTATCCACATATCAGGCAGTATGCTGAAGCGCTTGCCAGTCTCGATAGCTATCAGCGCGCTATGCAGCTAGAGGCTAAGTACGATCAATCTGTTTAGCATTGCATCATAATTGACAGACCAATTTTCCGATACACACAAACAGCTCTGTATAGAGCTGTTTTTTATGCGTGCTTTATTTTATGATTGCATGAATAACCATCGAATTATAGTCATCAATGTCATATGAGAGCATTAAGCTATAGAGCAACCAAACAAATTGTTCAGCACCATCCATCAATTACGTGTCGATGACAAAAGCACGATAAAAGTTATGATAAAATCCTTTCTGAATTTTTTGGGTTATCTTTCAGATACCATCAGTGAGTTGACTGGCTTTTCACGCTATAAATACCAATTACACTGACCTGACTCCCCGTCTGGCATCTGTCCTATATCACTCTATTTCCTTATACAGATTGTGGTACGCCCATGAGTAACGAATACCAGTTTAAGCCCCACGAACAGCCAATAATGGTGGGCTCTCCAGCCAATCCTGACCATCCGGCACGCCGTAAAGTGTTTTATTTGCTTATTGGGATTTTTGTGGGTCTCACAGCCAGCTTCCAAAATGGTCTACTTGTCGCCAACCTGACGCAAATTCAGGGTCAGCTAGGCTTAACGCCAGCTGAAGGTGGTTGGATATCGGTCAGTTATAATATGACCAATGCCTGTATCACCGTTCTGCTGTACAAAATTCGTCAGCAATTTGGCATGTCGCTTTTTAGCAAAATCACCCTGTCATTTTTGTTAGCCGCCACCAGTCTACAGTGGCTGATCAGCAGCCACTTGTTAGACACACCTAATATTAGCATTGAGCCCTATTATTTAGAGATTGTCGCTAGGGGACTTAGTGGTATGGTGGCAAGTGGTATGACCGTATTGGGCTTGTTTTATTGTCTTCAGGGTATGCCAACCGTCAAACGTACTAGTGGTCTGATATTGGGTTTTGGTTTGGTACAGTTTGGTATTCCATTATCACGTGTCATCTCGCCCTACCTCGCCATCGACGGTCAGCTTGAAAACTTATTTTTATTTCAATTTGGTCTGGCGCTGATTTGTTTTGGGCTGATTAATATATTAGAGCTACCACCAGGGAATACAGAAAAAGTATTTGAGAAATTGGATTTTGTAAGCTTTGGTTTTTTCGCTAGTGGTCTGGCTGCATTGGCTGTCGTTTTGGTACAGGGTCGAATTTTATGGTGGACGACACCTTGGCTCGTCTATCCACTGATGATTGCTATCGTCGGGATTAGCATCGCGTTATGGATTGAGACGCATCGCAAAAATCCGATGCTACAAGTGCGCTGGATGCGTAGCCGCAATATTATTGCATTCATGGTGACGGGCGCTGTCATGCGGATTTTGCTATCTGAGCAAAACGTCGGAGCGGCAGGATTGCTCGCTAACCTCGGCTACGGTAACGATCAGTTGGTCACTTTTTATGCTGTTATTATAGCCGCCAGTGCACTGGCTTTGATTATTAGTATTTTTAGTACCAATGCGATGGATTTGCGCCGACCTGTTATTTTTGCAGTGGCATTGATTGCCTTAGGTTCTTGGATGGATGTTGGTGTGTCTATTAATTCAGCACCCTATACGTTTTATCTCAGCCAGTTTTTGATTGCCTTTGCCGCGGTGTATTTCATGGGGCCTTTGGTTTTTGAAGGGTTTTTGCGGGCTATTGGCAGTGGCCCTGCGTATATTATTAGTTTTTCAGTGATTTTTGGCATCTCCCAAACAGTTGGCGGACTGGCAGGTGCGGCAGCCATTCAGGCCTTTACGACCATTCGTACACAAATGCATTATGCAGATATGGTCAGCTCATTGAATTTGGGCGATCCTGCATTTAGCGCCCAGGTGGCAGGCACTCGTAACATGCTGTCGAATCAGACCACTGACGCGGCCCAAGCAAATATCGGTGCAGTTAGCCAAGTACTGCAAGGCATTCAGCGCCAAGCAACGGTCGCAGCATACAGCGACCTGTTTTTTCTGATGGCCTGTCTTGCTACTGCCGTTACGATTATTTTGCTGCTCAATTATCTTTATAACCGCTACCACAAGCGCAATCCACTGGCCAAAGAGCTCGCCGTCATCGCCAAGATGCGCGAAACAAAATAATTCAACTTATTATCTTAGTGATTTTTTATCATATTTATTTATAGTCAGACCAATCAGATATCTGCTTATTAACATTTAGGAGCATGTCATGAGCCAAGAAAAACCAAATGAGCTTAATAAAATACCTCAGACGTCAACTGATGCTCCAGCAACAGACACACGTACAGAGTCTGCTACGGCTCCAGTAGAGACCGCTACAAGCGCTACGCAAAAGAAAACGGATACATCCGAGATACAAGCAGCTACTGATACGCCTGATAGCGTGCGTGAGGATAACTCTGTAGAAGGCTCTATAGAAAATCAAGACGATGATAATGAAACGCCTATGCCGCCAAAAGAGCCGATATCAAATACGGCTGGCTGGTCTCCCAAGAAAAAATCCTATCTAAATTTGGGATTATTGATTGCGCTGATTGTCATTGGTGTGGCCTTGATTTTATATGCTTGGAAGCTGCCACCATTTACGCCTACGGTGCAACAAACCAATAACGCCTTTGTCAAAGGTCAAACCACTATTATTAGTCCGCAAGTTTCCGGCTATGTCACCGAAGTGGCGGTGCAGGATTTTGCTGATGTAAAAGCGGGCGATCTACTGATAAAAATAGATGATCGAACGTTTCAGCAGCAACTTGAACAAGCCGAGGCCAATACTGAAGTGGCGATCACCAGCCGCTCTACCAATGACCAAGACACGCAATCTAGCCAAGCACAAATCGAAGCACGCAAAGCCGACTTATATAGTGCCAAAATCAATGTCGAGAGCGCTCGTGAAGACGTCAATCGCTATCAGGGCTTAGATGCTATCGGTGCGGTATCAAAAGCAGAAGTGGCTCATATCAAAGCAAAGCTGGCTCAAGCACAGGCAAGTGTGCAACAGGCTGAAGCCAATTTACAAGCCGCGCAACAAAACCGCGCCAAAACCAGTGGCACCCAACCCTCGCTGGACGCAAATATCAAAAGTGCTGAGGCAGGTGTGAAGCAAGCACAAATTAATCTCGATAATACGATCATCACAGCCCCTGAGTCCGGTCAGCTGAGCCAAGTCAGTGTCAAAGAAGGCCAGTACGTTAGCGCAGGCACCCAGCTCATGTATATCGTGCCAAAAGGCATTTGGATTATCGCAAACTTTAAGGAAACCCAAATAGCTAGTATGGCAATCGGCGAACCAGCTACTATTCATGTGGATGCGCTTGGCGGTGCCAAATTCACAGGTCATGTGAGCAACATCTCACCAGCCACTGGCAGTGAGTTTAGTGCAGGTGCCGCCAATCCTGCGACAGGTAACTATATAAAAATTGCGCAGCGCATCCCAGTACGTATCGACTTGGATCCGAACCAACCTGAGCTTGCACGCTTGCGTCCTGGTATGTCCGTTTCTGTGGATGTCGATACCAATGCCAAATAAAGCCAAATAAAGCAAATAACTGATATAAAAAATCCACTCTAAATACCCGAGAAACTGGATATAGAGTGGATTTTTTATATTTTTAAATGAGCTAGGATTTCAAAATCAGCCAAACACTATGGTAGTAGACGCTTGGTCGTCCAGCTTTCAGCGCTTTGGCTATCATCATCTTGCGTATATACGATGCGGTCATGCATACGGTTGGCGCGACCTTGCCAGAACTCGATTTTTTCAACCGTAATCTCATACCCACCCCAAAACGCTGGTGTTGGTACGCTAATACCATCTGCATATTCTGCTTGCAGTTGCTCGAACGTTTGCTCCATCACCTCACGATTGGCGACTTCACCACTTTGCGGTTGACTGACCCAAGCACCTATTTGGCTATCATGTGGACGTTTTTGAAAATAGGTAGCAGATTTTTCAGCGTCAATTTTAGCAATACGACCGCTAATGCGAACTTGGCGCTCCAGCTCATGCCAAAAAAACAGCGCTTCAACATTGGGGTTTTCTACAACGTCCTGTCCTTTCGCGCTGTCATAATTGGTATAAAAAACAATACCTGTATCCGTAATTTCACGCAGTAACACGATACGGACGCTAGGTTTATTGTCTGCACCGCAAGTTGCCAAACTCATAGCATAAGGTTCTTGCACTTTTTGCGCTATTGCCTCATCCATCCAAGCCTTAAAGAGCTCAAATGGTGACGCTGGTACTGACTGTTGATCAAGCGCGCCTTTTTCATATGAAAGGCGTTGGTCGGTAAAGTCCATGCTCATGGTCATTCCTTATTATAAAATTATGACATTTCAACATTGTAATCTTGAGTGCTAAGCTTTGAATATTAAGCTTTGAATATTAAGCTTTGAATACTATTAGCCTAATACCGACTTGATATGATCAGCCAAATCATTTGCCATCACATCACACTCTATCTCATCATCGGACTCAACCATGACTCGAATCATAGGCTCTGTACCTGATTGGCGAATAAGAAGACGACCACGACCTTCTAAAGTCGTCTGTGCTTTGTCAAAAGCGGCGACCAGTTCTTCATGCTTGTATGGGTCTTGCATCTGAGACAAGCGTACATTGACCAGCTTCTGTGGTAGTACGTCAAACCCTTCGACCAGCTCACTCAGTGCACGTCCTTGCGCTTGCATCACAGCCAATACTTGCAACCCTGCTATGATCGCATCGCCTGTACGGCTTTTGTCCAGGCACAGAATATGTCCAGACGGCTCACCGCCTAGTATCCAGCCATTGGCTTCGAGGTCTTGCATGACATAGCGGTCGCCTACTTTTGCACGAGTAAAATCAATGTCAGCCGCCTTTAGTGCCAACTCTAATCCCATATTACTCATAAGCGTACCAACGACGCCTTGCGCTTTGGTGAGTCCTTGGGTCGCGAGCACATATAAGATACCGTCACCATCAACCAGCTTACCTGTCTCATCAACCATCACAATGCGATCGCCGTCACCATCTAATGCGATACCAACATCTGCTTCATGCTCAAGCACCGCTTTTTGCAGACCTTCAGGATGGGTAGAGCCACACTCAGCATTGATATTGATGCCGTCTGGAGTGTTATTGATAGCGATAACATTAGCACCAAGCTCCCGCATGACTCTAGGTGCGACGCTATAGCCTGCACCATTGGCACAATCAACCACGACGGTCAGATGGCTAAGATCATACTGATATGGGAAGCTGCCTTTGCAAAATTCAATGTATCGACCTTTTGCATCGTCAATTCGGCGGTTTTTGCCTAGGTTTGCAGGGTCAAGGATAGGCATCGTGGCATTGTTACCATTAGCATCACTCATGATTGCCGTTAATCTGTCATTAATTGCTATCTGCATCTCATCACTGATTTTTTTGCCACTACCTGAGAAGAACTTGATGCCGTTATCATAATAAGGATTATGTGACGCTGAGATAACCACACCCGCATCGGCATTAAAACTGCGAGTCAAATGTGCAATCGCTGGCGTCGGTAATGGACCAAGCATATAAACATCGACGCCAGCCCCGTTAAAACCTGCTTGCAGAGCACCTTCAATGACATAACCTGAGAGACGAGTATCTTTGCCGATGACCACACTTGGTTTGCGCGTAGAATTTTCGTTGGCTTCTATGAGCACCTGTCCAGTCGCATAACCCAGTTTTAAAATAAAGTCAGGGGTAATAGGCAATTCACCAAATTTTCCACGGATACCATCAGTGCCAAAGTAACTCATTATGTATGTTCCTCAGTTCTAAAAATAAAAGGCCAAGCGTATACGCAGGCAATACTGCTATTGTAATAATATGCTTTTATATTCTACAAAAAAAACAGCCAACAATAACAGAGCATTGTTGGCTGTTTGTATCTCAACGTCACTACAGCTCTGCAACTGAGCCAGTTCTCAAACAGTGCAGAGCTATAAAATACCGATTAGTTTACACGGTAGTTCGGCGCTTCTTTAGTGATCTGTACATCATGAACATGCGACTCTTTCATGCCTGCTGATGTGACTTTGATAAACTGTGGGTTGGTGCGCATATCTTCGATAGTTGCAGAACCTGTATAGCCCATTGATGAGCGTAAGCCACCAACCAATTGGTTGACAATACCAGCGACAGGTCCTTTGTAAGGAACGCGGCCTTCAATACCTTCTGGTACGAGCTTCTCTACGCCATCTTTGGCATCTTGGAAATAACGATCCGATGAGCCGTTTGATCCTGACATTGCACCCAAACTACCCATACCGCGGTAAGCTTTGTAATAACGGCCTTGGAACAGCTCAACTTCACCTGGTGCCTCTTCTGTACCAGCCATCAGGGAGCCTACCATGATGCACGATGCACCAGCCGCAATCGCTTTTGCCATATCACCTGAGTAGCGGATACCGCCGTCAGCGATTAATGGAATACTGTCTTTTAATGCACTAGCAACATTATCGATGGCTGATATTTGTGGTACACCGATACCTGCAATGATACGCGTGGTACAGATAGATCCAGGGCCGATACCGACTTTTACCGCATCAGCGCCAGCATCACGTAGTGCAAGTGCCGCTTCGCCTGTTGCGATGTTGCCACCGATAACTTGAACATGCGGATAGTTTTTCTTGATCCAAGAGACTTTGTCAATCACGCCTTTTGAGTGACCATGCGCCGTATCCACTACGATCACATCAACATCAGCAGCGATTAACGCTTCGACGCGTGCTTGTGTGTCTGCACCTGTACCAACCGCTGCACCGACACGCAGACGACCTTTCTCGTCTTTACACGCATTTGGATTGTTTTCGGCTTTGGCAAAATCATTGACCGTAATCAAGCCACGTAAGCGGAAGTTGTCGTCGATAACGATGACTTTTTCGATGCGATGCTCGTGCAGCAATCTTTTGATGTTTTCGTTGCTCTCACCTTCATGTACGGTGACCAACTGTTCTTTTGGTGTCATGATCTGACTAACTGGCAATGACAAGTTGGTCTCAAAACGCCAATCTCTGTGAGTCACGATACCTACTACGTTATCTGTACCCTTTTCGACCACAGGTACGCCTGAGATATTATTGTCTTGCGTCAAGCGTAGCAATTCACCAATCGTCATCTCTGGATGTACCGTGATTGGGTCAACAACCGTACCCGCTTCAAATTTTTTGACGCGGCGTACTTGTGTTGCTTGCTTTTCGATATCCATACTCTTGTGCAAGATACCCATGCCGCCAAGCTGTGCCATAGTAATGGCCATCTCAGACTCGGTTACTGTATCCATAGCCGCAGAGATCAGCGGAAGGTTTAGCGTGATGTTTTTGGTCAAACGGGTAGACAGATCGGCAGTTTTTGGCAGAACTTCAGAATAGGCTGGCAATAATAAAACGTCATCAAAGGTTAAGGCTTCATCGACAATTCGCAACATACAGACCCCTAGTGGTGGTTATTTTGATGGGTAGGAGCTCAGAGTTAGGCATATCAATCACTGCAACTGCATACACAGTGCTGACTCATGGCTAACCACTCAGTTATCCTATAAAAATAACGCCACATTATAACAAATAAGCACCTCTCTGACATACTATATTTGTCAGATTATTTTACACAAATACGTCTTCATCGATAATAAACATACACTATATGTTTAATGACGCTTTTTTATAGCGAATAGCTCTCCCTGAACGTTACAGACTTTCTGTTAACGTAAAACGCTCTGTCGGCAAATACTTGTTTTGCTGCTGATGCAAGTAGCCAAGCATCTGCTCACGCACTTCGCAAGCAAGCGTCCATGCTTCTATGGGACCTACTGCTGAAACAGCACCGCGCAGCTGAATGGTGTTTTCTGTCACTTCAACGACAAATATTTCGGGCTCAGTTTCGTTGTCCCAAAGCTCATTATCTTTAGTTACTGAGATAAACTGCTGGCGAATGGCCTCTATATCTGCACCATAATCAATGTATAAAAACACAGGACAGGTCTGATGCACTTCTGTATGTGACCAGTTCTCTACCCTTTCAGTGATCAACTGGCGCATCGGCACAATTAATCGACGCTTATCCCATGTTTTGAGTACCGCATAAGTGTAACGCAAGTCTTCCACAGTACTGAAATTACCATCCATTATCACGCTATCGCCAATCCGTACAGGCTGCGTCACTGCCACCTGCACCCCAGCAATGATGTTACCCAATATAGGCTGAGCGGCGATACCAATAACCACGCCAGCAATACCAGCTGAAGTCAGTAAGGTTTTGCCAAGACCTTCCATGTTGGCAAACTCACTCAGTCCTATCCAGATACTACCCAATATCATGACAAAAATGAAAACGCGGCGGAATATCGACACATAAGTGCGACGACGGCGCACTTTATCAAAATGCTCCTCTCCTAGGTTTTCAATCTGCATGTCTTGGTAACGATTGGCAAAAAAATTAATAGTACGAATACCTAGCCACATCGTACTAAATACCAACCCCGTCCAAATCAGCGGACGGGTTGATGAAGCCACTGCATCTAGATAAGGAAAACCACCAGAAACTAAGGTAAAAACGAGCGAGAAGCTGATGGTAAAGGTCAAAGGCACGGTTAGCTTATTGGCCAAATCTGCCACGCCATTGGCACTGCCAGCAGAGATGTTGTATTTTTCATTATCAACATAACGGCTGATGAGTTTTTCCGTGCTTTTACTTAGTATCCAACCTACGCCCATAGTAAATAAGAAAAACAGGATGAGCGCTGAAAACTCCCATAAGGCAATACCAAAAAATTGGAATTTTAACCAAGTAGGTAGATAACGCTCAAACTCCGATGGATGATATTGTTTATAAAGATTTTCAATATTACCCACTGTCTGCGCAGAGAACATCCAAACTGGCGCCTGATCACCTACCCTTACCCGCTCCAAGTAAACAGGAACACGACGTTCTCGGTACTCGATATAACCCAGCTGGATAGAGCGTCTAGGGATACCCATAACACTACTGTCGTTACCCAGTGGTGGTTCGATCAGACCATCAGGACGATCGGGCATATCATCAAATACGTATAGCTCTTTTTCGGATAGTAGAAAATCAAGCTGCTTGGTCAAATCAAGCGAACGGGTACGCTGGTTTTTCTCATCAATCAGATTCATATTGAGTGCATAAGCGGCCAAATCATACTGCTGCTTCATCACCGCAGATTGAAAAAACCCCAAAGTCGCAAGCGGCGTCGCCAAATTTGGTGGCTCAGCTAATGGTGGTAACCCGACATTGAGCTTGTTGAGTAAGTAGTAATTCTCGCTATACTCCCCTGTCAGTCCCATGTCACCTTGCAACGTCCCTGCTTGCTGTACCGCGCTACGCTCAGTGGGATCAAATATCTCTTCGGTAATACCAGAGACGCTAATATTTTCGTCTTTGATTGTATTTATTTGTTGGACAGCGTACTCAGCCAAATTGTCAGGTTTGCTAGCGACTTGTGAGCGGCCTTCCTCATTTGCCGCACTGGCAGGTATATAGATAGCGCTGATGGCTATAATAAGAAACCCTAAAACTACCTGCAGTGCATTGTAGCGGATATTATTACGCTCTACATCGCGGCGGTGACCACCGTCAATATCCATTGCTATGCCACGATCATCAGCATTACTATTTTTAAGAGTATTCATATTTTCAAAGCCACTGGTCTACAAAAGGAACGGATATAAAAGGAATGGATATAAAAAGTGCATTCGGTATGCTTTAACCTAATGCACTCTGCAAAAAAAAGCCAGCGTGAGCTGACTTAATTTATTAGCATGCGTATGTAATCTGATGCACAGCGTCTATATATCTATGCGCGGCGCCATGTTGTACCAGCGCGGCTGTCTTCAAGCTCAATACCAGCCTCTTTTAGCTGCTCACGTATTTCATCAGCACGCGCAAAGTTTTTGTTGGTTTTGGCATCTGCACGCTCGACGATTAACCCTTCAATAGCCGCATCAGTCAAACCATCTTCTGCTTTATCACCAATCACCGCTTGCAAAAACTGCTGCACAGGTTGTTGTAAGATATTCAACACCTGCGCCAATGCTTTTAATTGCTGTGCCAACTGCCATGCTGTCTCGACTTCTTCAGCTTTGATGGCTTTATTGATGTCGCGTGCCAGACCAAATAAAACACTAATCGCTGTTGAGCTATTGAAGTCATCATTCATGGCTTTGATAAAATCTTGTCCAGCAGCCGTATTATAGGCGTCTGTCATGATGCGATCATCGATTGTGATTGTCTGCCCTTTTTGCTGCTCAGCCAGTTTTAACGCGTTGTATAATCTGCTTAGGCTATTATGAGCTTCATCTAATGCACTATCTGAAAAATTTACCTGGCTACGATAATGGCTTGATAATAAGAAAAAACGCACCGTTTCAGGCAAGTATTTTGCTATAACATCGCGAATGGTTGAGAAATTAGCCAACGACTTGGACATTTTTTCGCCGTCAACATTGATAAACCCGACGTGCATCCAGTTACGCGCGTACTCACAACCCGTCGCTGCCTCAGACTGGGCAATTTCATTCTCATGATGCGGGAACTGCAAGTCGTGACCGCCGCCATGAATATCAAAGGTATTGCCCAAGCACTTGGTCGACATGGCCGAGCATTCAATATGCCAACCCGGACGCCCCTGTCCCCAAGGTGACGCCCACTGCGGCTCATCAGGTTTCGCCGCTTTCCAAAGCACAAAGTCAAATGGGTTGCGCTTATCATTTTCGACATCGACACGTGAACCTGCCTGCATCTCATCAAGATTGCGCTTCGATAATTTGCCATAATCCGCAAAACTATCGACAGCATAGTAGACATCGCCATTGTCGCCTGCATATGCATAGTCACCTGTGACCAGCGTCTCAATCATGGTTTGCATATCATCGATATGATCAGTCGCGCGCGGCTCCGCATCAGGTGCCAAGCAGCCAAGGGCTGCAAAATCCTCATGCATCGCTGTAATAAAGCGCTGGGTCAACGCTCCAATCTCTTCGCCATTCTCGGCGGCGCGCGCAATGATTTTGTCATCAATATCAGTGATATTGCGCACGTAATTGACGTCATAACCCAATTGGGTGAGCCAGCGCACCACCATATCAAACCCAATCATCATTCGAGCGTGCCCGATATGACAATAGTCGTAGACGGTCATACCACACACATACATACCCACTTTCCCTGCTTTGAGTGGTTCAAACGGACGCTTGCCGCCAGTCAGTGAGTCATAAATAGCAAGTTGAGACATCGCATCTGCAAGTGGTGTGGTCATAATAAAAGAGCCTTTTAGCATAAATATAATAAATAGATTGAAAATATCAGCCGCAGCAAGTAAGCAAGCCGTACCGATGATATGATTATAATTTTAACGTAACCCATTATCTTAGCGAAAACAGGCGTAAAATACTACAATGAGCAGGCAACTACCACCATTCAATCATAAAAACCGTTAAGGATATAAAGATGGGCAATCGATTAAGCAAAATATACACGCGTACTGGAGATGATGGCAGCACGGGTATGGCTGATGGCAGTCGACTCAGTAAAGCTGACAATCTGTTCGGTGTCATGGGTGATATCGACGAGCTCAACTCACATATCGGACTGGTGCGTGCTCAACTACAAAGAAACAAAGGCCAATCTATCAGCAAGGATTTTTCTCAAGCCTTAGTTATTATTCAGCATCTATTGTTCAATATCGGCGGTGAGCTTGCCATGCCAGAATATGAGGGCGTCAATGCCACCCATATCGAATGGCTAGAGCAACAAATCGATATGATGAATACCTCGCTGCCACCACTGAAAGACTTTATTTTACCCACAGGCTCTGTACTGGTGAGCCAGTTGCATGTAGCACGTAGTGTGTGTCGCCGAGCTGAGCGCCAAGCTGTGTTATTGCAGGAGCAGCGCCCAGCAGCCATACGGCGCACTGCCATCAGCTTTATCAATCGTTTATCTGATTGGTTGTTTGTCGCTGCGCGCTTTTGTACAGATCCCGAACAAGTCTCTGAAGTACTATGGGACAGTCAAGTCTTGCAAAACTTCGCTGACAATCGCTAATGAATCAAACCTAATATTGCTAGCACCCTCTGACCTAGGTTGATTTTTCGATTATAAAAAAACCCGCAGCACTCATGTTACGGGGTTTTTATTACTTAGCAATATCTATCGACTACCAGTTGCTAACTACTCATAAAATTGCAAATTAGTAAGTAGCGCTATCATCTTCAATGATGACCATATCGATGGTTTCATCTTTCGGCACGGATTTTGGCGTCGCTGGCGTTACTGGTTTTTTGGTCTCAGTAGTAGCCGCTGCTTGATTGTTTTCTGTCGAGCTGTTTTGGTTGCTGGTCGGTTTATTGATGGTTGGCGGCGTCGCAGGTTCAGTAGGACGAATTGGCTCAACTGGCGTGATGGTTCTAGGCTGCTGACGAGCGGGTGCTGCTTGAGTATTATTGTTACTGCTTTGGGCTGCTGCACGGCGCTCAGCACGCTCCTCATCCATCGCAGATTTCAACACAGAGCCTGCCATCACATCTGAAACCACAGTAATCAACGCTGGCTGTCCAGCAATACGCGTGCGCACTTGCCCGCCTTGAGTACCGACAACATAAGTAAAGGCGTCATCAACGAGCATGTTGTTATTGATACGGATATTGTCTTGCGCCAAACGAGATTGCAGGCTTGGCTGATTGTTAGCCGCTTGCACTTGACTGGCTTGATACAAGTCTTCACTTGGCAGTGTCATGCTGACACTTGCTTGGCACGTTGTCATACCATTGTCATTGGCTTTTTGTAGTATTGCAGCGTTTTGCACATCGATAACCACGCCATTGATTTTTTCAGTGACAACGCCGCTTTCTAGACTAATCTCGGCATCATTTGCATAATTAGCAGCCAACGCTTGTGCCTGTTGGTTGAGCGTATTTTTTAAAGCAGATTTGAGACGGTCTTGTACCATCGGGTCATCACAATTGATAGCAGGAGCGACGGCACTTTCGGTCGCTACTGGCTCTTGTTCCGTTATCTCTGCCGTATCGGCAGTATCTTCTTTCTCTGAGCGATCACAGCCTGCAAGCGCCAAACTACATACTATTCCGATTCCAGCCACTTTATGCCACTTGCTCAAACTTATATTTGCTACGCTCATATTTACTTTACTCCCAATTTACTGGTTCTTACCGCCACTGATGGACAATATTTAACACTCAAACTGCATGGCAGACTTATAAAACAATGGTGTCATTAACGGTCTGCGATAGATTTGAAAACCACATCATTATACGGTGTTTGGTTGAAATGGTCATTAGTGTAGCCCATGGATATACAAATAGCGCCCCTCATTATGGGTAAAACCTGCGTTTGGTTGCAAAAACATAACAAATACTAGAGAAACATCAGACACAAAGTATATTGGTCACGCCACAAATTCTATTAGACGTTGATGTCATGACAATATATGATGAGTCGTAAAATCAGTCAGTAGTCATGTGATATGGTAAATTTCAAAAACACGCGTTTATTAGGTCATCGTGGCGCTCGCGGAGAGAGTTTAGAGAATACCTTTTCAGGCTTTAAGTATTCTCAAAATCTAACCTCACAAGGCTTGGCAGGGGTTGAATTTGATATTCAACTGAATGCCGATGGTCACTTGATTGTGTTCCATGACGATGATTTGGAGCGTATGTGCGGTCAACAGTCGCGTATTGATCAGCTCGGGCTTACAGAGATTCAGTGCCGCTTACAATTCGGGCAGCCAATCATGACTTTAGCCAATATAGCGCCTGTACTGAGAGGATTTAGGGTGATTGAGCTTGAGATTAAAACTCACAATCGAACCAATTATGCGGTGTTGGTTAATGCACTGGCGCAAGAGCTTATCGATACACCGCTTGCCAGCTTGCCAGTGGTGCTGACCAGCTTTGATGTGGAGCTGCATAATCGGTTGCAACGCCACAAACTATTATCTCGCATACCGCGAGGATTATTGATTCGCACGCCAGATGCCTTGGCAGGAGCGACAAACACCGCTTTGCAGCTTGGTTGTATCCAATTAGGTATTCATTATCCGCTTTTGACACAAGACGTTATCAAACATAGTCACCGTTATGGGTTGCCTGTAAGCGCTTGGACGGTCAATGATGTCCATACGATTGAACAGCTTATAAGCTGGAATACCGACGTGATTATTACTGACTTTCCACGTCATTTATTATTGCCTTGAACCGTCTATCCATATTTTTCACTTTTAGATAAATCTCTTTTTTCACCCTTACAGTCCCTACATATCTATAGCGTTACTTACACTTCCCCTTAATGCCTGACAAGTTATCGGCATTTTTGACTCATACAGCCTATAATTCATACAAGTTATTGTTATTTAGCAATATTTTTATAGTGTATAAGTGTTCACTTTATATGTTTTTTCAGGTACTATGGGGACTTAAATTAATACCGTTAGGGATATTATATGATTGCAAAAAAAGCACTTGGCTTACCGCTTAAAGGCTTACGTTTCGCTATCAAATCTGGCGATACCTTTGTAAAGAACGCCAGCACTCAAGTCACGCGTTTTAAGACTCGTTTTGATGAAAAGAAAGCGCATATGGCTCTTGACGAGCAGCCTACGGCAAAACGCAACTACGCTAACGCTTCTGAGCAAACGGATGTTCTGACAAAAGAGCAAAGCATTGATATGCGTGAGTTTGAATTTACAAAAGCGCCAATCAACTGGATTCCAGCGACTTTTTTGGTAACGACGCCGATTGCTGCTGCTATCATTACACCATGGTATTTGTTTACTCATGATGTAAGCGCCCCTGTCTGGGGTGTATTTGGTGCCTTTATGGTATGGACTGGCATTAGCATCACCGCCGGTTATCATCGCCTGTTGGCGCACCGTGCTTACAAAGCGCATCCAATCGTCAAAAACTTTTTATTGCTTGGATCTACCCTAGCGGTACAAGGGTCTGCATTTGACTGGGTTTCAGGTCACCGTGTTCATCATCGTCATGTCGATGATGTGATGGACGATCCGTACTCAGCAAAACGTGGGTTCTGGTTCAGCCATATCGGCTGGATGCTACGTAACTATCCTAGCGGCAACTTTGACTACAAAAACATTCCTGACTTGACCAAAGACAAAGTCCTACAGGTACAGCATAAATATTATGGCCTATGGGTACTAGCCACCAACGTTGGTTTGGTCGCGGCTATTGGTTGGTTGTTGGGTGATGTTTGGGGCACGCTTGTGTTGGCAGGTTTGCTGCGCTTGGTATTGACGCATCACTTTACTTTCTTCATTAACTCATTGTGTCATATGCTTGGTAATCGTCCTTATACCGATACCAACACCGCTCGTGATAATTTCTTCTTGGCTCTCTTTACGTGGGGTGAGGGTTATCACAACTACCATCACTTCTTCCAATACGACTATCGTAATGGCGTAAAATGGTGGCAGTATGACCCAACCAAATGGTTGATCGCTGGTTTGTCAAAGATTGGGTTGACCTCTGATCTGCGCACGGTCGATGACACGACCATCAAACATGCTGAAGTTCAAATGCAGTTCAAAACAGCACAGCAGCAAATTGATACGGCTAACAACAGTGGCATTGATCTTCCTCACGCGATGAAGAGCTTCCAAGATCGTATTAAGTTTGAATATGATGCCTTTACACAGACTGTTGCAGAATGGCAGGCGCTAAAAGCAAAAACGATTGAACTCAAAAAGACAGAGTTCGCTGATCGCTTGCACGAGGCTGATGATAAGCTCAAGCATGATTATGCTAAGATTGAGCAAAAAATTCTTGAGCATAATAATAACCTAAAGAATGCTTTTCGCTCTATTGGTATCAGCAAAAAAGCCGCCTAACTGGTTTTTATAAGTTATCGTAATTGTCAGGTTTCTCCTTCCCTCTATCTGCCCTAGATAGGGGGATTTTTTTGTTTATAATTTATGGTTTATGTCACTACCTTTACTTTTAATAATCTTATCATCGTAGTAAATGATGAAATATATAGGCTCAATCGTTGCAACCTCCAACCTAGTGACAGTAACCAACTAATCCACTAAACTCAGCTCACCCAAAGTAGCTAGTTTTATTTTTTGGCTAGATATTACAAGAGATGGACAGAGTGCAACGATGCCATATGAGTGCTATGTTATAGTGACATTCTCACTTTTATATTTTAATGGAAACGGCCTGTATGCGTTATCAAAATACTTATGTCAATCTCGACACGCGCCTTTATCATGAGCAGCCGCCCACGCCACTGGACACTCCACGTGCTGGACACTTCAATACCCAAGTCGCACAGCAATTAGGTTGGGCAGACAATGAAGATCTGATGACCAATTGGGTTGAGATATTGGGTGGTCAATATGTGCCATCTGACTTTAGACCATTGGCAATGGCGTATGCAGGTCATCAGTTCGGACAATGGGCTGGGCAACTGGGTGACGGACGCGGTTTGCTGATGGCGCAAGTGCTCGATAGCAATGGACAACCTCAAGACTTACATCTCAAAGGGGCTGGCCTGACACCCTACTCACGCATGGGTGATGGGCGTGCGGTCTTACGTAGTACGATTCGAGAGTACTTATGCGGTCACGCATTGACGCAGCTTGGTATCTCCTCTTCCAATGCCTTAGGTTTTGTTGTCTCTGATACGAGAGTGCGCCGTGAGCGTATCGAAGCGGGTGCGGCATTGATGCGTGTGGCTGATAGCCATATTCGCCTTGGTCATGTTGAATGGATTGCCAGCTTTGCACCTGACTTACTCGGTGAGTTTACCGACTATATGATTGATACTTATTATCCAGAGTGTCGCAATAGCGATGCCCCCACAGCAGCGTTTTTGACCTCAGTCGTTGGGCGCACTGCACGCATGATTGCTGACTGGCAACTGATTGGCTTTGCTCACGGTGTGATGAACACGGATAACTTATCCATTACAGGCAGTACTTTGGATTTCGGGCCGTTTGGCTTTATGGAGCGCTTCAATCCTGCATGGATTAACAATCACTCTGACCATACTGGTCGCTACGCCTACCAAAACCAGCCTGCTATCGGTCATTGGAATCTGAACGTTTGGCTGCCGCATTTTATGCGCCTGCAAGGTATTAGCCGTGAGACGCTCTCTGAGTGCTTGGCACCTTACGAAGCAACCTTTATGCAGCATTATCAGCAAGGTCTATGCCGCAAGCTTGGACTACCACACCGAAGCGACAGCCTGAGCTTGGCTTTTGAATGGTTAACGTTGTTAGAAGACAACTTGCTCGACTATACCAATAGTTTCCGTGCGCTCCTCGGTTTGGTCACGCCGAACGATCACCCATATGAGCAAAAATTACTGACTACCATGACTACTGAATTAAGCAGTGATGCACAGCAAGTGTGGCAAGATTGGTCTATACGTTATCTGGCACAGGTTGAGCAATCATCAACCGTGCAAGCAATCAACGATATGCAGACCAATAACCCTGTGTACGTTTTGCGTAATAGTATGGCGCAGCGTGCCATTACTGCCGCAGAGCAAGGTCAGTTTGAAGAAGTCGATCGTGTCTATCGCCTGCTAACTAATCCTTATCACGTCCAAGATATCGCGACTGATCTCGATACGAGTACACCGGCGCCGAACGTACCGCAAATGCCTATTAGCTGCTCATCTTAATATGGATGTATACTGTAATATTTTGAATATATTATCAAATTAAGGTTGATATTGGTCGGTGTTTTTTGGCATTATCAACCAGATAAATAACGAATATCATTTTATTATATTATTCGCACGCTTCCATACGGTCGACTAGGCAGCGAATTGCCAATAATGGTAGAATGACTATTTTTGCTAGATTGCTTTTTTGACCTGATTTTTGATCAACGACCGTGATTCTGATGGTCGTTAGTCATTTAACGTTCAAAGCCCTTTGCTGATGATTATAATCATTCAATTATTTCTGAGGGTTAGACGTTTTTTATCACCATTTAATTTATTCCAATTTATTCCAACCATGGCAATTATTATGAATGACGATACCACTTCGAATACGGATAACCTCAGTACAGAAAAAGAGCAGTTTGAACAAGCTGCCTTACATTACCATGAGTTTCCACGCCCAGGTAAAATCTCAGTAACTCCTACTAAGCAGCTAGCTAACCAACGCGATCTGGCACTCGCCTACTCTCCAGGTGTGGCTGTACCGTGTCTTGAGATCCAAAAAGATCCAAAGCTCGCTTCTAAATATACGGCACGTAACAACTTAGTTGGTGTCATCACTAACGGTACTGCCGTACTAGGTCTGGGTAATATCGGTCCATTGGCATCAAAACCAGTGATGGAAGGTAAAGGCGTTCTATTCAAAAAGTTCGCAGGTATCGACGTTTTTGATATTGAAATTGACCAAAATGATCCAGATAAGTTCATCGAAGCGGTTGCTTCTCTTGAGCCTACCTTTGGTGGTATCAACTTAGAAGATATCAAAGCACCAGAATGTTTCAAAATTGAGCGCGTATTACGTGAGCGTATGAACATTCCTGTTTTCCATGACGATCAACATGGCACCTCAATCATTGTTGCCGCAGCGATGCTTAATGCGCTATTGATCACTGGCAAAAAAATCGAAGAAATTAAAGTTGTCTGTTCAGGTGCAGGTGCAGCCGCCATCTCTTGTCTAGACATCATTTGCGCGCTTGGTGTTAATAAAAACAACATTATTGTTTCAGATTCACGTGGCATTATCAGCACTAGTCGTGAAAACCTTGATGAAACCAAACAACGTTATGCTCGTGAGACAACCGCTACCTCTATCGAAGAAGTGATGGACGATGTGGATATGTTCTTAGGTCTATCTATGCCAGGTACTCTATCAGAAGATATGGTTCGCCGTATGGCAAAAGATCCTATCGTCTTTGCACTTGCCAACCCAACACCTGAAATCATGCCAGAATTGGCACATGCGGTACGTCCAGACGTCATCATGGCAACTGGTCGCTCAGATTATCCAAACCAAGTAAACAACGCACTATGTTTCCCATACATCTTCCGGGGTGCATTGGATGTTGGTGCGACAACCGTCAACGAAGAGATGAAAGTCGCTTGCGTAAAAGCCATCGCTGCCATGGCACACGTCGAAGCAACCCCTACGACCAACGTCAGAAACATCGAGACGATGAAAAGCTTCGGTCGTGACTACCTAATCCCTGGCCCTCTAGAGCCAAACCTAATCATCGAGATTGCCTCTGCGGTTGCCAAAGCGGCAATGGACTCAGGCGTAGCGACACTGCCAATCGAAGACATGAAGGCATATCGTCAGCGTCTGTCTGAGTTTGTCTACAACTCTGCGTTTGTTATGAAGCCTATCTTTGCACGCGCTAAGTCTGCGCCAAAGCGTATCGTATACTGTGAAGGCGAAGACAATAATATCTTATTGGCCGTACAAGTGGTCGTCGATGAAGGCTTGGCTCAGCCAATCTTGGTTGGTCGTCCAGCAGTCATCAACGATCACATCAATAAGTTGGGCTTACGTCTAAAAGATGGCGAAAACATCACGATCGTCAACCAAGATGATGATCCTCGCTACAAAGACTACTGGCAGGGCTACTACGAGAAAAACAAGCGCCGCGGCGTGAGTATCGAGCTTGCTCGTCGTGATGTTCGTCGCAAAACCACTTTAATTGGTTCTCTGCTAGTCGACAACGGTGATGCTGATGGTATGATTTGTGGTACGTTTAGTGACTATCAGATGCACCTAAAATATGTCGAGAATGTCATTGGCAAAAAAGAAGGCATCAATGATTTTTATTCGATGAATGCCGTATTGATGCAAGATCGCAACATCTTTATCGCTGATACGTACGTCCATGAAGATCCAACCGCTGAGCAGTTGGCTGAAATGACCGTTCTGGCTGCCGATCAAATCCGCCGTTTTGGTATCACGCCACGTGTTGCATTAGTCTCTCATTCAAACTTTGGCGCTTCAAATCTTGCCAGCGCGGTCAAAATGCGCAAGGTTCATGAGCTACTAACTGACATGAATGTCGACTTTGATTTTGAAGGCGAGATGCAAGGAGATGCCGCACTGAATGAACATATCCGCCTAAACGATATGCCATCAAGCCCACTAAAAGGCGCTGCGAACTTGCTGATCTTGCCAACGCTTGACGCCTCAAATATTGCCTTTAATTTACTTAAAACGGCAACCAGCAGTGCGTCTATTGGACCTATCTTGTTAGGTACGAATAAGCCAGTACATATCTTGACGCCATCAGCGACTGCTCGCGGTATCGTCAATATGACGGCATTGACTGTGACTGAAGCACAAGATTTAGAAAGCGAAAAATAATCAGACGTCCTACTTCGTATGATTATGTGATTCAAAAGGGCTCTGTCATCCATTGGCAGGGCCTTTTTGCTATACTAAAACCGGCCAATGCACATCACGCATGGGCGGTTTTTTGATTTATTGCGATTGGGCCGCTGATATCGGTTCAATAAGAAGAGGCTTTTATGCAAATTTATCTTGTGGGTGGTGCGGTTCGAGATCAACTATTACAACAACCTGTCAAAGATAAAGACTTCGTCGTCGTTGGTGCAACTGTCTCGGAGATGCTTGATGCAGGGTTTCAACAAGTAGGTGCGGACTTCCCTGTGTTTTTGCATCCCACCACTCATGAAGAGTATGCCCTTGCACGTACAGAGCGCAAGCAAGGCTCAGGATATAAAGGCTTTAGCGTACATGCCAGTCCTAATGTTAGTTTAAAAGAGGATTTGCAGCGCCGTGATCTGACTATCAATGCGATGACTATAGAGGTCACTAGTCTCGCTGATGACACCCCCATCAGTGGCGAAGTCATTGACTATTACGGTGGGTTACAAGATTTAGAGAACAAAACGTTACGTCATGTATCTGACGCTTTTAGCGAAGACCCATTACGAGTGCTGAGGACGGCTCGATTTTACGGGCGTTATTATGATTTGGGTTTTACCATTGCGGAAGACACCTTGACCCTAATGCGTCAACTGGTCAACTCAGGAGAGCTTGCTCATTTGAGTGCGGAGCGTATCTGGCAAGAGTCAAGCCGTGCAACGATGCAACTATCACCGCAAGTATACTGGCAGCAATTGTTTGATATCGGTGCACTTACCGAGTATTTTGCGCCATTACATGGGGCTTGGAATAATACGCATATAAGAGAGACGGTGCAGACGGCACTATATTTTGCTGGTCAAATGCGCCTAAACTTGCCACAGCGTTGGGCACTGTTAATGGTCAGCCTGACCCCGTCACTATTTAATAATGAACATACGCATGACCAATCAAAAGCGCTAAGAGATATCAATGATATCGGTAATAAAGCTAAAGTCCCCAAAGCGCATACGCAGTTCGCTACCCTATTCGCTCAGCAAGCCGAAACGCTGAGCATGATAAACAGTCTGAGCGCTGCCAAAAAGATTGACCTTATACAAGCTTGTGGTGCTCATAAAGAGCCAGATAAGCTGTCACAGCTCCTTGTATGCAGTCACGTCTTACAGCTGGCAACACAGCACCGTCAAATGATGCTGGCACTAAATAGCTTTCACGCTGTCGGCATGACTGACATTGCGCCAGACCTTAAAGGCCCCGCTATTGGTGCAGCCTTACGCCAAAGCAGAATTGAACACTTACAAGCGCATGACGCCTATTAAAAAGTATTTTAAAAAACATTTTAAAAAACATTGTCACTATGAACCAAGAACCTAACACTCTGCTATCAAAGAATACTGACACCCAACCTCCGGTGATGCTGGTAACTGGTAGCGCTAAGCGCATCGGTGCGGCAATTATCAGAGCAGCGCACACTCAAGGCTACCGTGTCATTATTCATTGTCATCGTAGCGAAAAAGAAGCTAATAGCTTAGCTGACCAACTTAACAAAAGCCGTGCTAATAGCGCAGTGGTTATTGTTGCGGATTTGGCAGTAGTCAATCATGGTACAGCGTTAGAGGATTTTGTTAAAAATATCATAGAAGCCTTTGGACAGCTAGATATACTGGTACATAATGCGTCACGGTTCTACCCAAGCCCGCTTGGTAACATTGATTATACGCAGTGGGATGAATTACTTCTAACCAATGCCAAGGCGCCTTTACTATTGAGCCAAGCGCTAGTGCCCTACCTCAAACATCAGCAAGGCTGTATTATCAGCTTATTGGATATTCACGCGCATGATAGACCGTTTAACAATTATACGGTCTATAACATGGCAAAAGCTGCGCATCGAATGATGGTTCAGTCGCTAGCGTTAGAGCTGGCACCAGACATACGCGTCAATGGTGTTGCACCTGGCGTCAATATCTTACCCGACCCCAATGGCGACCAAGCCATGGATGAAGTACAACAAACCAATATTATCGATTCAATCCCTATGCAAAGAATCGGCAAACCTGAGGAGATTGCTCATAGTGTACTGTACTTGGTACAGGCGCATTATGTCACAGGTGAAATTATCACAATCGATGGGGGGCGTAGCCTGACTTTGGCTGGTAGTGGCTTTTAATCCGCTTTTAAACCGATTAAAAATTTATTGGTTACTTGTTATCTTTTACTTGAAAAATTCAAAAAATCAGGTATCATTGTGCGTCTAACGTTAGGGCCCATAGCTCAGTTGGTTAGAGCAGAGGACTCATAATCCTTTGGTCGTAGGTTCAAGTCCTACTGGGCCCACCAAATTCAAACCCTTATAAGCCACGGTTTATAAGGGTTTTTTGTTGTCTGTAGGTTTTGGCTGGCTTGTATTGATGTGCGAAAAGAACCCTCATGGGCACTTTGTGGGCACTTCTTAAAACCTTGCTTATCGGCTATCATACCCATGTAAATCAACGAAATAGGCGGACACAATGGCAAGGGTTAAGCTCACTAAGCGATTCATAGACAGTCTTGAATACTCGGAGAAAGCAGACATCTACCAAGATGAATTGGTTAATGGCTTTGCTGTGCGTACAAACAAGACAAATAAAAGCTATATGATTAGCAAAAGAATCAATGGCAAGATGATTCGTAAGTCTATTGGTGATTGCTCGGTCATGACGTTGCAGGATGCACGCGAACAAGCGATGTCAATAATATCCGACTTGATGCAGGGTAAGGACCCATTCAACGATGATATGAAAGATGTCGTGGTTCCCACGCTCGGTGAAGCCTATGAATATTACATCTCTCATAAGCCTGGGCTCAAGCAATCAACCATTGCCACCTACAATCGGCAGATACCAGGTAAGCTGGCAGAGTGGCTAGACAGACCGATGAATGAGATCATGCAAAGCAATGTCACTGAAAAACACTTGGAGTTGACTAAGCTGAGCCCATCACAAGCCAACGCCACCTTTAGGGCTCTTAACGCGGTATGGAATTTTTCGCGCCTAAGTTTTTTAGACAAGTCCGAATCCCCTATCATCAAGCCAAGCCCTATTGAGATACTGACAGCAAAGAAACTTTGGAACACGGTTAAGCCTCGCACCACATATCTCAGTGAAGATACGATGGGTAACTATGTGCGCGTGCTGCTAGATTTTAGGAGTGAGGATTTTCACACGATGCAGCCGCATAGCAATAACGCACGCGACATCATGCTGCTGTTTTTGTGTACTGGCATACGTGCCAGCGAGGGCTACACGTTAAGATGGGATTATATCGATTTAAAACACGGCACGATGACTATCCATGAAACCAAAAATGGTGATACCCTGCATGTGCCATTGGGTAAAGTGATGTGTGCCATGCTCGCCCATCGACATCACTACCGACAAGATGAGCCGTGGCTGTTCCCTTCTCGCTTAAAAGAGTGCGACGGTAATCTAACGGATATATCAAAACAGTATAAAAATATTGGTGACGCTGCAGGTATTCATATCACACCGCATGATCTGCGTCGAACCTTCTCAACCATTGGTGATATTCTCAATCTAAATATGTCAGTTATTAAGCGTTTAATGAATCATAGGGCATCAAAATCATCTGACGATGTGACCTTGCAATACATTCAAGTAAGTCAAAAAAGACTGCGCGCTGCTATGAATGAAATTGAAACCTTTGTTTTTAATGAAGCTGGCTTTACGCAAGATGAAGTGATTGAGAAGCTTTATAAAATACATTAGAACTTAAGCGACTTTTATAACTCCCGGCTGATATATAAGGGTTTCGGCGTTTTTGCTCTCTCAAATTTTTGCGTTCATTTGCGTTCATTTGCGTTCATTTGCGTTCATTTGCGTTCATTTGCGTTCATGAATGCAAATAAAAAAAAGCCCACCTAAATAGATAGATGGGCAAAATGTATTTGAATAGGTTTATCCTGTTAGAGCAATAAGCCATACAGCCATGCCAGCGGCAAATAGATAACTGTGTAAAATATCGACAAGGCGATACCAATAACCACAGCAATCACAGCAAGGCGTACATAGATTTCCACTGCGCCTACAATGAGGCGCACCGGATATTCTATAAACTTACTCTGACTGGCTGGCAAGTTACTCTCTTTCGGTGAAATAGTCATCTAACTGCTCCGGTAGTTTCTGACGATCCTCGCTGGTAAAGTCCTTCTTATCCAAACGACGCTCTGCCGAATCTTCAATCTTATCAATATCTACATTAAAGTGTTCGGGATTGCGTTCGTTCCAGGCGTCCATGTCATTATAAAGCTCGTCAACTCTATCGTAGTCCTCTTGATATAGCGCCTCTGTCAACTGTAGAGCAAACTGATTTTGCTTGTCAAGCACCATGTTTTTCATGTGGTACTTCTCGCTACGTTCACGGCCTTGTTTAGCATTGGACGCTGGGTTGAACTGTAACGCACCTTTAATGACAGCATCAGTGCGGTCCATATCCATCACCTTATCGCCTTTTTGGTTGCGGTAAGCGCCATTGTTCCAAATCTCAATACCTGCTGCTGCGTCTCGTACATAACGAGGTGCTGCTATAACGGCTGCGTCTTTGTACTGGCCTTTCGTGATCATATCGCCTGCGGTAAAGAAGTTTTCAAAGAATCCGCTTGATGCTCCAATGACTTCCGCCCAATCACCCTCTTTTGGCCTAGCAAAGTCAGTACCAGGGATAAAGTTACCCATGTTCGAGCGACCATACATATCAAAGCGTGTTTTTTCACTAAGCAAGCCGTACATAAGGGCATCGGCATTATCTTTGCCAAGCTCGTCCTGAAGGAATGCAGTCAAATTAGTTGCACGACCAAACAATCGATACAGCAAGCCTTCTACAATATCACGCAAATCATCAGTGAATGGCAAGCCTAACGCGCCAGCCAATAAGAACTGCCACGTCATAGCGACTGCGATTGATTTAACCTCTTTATCGCGCCCGTGACGAATCATCTGCTCAGCATAGTTAATACTAAACTGCTTAAACACCATGACCAACGGCCCAAACTGTCCAAGCTTACCAGTACCACGCGCCAGCCCTGAACGATTGCCCTTATTATAAACCCCTTGAGTCTGTTGAATCACTGATACTGCAAAGTCATAGCGACTGTTAAAGCCTTCCGCTTTCAACTTAGCATCACCCATTGTCTGCGCAACTTTGAAGGCGGCAATCATGGTGCCACGACGGTTGATTGTCTCTGACACCTCAGCGGCCCAACCAGCGGCACGCGATAAGTTGCCCCATAGACCGCTAATCACGCCAGCCTTACCACGCTCAAGCCCTCGGATCATCCAGATATTTTGCGGATCAAGATGACCTTCACGAGTCATGCGCAAGTAATCCTCTTTTTTCACCCATGCTGGCAAGTGGTCCTCAAAACCTTTCCAGCTAGGTGTAGCATTACCTGTGACCTTTTTACCGAACTCAAACGTCGCTTTGCCTGTGTACTTGGTGATAATGCCTAGCGCCTGTGTCATGTCTATATGCGCACGCGCTGCACCGACATAAGCGGTCAGCTTAGGTATGGTCTGAGTAAATGGCTGGGTAAAGTTAAGCACCATAAACGCGGTAGAAAATCCCATATAGTAATGGAATAGTAAGCCGCGCACGCCTGCAAACTCCTCTTGTGGGTTTTCCATATTAGCAAAGACGTTCTGAGCTTCACCTTGTAAGTTACCGTCCTCAATCTTTTGTATGGCGTTCTCGATCTCGCCATTATATAGAGCACGACCACTGTAGCGTGCGTTACTCATGACGAATGACGATAAGACTCGCGGCAAGTCCTCGCTATACCCTGGCACCTTCTTACGATGAATCAGGCGTTTTAGGGCGCTTTGATTGCTTATTGCTACCTTGAGGTACGCTTGATACGCACCGTCATCATCAAGGCCAAGCTCAGCGGCAAATAGCTGCACCGTCTCAGGGGATAAACCCTTACCTGTAAACTGCTTAAACGCATCTGGGTTTAGCGTACCAGTACCAACTTCAAAATCATTCTCGTTATACTTCTCTTTAAGCTCTTTGATAGCCTTGCGCTGCTGGCCCTTAGTTTCGTAGAGCTCAAACAAGTCTAGCTCATTGTTAGATTTGTCACGAACTTCAACGGCATAGTGCCCAAATCGCATCAACGGCGCATAGCCTTTTTCAACAAGATCGTCATACTTGACCGCGATACTATCCATCACATCAAACACTCCGTCTAACTGATTTTGCAAACGCTTCTCTGCGGCTGGCGTGATACTACCAGACTGAGCCAGCTTCTTGAGCTCGTCGGTCATGTGCTGCTGTATCATTAGGTTGTGACCGATGGGTGTTAGCCCTGCCAGCTTTAACCTATTAATGGTATGAATATTAACCAGCTTAGTGCCCTTAGCTAATGATGATAGCGTATCGACTGTCATGTGAAGTACAGACGAATCAATAGCAGCACGAGCGCGTCGGTACATATCTTTTTGCTTGTCATCAAGATTGAATTTTGCCTCAAGCTCGGGATCAGTCCATACCTGATCTGCCATTGTGCCATCAAACAAGGCGCGACTGACTTTATCGATTGCCTCCCTACGCTTGCCAATCATCAATCGAGTATCCCATATTTCAGGCATGTATTCTTGCACGCGCCCTGCTTCGTTGTTCTCGTAAGCAATACGCGCCTGCACGTTTTCAAAAAAGGTTTTAAAGCTTGGGTTTAACATACCGACGTGTAGCGGTGTGGCCAGATGACGACGTAGCAGCAAGCTTAGGTTAAACTTAGATGATAGTGCGGTCGCGCCTGCCTGCTTAGCGGCATCAATCGCTTTTTCTTTGGCGGTGGTTGGGTTGGTGTCTACCCCTAAGTTTGAATAGCGACGGCTAAAGCGAATATCATTTTCCTGACTATACTGCGGCATTGCTGCGGTATTATCCATGCCAGCAATAGTTACGTTATCTATGCTTTGCTCTGCCAGACGCTTAACCATACGCTCAGCAAGTTGCGTTATATCATTAGGTGTTAGTTTTAATTGCACACCTGTATTAGCGCGCACCCATGCACGCACGCCAGCCATGACACGATTCACAAAACGCTTAATCACAGCGAGTGGGCCGCCTCGCTCAGTGGCTTGCGCATACTCAGTGATGAGATATGGGATATATTCATCGCGTGCTTCACTAGCGCTGTAGGTGCTCGCCTCTGCACGCTGCTTGGCTCTTACTGCATATTTGTTACCAGACTTAACTAAATCATAGAAGTTTTCCATAAGCCCCATGTAAGTTTGCGTTGATAGCATACCTTGAATACCGGCATGACCGCCAAGCTCATGCAGCAATGTTGCCACTGCCGTATCAGTGGTTAAGTTATCAGCAATCAGTACGACCTTGCCTTGATAATAAAAGCCTTCTGCATCACTTGGGATAAGCAAGCGACCGTTGTTATCAACAAAATCATTGAGCGCGCGCACTCGTAGCTTACCAGCCTTGATAAGACTGGCAACAACGTCTTTACCAAAACGATCTTGCAGCAAACTAATAACTTGCTGGCTGGTAGTGCCAGTCAATCCTTTGGCTGGATTGGTTTTAGAATACTTAGGTTCTTCAGTACCAGGTACACGATCTTCTTCGGTAAGGCTATCAGCATCCTTTTTTGTGACAATCTCAGGTGCAATAAACTCTTGCTCGTCGTACAACGGCATGCCTACACTATCTTTTGCTTCAAGATAAGGAATGGTGGTTGAGCCTTTATCGTCCTCTGCGACAACAAAGTAACCGTCCTTGCTGTATTGATGACCAGTTACCACAAAAGGCTGTTTGCCGTAGAAAACCTCAGAATCCATTGGCGCACCTTGACGCAACCATACTGGCGCTGGGATTGGGTTTAAATCCAAATCAGCTTCAAGCGCTTTGATCTGATTACCAACACGCTCAAGCTCTGCCTTCTGGGTAAATGGCTGTGTAACGGCTTTCTTTAAATGATTAACCGTGGCTTTTGATTTTTCAATACCTGCCTGCTTCTTCTCTATTTGCTTAGGTAGATTACGCATGACTGACTCTAAGCCAGTAATACCCTTGCCGCTAAATGTCTGGCCGCCCATTGTTAGTACCAACTCAGGATTAGGCGCGCCATGCTTAAACACTATTGACATAGGCGTGCCAGCATAACTCCCAATCTTGGTTAATGGGTCACCAAGTCTGACATTTTTCTTAATGTATTCATCTAGTGCTGCCGTAGCATCAGCGCGTTTATCGTAGGTTTTACCATCAATAGTTACATTAAAGTTGTCGCGCTGGCTGGCAAGTGCATCTTCAACCGCTTGAGGATTGATTGCATCGAGTGCTGCCTGGTTATTAACTGCAAGCTCTGTTTGCGTGCGGATTTCTCTACGCATGTCAGCAATGCCGCGAGTGTATAAGCGCTCTTTACTGTTTAGTTGGTCCTGCTTTTTCTGTAGTTTAACGCGCTGCAAAATACGCGGATCACCAGCGGCTTCTGAGAACGACTCTAAAATATCGCTTTCTTCCTCTACTGCATCACCCTCGATTGTACGAGCGCTACCTTTAGCTTTCATAAAGGCGGTGATAAAGCGCTGCTTGACCGCGAGTATCTGCCAGCGCTTACCGTCCAAGCGGTCAGTCATATAACGGTATTCTAAAACCGTGTTCCATTGGTTCCCCTGTCGCTGGCCACGTCCGTTACGCTGCTCTAACTCACCAGGCATATAAGGGGCGTCCATGTGGTGCATGGCGCGCAAGTTGCGCTGCATGTTGACGCCTACGCCTAGCGTTTGCGTGCTACCAATCACAACACGAATCTCACCGCTGTTCATGGCGGCTGCAATTCTACTGCGCTCCTCCTTCTTGGTTTTACCGCTGACCACTGCTATCTGCTCTCGCGGTATGCCAGACTGAACCAATCGTTCTACCAAATCCAGCACTGGTGAGAATATATCAACGGTAATGCTTGGGTTTTTCTCGCCTTGTGCGTTACGGCCACCACTGCGTGTTGCCTTAGTTCCGTACCCTTGATCCATAAAGATAACCTGACTAGCCAATTCGTGACTGTCATAAATATCTTTAACATTTTTGATCACGCGACTGGTTTTGCTATTCTCGTCATCAGGCACTTGCCCTTCTTTACCAACCAAATCAGGGTCTAGCAATCGGGCGTCAAAACTAGCGGTATCAGCCAAGCGGCCATAGATTAATGGTGAGCGATGATCCCCATCTTTCATCCATTTTCTGCGAGTCTTACCGTCAGCGTCGCGCCACTCTGCCGCGTACTCTTGCACCTGTGCAAATATCCGCTTCTGTTCTGCGGTCATGTCTGCAGACTCGTTAATAACCTTTTTGTACGGTCTGTCTTTTGCGCCTTCGGTTCTGCCGTTTAGCAGCTCTGCACGTTCAAGATCAGTAAGGTTATCACTCATAATCTTGCCAGATTCCGTCTTACGCGGCTGCATTTCAGGCATATCTTCAGCAAACACGGTATCCATGTACTGACCGATCATCTGACGCAATTCAGGCACGTTTACAAAGCCTGCTAAGCGTGTGACCATTTCATAATCACCAGCGCTTGATAGCTCAACGTCCTGTGTCTCAGTAGCAAACGAACCAAACCAGCCATCCCAATCTGATACAGCCGCTTCATTCATCTCTGTTTCCATCACGTAGCGCATTTGATGGTAAATCTCAGTAATGGTATTGGTGATAGGTGTACCAGTAAAGGTGTGCACGTTACCGCCATTGTTCATCTGACGAACATATCGCGTTAAAAATTGCATCTGAATAGAGCGCTGCGACGTGCTTGTATTCAAGCCTTTCATCTTCATGCGCGTCACAATAGGTGGTTTTTTAAACTCATGCACCTCATCGACCAAGATCATGTCGATACCTAGGTCCTCAAAGGTGACTGCGTTCGCCTTACTTGATTGCTGGGCCTGCTTTTTAATGGTTTCAATGATACGTTTGCGAGACTTGGCCAGCTCTTTTGCAGTAGTAGAGCGAATCTTACCAATAGACTCGTCATCATCAAGATTGATTTTACTGACATTCTCACCATCTTCTTCAGCAGCTTCTCTAAACTCTTGCTCAAGTGAGGCAATATCATCAGCCGCCATAGCCATTAAGGTATCTTCGGTTAATGTCATGCGATCAAGAAGAGAGTGAGGCATTACAATAACGTCCCAGTCATCATTGGCTATCTGACGCAAACGAATATCACGGAACTTAGGTTCAAGGTTATTCACGTATAGCACACGCGCTGATGGGTACATCATGCGGATTTCTTCTGCCACCGCTGCACTGTTGGCGTTATGGGCAAAGATAATCGGCTTTTTAGCGATACCATATCGACGCGACTCGATAGCGATACCGCCCATCGTAAACGTCTTACCAGTACCTACTTCATGCGCATTAATACTGCGGCGGTTGACGATAGCACGCCATATCGCATTGGCTTGGTGTTCACGTAAGTTAAACTCACCCTTGCCTAGTGATAGCGCCATACCTTCAAAGGTTAAGAAGCTGCCGTCATACTTAGGTGTGGCCCAGGCATTGCGCGCTTCGTTGTATTCTTTTTCTAAATCGGTTCGACGCTCAGGGTCACTCCACAGCCACTCGCTAAAGTCACCGCGAATTTTGGCGATACGCTCATTGGCTTCGCTTGTGGCTTCATGGTCATAAACCTCTTCACCGTCAATCTTTCTTGTGATACGAACGACCTGGTTACTAAAGGCGGCCTGAACCAATGCACTAAAGTGATAATGATGGGTACCGTAGTTTGTGCGCGCTTCTGCGGCATGGTTCATACCCTTGCCAAGCTTGACCTTCCAGCGACCTGATAGGAATGATACGTTTATATTGTCCGCGTCGCTCTTGCCTAGCATGTGGGCAATATAATCTTGATAGGCTTCTGGCGGTATCCAAGTTGCGCCTAGTTTGGTTTCAATATTGAAGTAAGGCACATCTTCAGGAACGACAGCTTTTAATGAAGCGACGTTATCTTTCATCGCCTTATTTCCATCTTTAAGGGCCGCTTCTGCTTCTCTTAGTTTTTGGCGCACGTTGCCTGATAGGTAAATATCAGACGGCACGATGTCACCGTTCGGGCCTTCAAACACTGCACCGCTATCTTTAAGCTCTTTGCGGATTTCTTGCTCAGACTTATCCGTTAGCTCTGCAATCTCTTTTAACGTGGGGTTTACTGATTTGTTACGTGCCAGCACATAAGCATCACGCACACTTGGGTTTTTGATAGCAGCCTTACCACGTGTTGTACTTCTGCTCATAATGGTGGCTGGCTTGCCGTCGTCTTGCTCAAGTGCTGCTAAGTCATAATAGAATGGGTCATTGACGCGATCCATATATTTAAGCGCGTAAGAGTCGCGCAGACTGCCGTGGTTCTTTGTAAACGCATCATAAGCAGACTTTAACGCCTTGCGTTCTGTCTCAGCTTCTTGCCCGGCACGCTCTTTATCAACGAGTGCGGTAAATTTTTGACGTAAATCAATAGCGTCCTTGATCTGAGTCTCACGATCAAGCGTCGTTGCTTTGGATTTCACCTCATAACTGGTAACGTCTTGGGCCTTAACCATCTGATCACCGCGAGCAAGCATAAGCTCGCCTGCATCATTGGTGAACAATGAACCGTGACGCTCGCCTGTTGCGTTAGCGTAGTAGGTTAGATGGTCGGTTGTGGTGTCGGCCTGCATGACGTTCTCAGGCACCAAGTCGATTGCCTGTTGTAAGCGCTCTTCCATGTTGTCTGGGCGACGAACAATCATGCCTGCACCAAATTTAGTGGTGCCGCTGCCAAAATCAATCGTACCAATGATGTTTTGAGGGTTATCGATATAGTATTGGCTTAGCTTGATGGTTTCTCCTGATGGGGTAACATAATCATTAACTGCCACCCATGTTGCATCTTCTGGCACGATAGCGGCTTTCTCGGCACGCTTGCGCAAGATGACAATATCGGTTACTACGGCGGTACCAGCATAATCTTTAAACGCGCCAGACGGCAAACGAATAGCAGCCACTAGGTCGGCTTGTTTGGCAAGCTCGCGTCTGATACCTTCGTTCTGCTTATCCATTGTGCCGGACGATGTGATGCTAATCACAAGACCGCCTGGTCTTACTTGATCCATCGACTTTAAAAAGAAGTAATCGTGCAGCATTGGGTTTAGCTTGTTGTAGCGACGGTCTGCTACTGGTGTGTTTTCAAAAGGATAGTTACCGATCACCACGTCATAGAAGTTATCAGGCGTTTTAGACTCCTGATACCCCATGACTTGAATGTTTGATTGTGGGAATAGCTGCTTAGCAATCGAGCCTGTCATTTCATCAAGCTCAATACCGGTGAGTTGACTGCGCGATTGTACGTGCGCTGGCATCATGCTAAAAAAGTTACCAGTACCCATAGACGGTTCTAGCACGCGACCACCAGTAAAACCCATGCGCTCAACCATAGACCACATCGCCATAACGGTAGGTGGGTCAGTGTAGTGGGCATTGGTAATTGAGCGCTGTGCTGACTTCCAGGCAGACTCGCCCATCGTCTCACGCAACCATTCACCGCGATCTTTCCAGACGCCCTCGTCTTTATATTTAGGATGATCCCATGAACCTTGAAATAGCTCTTGGCCAAAAGAACCCCAGCCAATATATCCGGCTAATATCTTTTGTTCTGCTGGGCTGGCTTGGCGACTTTCTGTTTCAAGACGCTGTAGCAGCTCTAGCGCTTCACGGTTTTTATTGAATCGCTGTACCGGTGTGCCACCGACAATCTCTAGTGGATTTTCAATTAATAGGTCGGTTGCGCTTGCTTTGGTAGCGGCTGGTGAAGTGGCTCCGCTGTCTGTTGCTCGCTTTCCGGCTCTAGCATTAGATGTTCGCGTGTCGCCTGTTCCTTCGCGTCCGATCTCGGCATTCCGCTGGCTTGGTACTGATCCTTCGTCTGCCACATTCGCTCCTGCACCACGAACGCTAGGTCGTCCAGCACTTGCAACTTCGTCAGTCGCGCTGTCATTTGTGGGCTGTTCTGTTGCCACGTCTCCACTATCTGCTGGTGTAGCTCCTGATTGTGGGTCACTTCCTCGCGCTCGTACTTCCGGCGCTCCTGCTTGATCCTGCGTGCCTGCTTCGGTGTCATCATTGGTATTCTCGCTTATCTCTTCCACTGTCTTGAATTTATCAGCGCGTCGGCTCACATCATAGGCTGGGCCTTCACCGCCTAGATTGATACCTACTGGCTCGCTTGCCATAAAGTTGCCTTCTGGCTTTGATCTTATACCGTTTTTATCTTCATAGATAGGCTCACCTTCCGTGTTCTCACCAACAAATAGGCGCTTGTCGTTGCCTACGTCGATGGATTCTGGGTGTTTTGGTTTGGCTGGCGTGGTAGGCTCGCTTGCCTGCTCAGTCTCAGCCTGCACGTCATCAAAGAACCCACTTTCTACAAGCTCGTTAAACTGCTTGCGGCTATCTTCTACACTATCCATACCTGTAGTGTCGAGCTCGTCAAAGTTGCGCGCTGCTTCCCATGCTGGCAAAAGATAGCTTTTAACCTTCACGCCTGCGTCATCGATTAGCAGTGTAGCAAAGTCAGTAAAGTTACGAATACCGCCTTCAATATATGCTGCTGCTAGGCCCATTGCTGCAAAAGAAGCTTTAGGATCAAAGCCTGAGTTTAGGTTACCCAAACTGCTTTTTAGTGTAGCGCGGTATTCTGCTGCTGCTTCTTTAGTGACCACCTTATTTTTATCTAAAAGGCTGGCACGCAACTCTGCTGCGGTTTTACGTTTAGGCTTAGCGTCTTGTGCGCTCACATCATTCTGTGTTTTCTCAGTAGCGGCTTTCTTCGCCTCGGCTCGTTTGGCTGGCGCGGACTGCTCGCCAGTCGGTGTAGATGGCGTGGTTCTGCTGCTGGTTAATTCTGCAAACTGCTCGTCGGTAATATTTTTGGGTTTCTGTGACTGGTTGTACGCCTCAACTTGCGCGAATCTATCATCATTTACCGCGTTTACAAGCGCTGGGTACTGACCTGCCTTTGAGTCCAAAAAATCCCTAAGTGTCATATCATTGTTTGCATAGGCGATTACAGCATCCTCAACATCCCACATGATTTGTTTCGCTTTGCGATCGGCTTTATCAGCCGCCGCTTGGTCATCCTTATTCTTCGTGCGCTTAGCCTTATTGATTAATTTTTTAGAAGGCAACATGACTAGGTTGTAAACATCATCTAACGACATGCCAAATGTATCTAGTACATTAGCCTCGTCTGACTTGTACTTCTCTTTCCTGTCGTCGCTCTTTTTTTGCTGAGACTGTATGCTCTCTGATATCTTATTGTTAGCATCTTGAATAGAATTATCTCTAGCTTGTCTTGTGGCAATATCGTCATTCAACACAAAGCGTATGGCTCCAGCAACTTCGCCAGCCGCTATAGAATAAGCTGATACAGAATCTGATTTTCTATTACCATAAGACATTCCATCTATTAAACTACCTCTTTTTGACGCATCGTCAAATGCTTTTTTATACCAGTCTGAGTTAGGCTGTATTAGTCTGCCAGCTGCTTTAGCTGCATTACGAACATGAATTTCTTTCTCGCCTAGCAAAGCAAGTCGTTCATCTTTACTGGCGTATGATGTGGCTATATCACGGACAGATTGACCGCTTGATTTCGTACTTTCCGATGCTGTTTCCGCTTTCACTACAGAAGACTGAGGCGGTTTTACTGGGCTGGCGGGCACTGTTTCCGATTGTGCTACATCGGCTTGAGGTGAATCGGATTTGATTGACTGCTTCGGCTGTATCTCAAAGCGACTCTTGCCAGCACTCACAACTTCATGCGTATCGCTAATACCCTTCTTATCAATAAACGCTTGCGCCTTATCCTGCTTACCGAACCACTTAGCATTACCGTCTTTACCAATAGCGACATCATTGTTAGGTGCTGTCTCAGTTTTTGCGACTGGTGTAGGCGTACTGTTATTTAATGAGCGACCTTGTATTTCATCGACGCGATTAGCGAACACCTCAAACTCTGCGTCTGTGCCGCCATACTCACCATTTTCATCAAGCGTCATACCCAGATCAGTAGCGGCTTGCTCCTGTGCCTGCGCATAACTTGGCTTGGCAGGCGCGTTCGCAACAATCTCAAAACCACCGCCTTTTACCTGATTAATAGTTACACTGTTAGGATCAAGTTTTTGCTTCTTTATAGCGGCTTTTGCGGCTGGCTTGCTTTTATAAATACCTTCGTTAGTAGTTGGCGCTACATCTACTTTAGCCTGTGTAGGCGCTGGAATATTGATAGTAGGGTTTTCGTCAGTCAACTGTGTGGCTGTATCTGTCTCTACTGGCGCTGCTGGCGTGTAATTTTCAAGCTCTTCGTTTATTTTTTTTAGCGATTCTTCTTGTTGCGCCACGGTTCCAGCGCTAGGCGTACGACGCTTAGTTGTTGCGCTAGGTGCTTGCTGTGCTGGCATGGTTAAACCATTGGCAGTAGGTGCTACTGATTGCTGTGATTGTGGCGCTAATGGCGGCTCACTGATAGGCTGCGCTTGAGTATCGCCACCTTCACGCGCTTGCCGTACCGCATTAAGCTGTCCGGTCATCCACTGGTGCAACTGCTTTTGCACACCTTCAGGTAGGCTTGCCCAATCTGCCTTGGCAACATTCTGCTCTATCTGTCCACCGAACGCATCAGCGATTGCTTTGGCTTTGATAGCGGCTGGCATGTTGCTATCCCAAAAACGTGCTAGGTTAAACGGTGTGCCATCAGCACCGACAACGGTAGTATCAAACGATTCATTCTCGTAAGGCTGTGCAAGCTCTGCACGCTTGGCAATCTCGGCTTCTGCTTCTGCACGCTCTATATCGCGCTGCTGCTTTAGCTGCTCTGCGGCTTGGCGTTCGCGCTCCGTCTTAGCGTCTGCTGTTGCTTGCTCAATTTCTGCGTCAATTTGCTGCTGCTTGGCGCGCTGTGCGGCTATGTACTCATTAATAGTGGCACCTGTACCTGCAATCGCTTGTTGCTGCTCTGCGAATGCGGTATCTTCCACTTTAGCAGCTGCTCGGCTTACCACACCGGATAAGCCTTGCTTATTCTCACCACGCTTGTCGTCGTACCAGGCTTGCGCGGCTGCTAAAGATTCTTCGACTGGCTTGCCAGCGCTATCATCGTCAATTGCTTCATCGAGCGCTTGCTGCTCTGCGATAAGCTCAGCGATCTGCGCATCTTGCGCGTCAAGCTCTTGCTCGCTTGGCTGACTGTCAACCACTGGCTGTGCTTGTGCGGCTGGTGCGCCTTGTGGATTAAGCGCGTCCTCAAAGCCTTGTTCATCAAGCTCAGTTGCTCCATCGACTTGACCGTCAAACTCTTGGTCAGTGCTATTGGTAGGCTCAATACGTGGTGCGCGACGTGCTAGAGATGTGCGAGGAATACCGCGACGCTCAGCCTCACTTGCCATTGCATCAAGCGCGGCTTTGTTTTCTTGAAGCTGTACGGTTAGTGCCTGACCTTCTGCCGATCTTGGCGATACAGCGGTAATCTGCTCTTGTAGCTGCGGTATGGTCGACGCAATATCAGCATAACTTTGCTGCGCGGCTTTGAGCCCATCTTGCGCTTGCTTTAGTTTTGAGTTGCGCGTACCGACATAGGTAGCACCGCCCATCAGACCGCCTAAAACACCACCCATTAGGACCGCTTCTGTATTCTGTGCGGTATCAATCTTGTCTTTTACGCCCACATCAACGGCTGCTTTTTGAGCCACATAATCGGTGTAACCCTCTTGCGCGCCCTCTTCAGCGACGTTTAACCCCACAATGCCAGCGCCTACGGCTGTAGGAATAGCGGCTCCTGCTACCTTGCCAGCATCAGCACGCACTGCAAGCTTGTTAAATACCTTTTGGCCCCATTGACTGACTGCACCACCAGCGGCTCGGTTGGCGGTGAATGAGCCGACACCTGGCGCCATCATGCTAAGTGCTAGTGTTGCAAGGCCCACGTTTTCGCCTGACTCTTCGGCAATCTCGCTGATTGTCTGATCACGCGCTTTCGCGTGCGCCTCATCCTCACTCATGCCAGCTTTGACGTTTTTGTCAAACATACCCTTGTAGATATCTTGCGAGCGTTCAGCGCTGGCAAGCTGCTCTGACGTTGCATTTTCCAGCTCATCTTTGGTGCTATCGCTACCATCAAGATAAGCTTGTGGGTACATAGACGCGCCAGCCACACCATAAGAAGCGGCTGCCGTTGCTTTGGCACCTGCACCTACCGCCTGAACACCTTTAGCAGCTACACCTGCTGCCCCAAAACTAGCAGCAAGCGCTGGCACCTGCTCAACGGCTGATACGGCAAGCTTTTGTGAGAAGTTGCCGTTCTGCTGAATATCGCCATACGCCTGATAGACGTTATTAGATATATTATCTTCATAGCTTTCTAGCGCTTTTGCACCGCGATCAAAGATACCACCGTCGTCATTCTCGCCCACATCAGCGGCAAGCTGTAATGGTGCGCGTAGCAATCTTGATGTACCTGTAGCAAGCGCACCGCCTACGGCTGATACCGTGTCACGAGCTGCATGTGAGGCGGCTTGCGCGCCTACCGTGTTATTGCGGATAGATTCATTGGTACGATACTCATTATCAAGCTCGCGCTGCGTTTGCTTAGGCTTGCGTAGCGTACCAATTTTTTGTTGTGCTTCCGCTTTAGCGGCCTGCAAGTCTTTATAGTTTTTATTGAATAGGCTTTCATAAGTCTGATTGTATTTTGGGCTGCCTGGCTTTAAGTGAGGCGCACGCGCTTTTAGCTCTTGCTTGAGTTTAGCCTCAACCTTGGGCTTCCAAGTATTATTCTCCCACTCGCGCAAGGCTTTGGCTGCCACTTTCTTGTCTTCATTGGCATAGCTTTTATTAGTGGCCACATCAAAACCTTTTGACACCGCACTGCGGCTATCACGAGTTTTGCGCTGCTTCTCAACGGCTGAACTAGCAATGCTGAATAATTTATCGTTTAAGCTCATATTGTCTCTACCAGTCCATGTTGTCGTTTAAGTTGTTCATATAATCAAAGCTTTCTGCGGCTGCTGGATCGGTTTTTGGTGGCGTCAATCCACGCGAGTACAGCGCTTGCAGCTTACCCGTCTGTGTGGTCTGTCTTGTTGGCGCTGGGGTTCTTGCCTGCTGACCTGGTAAGGTTAAACCGCCTGCGGTCACGCTACCACCACCTCTTGCTGCTGGATTGAAGCGCTCAATAGCCTGTCTAATCTCTTTAGCGGAAGACACGCCAGCAATGCTGTAGATGATCTGATTTGTTAGCGCTGAACGCTGTGCCTTTGTCATCTGGCGTAGCTTGCTGGCAGGAATTGCTTTTTGAGCGCTTAGGTAAACATCACCATAAATATCACTGACTTCTTGCGCACTGCCAGCCTTACCCATATCACGTAGCAATGCTGCGGTTTCTGCCAAAATAGCGGTACTGGTAGCATCGGGTTTAAGTCCAAGTGATTTCAGGGATTTTTGAGTTTCAGACAACCCTTTAGTTATTACTGCGTCATAGTCTTTAGCAGTGTTGGTCGCAGCCACGCTTTCGACTTTTTTACTACCGCCTTTTGGTGCTTTAGGTACGCCTGGTACTGAGCGCTGTACTTGTATTGGACCTGAGCTATGCTTGGTTAGGTAGTCAGTAAGCGATGTACCTAGTTGGTCTTTAGGGTTGTATCTGCCGTTGGTTTGCACAAACTTATTCATGCCACCTTTGCCACCAAGATGACCGACGGCAACCAACCCACTAAGCGTCACTGGTACACCGTTAATTACCTTGCCAACTGCGCCAGTAGCTTGTGCTGCTTTTGTCAAATCACTAATGTGCCACTCATTGACTGCTCGCTGCTGTGCTGCTGGCAGGTTTTTAAACTGAGTTGCTGTGATTGGCGCTGTGCCTGTGGCGGTAGCGTAGTCTTGCAAACGCGCATCACCCATCTGTATTAAGCCACCAAAATTTCTGCCGTCAGTATTGGTGCGAAAGGCTGCACTATTACCACTGCTCTCTGTACCAGTAAGCGAATTGATAATAGATTGCACGTCATCGCCACCACCAACGATAGGCGTACCACCTGCATCAAGGTCTGATTGCGCGGTGCGAATGCCAATATTGTTTTGAGCGTTCACGTTGGATAGGTCTACAGCGTTGGCGTGTCTGACGCCTAGCTCATCAATAGTAAAGCCATGTCTTACGCCCAGCTCATCAATGGTATAGCCATGCTTGACGCCCATTTCATCTATCTTATAGATGTGATCGCGCTTCGCTTTGATATTATCAGCTTCAACATCGACGCCTTTTTTGGCGGTGTATAAAGACAGCTCGCTCTGATCCTTCCGTTGCTGCTTGGCAATTTCAGCGGCATAAGCAGCTTTTTCTGCGGCAATCGCTTCACCATTCTGTAGTTGGTTATACCCTTCCATCAACTGCTCATACGTCACTGAGTCAGTGCGGATAACCTTGCCTGTCTCTTTATCAATGATGTTTTGGAAGTAGTACGTGTTGCCGTTCTCATCAGTGCGAGAAGCTACTTTGCCATTTACGTCACGTTCTACGTTTATCTTGTACGGCAAGTCACTATGGCTGTTTGCACCTTGCACAATGGCATCAATCGCGCCTGATTCATCGCCCATTTGCTTGAAGTATTGAATCTGGTTATAAGTCTTACTGTAGTTTCTTTGGTTGACAGAATCAGTGCGCGTGTCTTTTGCTTCATCAAGCTTTAGTGTATCTGCCTGATAGCCCAAATCATGGTTCTCTTGCGCGTTCTTATCTTGCTGCGCTTGACGTGCCAGCTCGCGCTCTTTATCAGCAACGCGCTCAGCTTCATTCTTTTTGTCTTGCTCATACCCCATGATGTTTTGGGCAAAGCGATTGGTGAACTGCGCCACTCCGGTTAAGCCACTCATAATTGTCTCCTAGTTACATGAAAAGGCCAGTGCCAGAGCCAGTTGAGGCTGACTTATTACCGTATTGGTCCCACGCCTTATAGACGGTTGAGCCAAGATCAGCCCAACTGTTAGCTGCCGCATTACCGTCAGCTCTCGCTTGATCGGCTTTATTGGCGTAGGTTTGTGACAGCGCAGTTGATGCACTTGCTGAGGCGGCCTGTGCGTTATTGAGCTTATTGACACCCAATGTTAAGGCGTCCTGCTGGCGTGCAAAGGTTAAATCTTCTGCTCGGTTAGATTCCTGACGACGCGCATTATTAATAGTACCTACCTTAGCAAGGGCTTTTGATAAGGAAAGATCACGCCCGATAGCATCAGCACGACCGCTATTAGGGTTAATCCCTAGGCGCTGCATACTTCTCAAACTTGCAGCGCCAGTGTTGGCAAACTGTGTTTCTACATCGCCAATAGCATCCTGCGTTATCTGATCATAATCTGGCGTCACACCCTTTCTGACAGCGGCTAAGTAGTTATCTTCAATCGGTTTATAAAACTCGTCGTAATCCTTCTCTCTTTTTTTGGCGCTCTCGAGCTGCTGCTGCTGCAAAGCTATCGATGCGGCATTGGCTTTGTCGGCAGACTTTTGCGCTTTGTCTTGCTCGTTGCCACTCAAAACCCCACTGACGCCACCAATAACCGCACCTGCTGGACCGCCTGTTAAGAATCCAGTTGCCGCACCTAACAATCCACTTAGAAAACCCATAACACCCTCACTTATATTTACTATTTATTTAATGTTGATAAATTTTAGACACGACAAAAACCCAACCATCTATTGATGACTAGGTATCTGTTTGTTGTGAGGTGGCAAAGGCTGCCTAAGTGCTACAAGTGTTTTGCTTTTATTATGCAATCAGTATATCAAATTAATGTAGCAATCATGCCTCTTTATCAACGAGCATCCCATTTTTAATGTACTCGCGCGTATCATCAGCCTGCCTGTCAATCGGAGTGACAGACTCGTCATCACCTATTGGCATTTCCTCAATAAACCAAGACGGTCCCTCTACCGTCTTTACTATCTCACCTGTGTCTGTTTTATAGACTGCATAGTGTGCCATTGCTTACCTCCGCATGGTCATGGCATGGATGTATCGTTGTGATAAATTTGCAGTACCGCCACTCGATACGCGCATCTGTAGCTCGTAAACACCTGCAACGCCTGTACTGTCATGCCTAGACAAAGAGAACGTGCCAGCATTACGGTTGTCGTTGGCAATGTCAACTCGGTGACTATGGGAGCCAGCGCCGCCACTATGAACCCTTACAGTCCCATTGACACTCCCATAACCACTACCATTATAAGCACTACCTGAAAACGAGGCTCCATGATCGTGCGATAAATTAAAGCTTGTGGTGGTCATAGTTACCGATCTTGCCTCACTAAAAAACACTTCTATGTTATCAGCAATGACAGCACCACCCTTTACAATCCTACACAAGATACTCTGCACGCGAGCATAGCCTGGAAAGTTAAAGATAGCATTAAAATTCAGCATGGTGTGACCCATATCAGAAGGCACCGCCAAGCTTTGTATTGTGGTATAAAGAGAACCCACCTCTATACTGCCTTCTGTAAATGCTGACACAGGAACCGTTACCGCATTGCCTTTTATATCTAGCGTGTCAATAGATGCACGACGGATATAGGTATCATCTAGGTAGTTTCCTGCCGGGATAACCTCCCCATCAATCACCGTACCATCAGGGTATGAAACGAAGGGCACGCTCTTACTACCACTTTGGCCTTGTATGGCAAAACTGCTAGCCCTAACAATAAAGTCTACGGTTTCTCCATCATTGCCCAGCGCAATGCCGCCGACGACGCCGTTCACATCAGTCTTAATCGACCACTTAGCGTTAATGCCATCTATAGCGCTTTGCACTGTCTGCACCGAGGCTGTATTTTCATCGACGCTTGATTGAATCGTGTCAGTGCGCTTAGACAATGCGCTAGTGGCTGTTGCATTAGCGGTTATCTGCGTCTGCATAACGCCAGCATTATCTTCAAAATCAGCTCGAATCGTTTCTGTCTGCTCAGCTAACGCCTTTATTTCATCAACGCGCGTTTTGCTTTCTAACGATATGGCGGCTTTATTGCCGTCAATTTCGGACAGCACTGCATCAAATCTCTGGGCGGTGTAAATCCCCTCTTCAATAATAGCGCTACGCTCTGACCATACGCCCACCCCGTTTAGCGGATCATCCTCGCCAGCCCATCGGTCAGTGTCACTAGCCATACGCGGATTGACCTGAGCAAACACACCACTAATATCACGGGCATTAGCAGCGCTTGCACTCGCTGCCGTCTCCGCATTACGCGCTACAATCCCCTCGCTACCCATGACCTCATTATTGAAACTTGAGGATAGATTTGATATCTCGGTAGCATTGGTGTTGGTTTTGGTGCTGGTGGTCTCTAACTTTTGTACGATAGATGATAATGAATTAACTCCATCACCATTTATCTGACTATCTAATGAGGTTATTGACTGCGCGAGTGCTGAATCCTTGTCTGCGCGCGCCTTTTCTTCACGTAATAGTGCGGCATGACTCGCCCCTGGTGACGGCCTGCCTACCGCTATCCAGTCAATCTTAAAATAGTTTAGATTGTCAGCGCTGCTGGCAAGCTTGATATTAAACCCTGCAATAGCCCCCGACCACTCAAGGTAGAAATTAACAATAGCAAAACCATCTTCTGTGTACTCAGGTTCAGCCGATGCAAGGCTGCCACCAGCATAGCTCAGTAATGCGCCCCATGTTGGCGTTCCTATCTTTTGAATCCGCAGTTTAACGTGACGATACGTATTACCATCAATATCTACTACCGGGCTATTAATGGTTTCAGTGCGTACATTAATCCAACCATTGGCGTAAACACCGTTTACCCAGCCGTCATGATTTTTATCAAAGTGCCAAATCTCAAAACTATCAAACTGCTCACCCACGCCAGCCGATAGCAAGCTTACTTGCTCTGCCAATCCTTCAATGTCAGTCGCGCGTGCGGTGCGTTCTTGATGAATAAGCCCCGATGTTAACTGTGATAAGTCATCGCCGTTATAACCTCCGGTCATTTGCGCGGCGAGGCGATTTATCTGCGACGCCACCGCCTCGTTTTTAGTAACTAGGGTTTTATTAACTTCAGTGATGGTTGCTTTGTTATTACCTACCTCGGTGGTTAAGCCATCGACGCGCTTTGCCATCGACAAATCGTTTTCAATAATTGCACTGCGCTCACTCCATGCGCCCACTAGGTTTTGCGGACTATTATCACCTGCCCACCCTTCGGTATCACCTGCCATTTTTGGATTAACTTGCGCGTAAACCCCGTCAATCCTTCTTGCATTTGCGCTATCAGCGGTCGTCAATGCCTCATAGTTATCTTGAATGGATGCAGTATTTTCGCCAGTGGTCGATACCAGTGTATCTATTCTACTGCTTAGCGAGCTATCAGCATCAGTACGTGCCTGTGTTTCTGTTTGAATAAGCGCTGAGTTTGCACCAGTGGTTGATACCAACGTGTCAATGCGGCTGCTTAATGCTTCATCTTCGGTGGTTCTAGTAAGAACTTCTTGATCTATGGATGCTGTATTAGTGCCTGTCGTTGCAACGAGTGTTTCAATCCTCGTGCTCAATGCACTATCAGCTTCAGTACGCGCTGCGACCTCTGTTTGGATGGCGGCAGCATTATCGCCAGTCGTAGCAGTCAGTGTATCAATACGGTTAGACATGGCACTATCAGCATTGGTTCGCGCGGTAGCCTCAGTCTGAATAGCGGCGGTGTTGCCATCGGTTGTTGCAACAATTGTGTTAATGCGCTTGCTAAGAGCCTCGTCCTCACTGGTACGCGCAGTCGATTCACTGATAATGGCAGCTTTATTATCATCCGTTACAGTGCTCAGCGTATCGATACGGCTAGACATAGCGCTATTAGCATCAGTACGCGCCTGCGTTTCAGTATTGATAGCAGCGGTATTCTGCTCAGTTCTAGCGCGAATAACATCGGTCTGCATAGCAAGTGCGCTATCTACTTCTGCAAGCACCTTGTAATTGCTTTGTATTAAAGCATTGCTGTTATCGAAATCTGCGTTCAAAGTATCAATGCGTTGACCTAGCGCAAAATCTTCTTCAATACGTGCTGATTGTTCAGTCCACACGCCAACATAACTTTCCGTATCACCTGCCCAGCCGTCCGTATCACCTGCCAGCTTAGGATTGATCTGTGCAAAAACCCCATCTAGTTTTGTGGCCGTCGCGGTTGTGTCGGTGGTTAGTGTCTCAATATCGCTAGTGATTAACGCTAAGCTACCATCGGTGTTGGAAGATAGGGTGTCAATGCGTCCACTAAGTGCGGTATCCTCAGTGGTTCTGGCTGTTACTTCTGATGTGATTGCTGCGGTGTTGCTGCCAGTGGTAGCAACAAGCGTTTCTATTCGATTGCTTAACGCACTATCTTCGTCGGCTCTTGCTATCTGCTCTGTCTGGATTGAAGCGGTATTTTCGTCCACTGTACTTAGAAGTATATCAATACGACTGCTTAATGCTTCATCTTCAGTGGTTCTTGCTAGCTGCTCTGTCTGAATAGCGGCGGCATTATCGCCCGTTGTAGCAGTTAAGATATCAACTCTACTACTTAGCGCCTCATCCTCGCTTGCCCTAGCAGTTGCTTCCGTCTGGATGGCTGCGGAGTTCTCATCTGTTGTTGCAAGAAGCGTATCAATCTTGCCGCTTAAAGCCTCATCCTCTGTCGTGCGCGCAATAACCTCACTTTCAATCAGCGCGGTATTGCTTTCAGTGCTTGCAAAAATAGTGTCAACTCGCGTTCCTAGCGCACCCACCTCTGTAGTCCTAACCTCAACCTCAGTCTGAATAGCGGCGGCGTTCTCGTCGGTTGTCGCTGATAAGGTGTCGATACGACTGCTTAACGCGCTGTCCTCTGTGGTCCTAGCTTCAACCTCGGTTTGAATAGCTGCTTTGTTGTCGCCAGTGGTCGTTACCAGCGTATCAACCTTACCTACCAAGGCGCTATCTTTATCAGCCATAACTGTTAATTTGCTTTCTATCAAAGCATTGCTATTTTCAAAACTGGCGTTCAAGGTATCAATGCGCTCACCAATAGCAAGTCCATCTTCGATACGAGCTGACTGTTCAGACCACACACCTACTTGAATAGTATCATCACCTGCCCATCCTTCGGTATCACCTGCAAGGCGCGGATTAACTTGAACAAATACGCCATCAAGCTTGGTTGCTATTGCTGAATCTTCGTTGGTTAGTGTCTCAAAATTGCTTGTTATTGACGCTGAGTTTTCATCTGTTTTAGCTGACACGGTATCAATACGACTACTCATGGCGTTATCAGCATCAGTACGTGCCGTGACCTCTGAGGTAATGGCTGCGGTATTTTGTCCTGTTGTCGCTGCAAGCGTATCGATACGGCTAGACATAGCGCTATTAGCATCAGTACGCGCTGTGACCTCTGTTTGGATGGCGGCGCTATTTTCACCAGTCGTAGCTGTTAACGTGTCAATACGACTACTAAGCGCTGTGTCCTGCGTAGTTCTGGCTGTCACCTCTGATTCAATGGCTGCTGAGTTTGCACCAGTGGTTGATACCAACGTGTCAATGCGGCTGCTTAATGCTTCATCTTCGGTGGTTCTTGCGCTGGCTTCGCTTGTGATCGCTGCTGAATTCGCACCGGCCTTAGCTATGACGCTATCTAACTTAACAGCGGTGGCTGCGTTTTCTGTCGCCTGAGTCTGATAGTTACCATCAATGACTGCTGTTATATCACCAAGCTCACCATCTATGCGCGAGCTAAGTCCTGATATATTAGTGGCGTTGGTTTCTGTGGCTGTGGTTAAAGTGGTTAAGCCCTGCGTGATGGTTGACGATAGATTGCTGGTTTCAGTATTCACTTTACTATCAAGCGTGGTTATTGATTGCGCAAGTGCCTCATCTTTCTCCGATCTTGCACGCTGCTCATTAAGTAAGGCTGCGCTACTAGCACCAGGCGATGGTCTGCCGACTGCTATCCAGTCAATAGAATAGTAATTAGTGGTGCTCGCGGTATCACTTAATCGTAAAGTAAAGCCCGTTACCGCACCGGTCCACTGCATACGAATAGATATGGTTGCAATACCGTCAAGGTCGAAGTCTGGTTCTTTCTCTGTTTGCTCAATAGCGCCATAAACAATCTTTGCGGACCATATAGGGTTGCCAACTTTCTTGATACGCATCTTTATATGGCGATACATAGAACCGTTAATATCAATCGCTGGGCTTGTTAGCGTGTCGTTGCTAACGTCGATGAATCCGTTGTTATACGTACCACCAGTCCAGCCATCCTTATCCTCGTTAAAGTGCCATATCTCAAACGGATCAAACTGCTCTCCTACGCCAGCGGATAACAAGCTCATCTGCTCAGCCAGCCCTTCAAACTCGGTAGCTCTAGCGGTTCGCTCTTGGTAAATAAGCCCTGACGTTACTTTATTTAAGTCACTACCTTTATATCCACCAACCATTTGCGCAGATAGCATGTCGATTTGATTCGCGACCACCTCTGTTTTGGTTACTAGCGCTGTATTCATCTGGCTAATAGTGGCAGTATTACTATCAATACTTGCCTTTACCACATCAAAGTTCTTTGCTGTCGCAAGTCCATCTTCAATACGTGCTGATTGCAAGGACCAAACCCCTGCAAAATAATCATTATCACCTGCCCAGCCATTAACGTCACCAGCCATTCTCGGATTGACTTGAGCATAAACGCCGTTAAACTGTTCGGTCAAGACGCCTGTTTCATTCTGACGCTGTGTTGTTTCATTTACAATATCTTGGGCTAACAAGTTATCAAGACGCAATCGCTCTGCACCTTCTGCGTCAATTTTGCTCTGTAATTCAGACGCCTTGTTTTTGACTTCTTCGATACGGTCCCGGCGTTCATCAGTTATCGCTTGGTTGGCGGCTATGGTTTCACTGGTTCTGATTGAGATTTCTGCTGCAATATCCTGACTATTTTTCAAAACTGCCGCTACGCGCTCATTGCGCTCATCCAATATCGCTTGATTAGCCGCTATCAAGGCGTCAACTCTCGCCTGCTCTTCAGCTCCTATGGCTTCACCGACAAGCTTTAGCGCTGCTGCTCTAGCGGACGCTTCATTGATAATAGCCTGATTAGAAGCTAGTATGTCTGCAATGCGTGCTTCGCGCTCTGATCCAATAGCTGTGTTAGCGGCAAGTATGGCAGCAATACGTTCTCGCGTCTCACCCTCTAACGCTGTGTTGGTTGCAGCAATGGCTTGAAGCCTGTCTTCTGCTTCTTGGGTTATCTTGCCGTTAACAAGCAATAGATCAGCCACACGCTCATTGCGCTCAGCTAATACTTGATCTCTGGTATCGCTTATCGCGTTTACTCGAGCCAAAACTTCTGCATCGATATCTTGCTGTAATAGATTCGAGCTATCTGTGATCGCTTGCACTCTATCGCGGCGCTCTTGTATAAGCGCCTCGTTAGCGGCCAAAACGTCAGCCACGCGCTGCAAACGCTCTTCACTGATAGCGTTTTCGTTTGAGGTTATCTTCTCAATACGTGTGCCTAACTCCTTGCTAAGCTCTGACTCGGTAATATGACCTCTGATTTTATCAAGGATAGGACCCACGCCCATTTCATTACCAATCACACCGACCAAATCTGCCCGAATCTTCTTATTTGACCTCAATACATAGCTTTGCACCGCTTTGTTAATACCGACCAACTCATCGGCTGACATTTTTTCTACTGCTTTTTTAAGCGACTGTAGAAATACTGTCGTGTCACGATCTGCATTTTTAGGAACGCTTGGCAGTGATATTTTTTTACTACTCATTGTTTCACCTATAAAATAGTATCACGCATGGTTTCAGCCAGTACCACTTCACGAACGGGCACGCTTGATTCAATCTCAATAGAAAAATCACGCTTAACGCTGTGGTTCTTAACTCTAAAGGGTTTACCGTCTCTCACTTTAGATTCATGCAATAAAACCTGATCCGCATAAACCCTAAAGGTGATAGCATCTACCGGATAGTTATCAGCAACTACCTGCGCTGCAAGCATACGTCTAGGCGTGTCCACATTAAAAGTTTTTGAGCGCCATTTAAAAGTTTTGGCAGTGAATGCAACGCCATACTCAGGATTGAATGTTTTATACACTGAATTGGTGTCACCAAGCGCACCCACACCTTTATTGATCATCTGAACCAAATTGCCATCTAAAAAGGTGTTTAGTGCATACTCATCGAACCACAAAACACCCTTGCTTCCATCGTTAAGGTCAATATAGCCGCTGCCTTTAGCGCTGCCGTTATTCCAAAAGAATAAGTAACCATTCTTATAAGCGGTTGCATGAATGCTTGATGGTTTAATGTCTTGCCAATCGCGCGTAGAAAATACGCTTTCTGTGAGTAGCTTTGCGCTATTAGTGGTGACAAGAACAAGGCCGTTCTCGCTTGCGTACATACAACCATGATTGAGATTGACCATACTGCGTGGAGACACACAGCCTTCATATAGCGGCAGGCTAAGCACACTCATCGACTCAGGATCACTACCACTAATTAGTATTGGATTACCTGTAGTGGCGACTACTATCGTATTGTCGTAGTGACCCAAGCCCATAATGGTATGCTGCGAACTTAGCTCATAAAACCGTGGCCATGCATATAAGGTGTATGGCTCTGATAGGCAGATTGTTTTATCAACATAACCGTAACCCACTCCGCTGTTGGTAACGCCCAATCCTTTCATACCAACTCTTGGCTGATCATAATTCATGGTTACTAACGGCTCACCTATCTGAGTGGACCCATACGGCATATCATCGATAAGAGTGACGCTGTTTCCTGTCATGGTTAGCAGATATTCTTTGACGAATAAGAATTGCGCAACACCAATGGAGTTGGTGACGGACCGATAAAGTCTAATGGCATTTATTCCATAGTCTCTTGTCAGTTTGGTGCGCGTGCCTTCTGTATAAGGTATGGTAAGGATAGGCTTATCGCCTTTGGTGAGATATAGCACCTCTTCAATCACGCCTGGTGCTGACTCGTCACCGAAACGATTAACATAGGTCAAAGCATAGACGCGCGCCTCCACATCATCGGGCATGTTAGCGATTATCTCTGCCACTGCATCGCTAATCTCATCCTCTTTCTTATCAATGCCTGAAGAGTTTTGACCGTCCATTGCCTTCTTAAACATATCTTTGATGGCGTCTGTGATTGAAGCGTAAGTGACGGGCTCGGCAGGCTCTTCACCTTCGACGGGTTCTTCTTGCTCAACAACTGGTGGCGTAATGCCAGTTATAACGGTGTCTTTAACCTCTGGCGCTGGCAAGCCTGCAATGTAGTCAAAGTTATCAGTCACAAGCTCGTACTCGTCGCTCGCACCGCCCACATCCCAATCATTAAACATGAGTTGCGCCTTCTTATCCTCCGTCGTCCAGTAAAGACGATAGGCGTCATGGACTGGTGAGAAGGCGAACTTTGCAAGCTCGTTACTAAATTTCTTATAGGTTTTACCATCGTGATCAAAAAACATGGCGCTAACAAAGTTTTCAGCACCAACAATGTTGGATACATAACTATCACTAGCTTGATTACTAGGGGTTAAAACGTCATGCTCGACCATGACGTTTTGGCATGACTGCGCTGCATGCTCTGGTAGCTTCGTTGGGTGTAACTTTGGCAACGTGCCAGCAAAATCATTGATCCGTATGTGCATGTTAGGCGTCCACTATGGTTAAGCACTCTAAGAATTGAACGGCATAGCGTGCGACAAGGCTATCGCGGTCTGTACCATTGATGATACGGCGGCTGTAAACAAACTCACCATAAGAGCCGTAGCGCATACACTTAGATAATGACAAGCCTGTGAATGATCCTAACAGCATACCTTCGATCATAATGGCGGCGCTGTTGGCTGGTACTAGCGCCAACTCGGGATTGTTGGCTAAATCTAAGCCTAGCAGCTTGCCCATTTTCTTATAGTTATCAAGCCATGTTAGCTGTGGATAGCCACGGCCATAATATAAAAATGGATATTGTGATTTAAGATAAACATTGCCGCGATGATTGGCACGACCATATACCACGCCTTTACTATTTTTATACCACTTGCCGTACTTGCGGGTGCTGCCCTTGCCGTACTCGCTAATCGCTTCCATCTTAGCGGCGGTTTCATGCCATGTGGTAGCCAGTGTATAGGCTGCATACAAGGGGTTTAAGGCGTCGCTGCCGCGCTTATTGATTGCCTCAAGCAGCGTATTAAAGCCGTCAACCTGTGCTTGGGTGAATCTGCCAAAATGGTCACGCAACACACCCCAGTTGTAGTCCAACTTCTTACCGCTGGCATGTAGCGCCTTTTGCGATGTTCCGCCCCACGCGCCATCGATATGTTTTGGCGCAAGCCCTAACTGCGCCTGCAATCTTCTTACAGCGTTATCAATCCTACTGTCGTAGCTCATCACTTTTCTCCGCGCGTAAAAAAACCCCGTATTAACGAGGCTTTATCTGTTTGTTTTTGGATTTTTTGTTATTGCATGATCGATACTTTTGACGATACTGCCCTGCCAGCATACACCAGCTTATTAGCATGGCTACTCTAGGGATGTCGATAGGACTACCAACACCTATTGAATAAAAAGTAAATGCCGCACTAATCCATGCCAGCGTGCCGCATATGATAGGAAAGGCGTAACGCATCTCTGTCGGCACATCATGCTTAATCACCTTTAAGTGCTTGATTAACACATAGACACCATACACCGCACCAATGGTACACAAAATAGAACTACTCGTTATTGCTGCCATTGCCAGGCTCCTTGCTATCTGCTACTACAATCTTGAACTTAAAAGGATTTACGCTGTTAAAGAAACCAGCTTGGTTTTTAGGGATAGTAACCACAGCTATTAGCGCTTGTAGTATTGGGGCAGACAACAAAGAAGCGCCTAGCGCATAGGCTGGCAAGGCGACTTCTGGTGGCTCGCTACCGTCCGATACTAGCAGGCATAAAGCAATGCCACCGAACAGACCTAAAAACGGTTTAGCTAGTAGCAGGTAGCGAAAGTGTTTATCAATCTCTGGTATTTTGATGAAGTTAGCACCAAGACCACCAGAAAAAGCAAAAACCCATGTTGGCACCCAGCTAATAAGGAATGGGGCTGTCATGCCGTATTTATTGACGACGATAACGGTTTCGGCAGTTATATTGGTTGTGGTGCCTGTCGCCATTGCCTCGGTCATAACCAATAGCGCCACAAAGAAAAGCCATAGCACGCGCTTCTTAATGCGAATACCGTGTTCAAACTTGAGCATAGTAGCTCCTTTTTTTAAAAAGACAGCCACATATGCGGATGTATAAATGATTATTGCTACCCAAAAGTAGCAGGTATGGACGTTGAAGGTCTGCCCTTCAAAAACCCGTTGCTGATATGAGACTTAGCCTTACGGATTGTCTCATCAAAGGCCGCCATGTGTACTTGTGCCATGTTGGGCTCTGACCATTCTCTATTGGGCATAAGCTGCAAGTAGGCGATGGTCCCTGATAGCAGACCATCGTAGTATCTTTGATAAATAAAATCAGGACAGCTTTCGGCTGTTTGGTTGATAGATAGTGACACCACCACATCATCCGTCTTGCTGTCATCGGCTGGCAGGTTGATCACGTTAGGATAGCTATGAATACTATCTGACAACCCTTGCGCGTCGCAGCACTCATCAGATAGACGCCACACTTTGATGATATGCGTATCATCAGGTATGGCAATCTCACAGCGTCTATCAGTAACGCTTAGGTGGAAGTCGTTGGGCGATAACACTTGATTTGTACCTGCCAGCGGATCAAAGGCATTGACCACATAAGCAAAGCTTTCATCACAAAACCTTTTGAGCGCCTGCCTTGCTGCAAACACGATAGCGAGCCTTGGTACATTACTCGCATCTGCATTACCTAAGTGAACACTCACTCCATCGACAAACTCATCAAGATGAATCATAAATACCGCCTATTAAGTTGATGTGCGTCTTGCTGACGATACGCGCTCATCTTGCACGTCTTTCACGCCTAATAGCTCCATTGCGACACGCAAGTGATCGTTACCGCTTGTACCGTTTGATGCGTCACCAGATAGCAGCTTGTAAAGCATCAGCTCTTGCACCGGCTGTGCGAATACGGGTGATACGGGTAATGCTTCGCCTGCGTTCAACTCGGTGACGTTATCAGCGTAACTACTGTACTCAACCTCAAGCTTGCTGCCTGTTGGTACGGTTGGGTAAATATAAAAGTGGTTTGGTGAACGCGAGTCGAACATATACTCTTTGACAATAGTACCCTGCGTGTTGTGCCAATCAGGAGACATGCTATCCATATCTTCTTGCTGCACCAGACGCACCGCCCGACCGATAGCACCTGTTGATGAGATGTTACGCACCACGCGCAACAAGCGCACACCATCTTCAGGGATAAGCTGGCGCGAACCTTCATCTAGCGATAGTGTGGCGATTTTGGCTGTCGCATCAGGACGAACCAGTGACAACATAAGAAGCGCTTGATTAAGCGCAATAATGAGCGCTGAATCTGACCATGTGATTGCTTCCGGGTCATTTAGCTGCGTCATGCGCACGCCATTTAATAAATCTTGACTGCTAAACATAGCGGTATCATCCTAATGTGAGTGGTGTTTAGTAGCCCTGCTACTTATCTTTGCTGGCTTGATCGTTGGCAGCGCGCTCTTCTTCCTGCATAGCCTTACCGATTTTGCGTAGCAGCTCATTCATGTTGTCGCCTTTCTTCTCTTCAACGTCGAGACTGGCCGCTTTCTCACGAATCTTGGCGCTGTGTGATGGGGTGAGGTCTAACACTTCTTTCGCCCAGTCTTTCACGGTATCGTTTTCAGCGGTTTCAAAGTCGATAGACAAGATATCATCAAAGCGATTGGTAAATGCGCTCTCATCAATAGCCGCGCCTTTGGTGACCTCAATCTTATCGACATAACTTGCATCGCCACGATACAAACGATATGACTCACGGATTGATAGCAGTCGATCTGCGTGCTCTTCATCGCCCACGTTACAGACATGCGGTGAGTTTTCGTCGCTACTGTCTAGTGGCTTAAAGTGATAAGTCTTTTGGTTCACAAGGTTGTGACCGAATGTGACCTTAGTACCGCCCTTGCGACGCAGTAGGCATTGGATAGGTGTTGATTGCTGCTCAGCACTCTCTTGAGCGTCGTCGTTCTTTTTATCGTCAGCCATGACATGGCTCCTTTTTTAATAAGTAGATGAAATGGAAAAACCCACAGCGACTCGCGTTGTGGGCTTTAATGACTTACCAGTAGTTGCTTACTCGTCGTTGTTGGCGTGACGGTAATGCGGTGTGACGTGAATGAACGAGCCCTTTGGAATCGTGCCAGCGCCTTTTAACTTAATGGCGATAGTCGTTGGGCGATCAACCACTTTAGCGAGTCGACCTTCAATCACATTGTCGTTAATTTTGATCCACTTCTGCGCGGCAAGGTTGCCATCAGCAATGAACTTAGCATCGATATCGGTTTCGTCCGCATCCATAATGCCGACATCAGCAGTGATACCAGCGCCTAATGCACTACACACCACTTCAATACCTAGAATCGCTGAGCGTTCAGGTAGTTTGCACATCAGAATAAAGTCACCGACGGCAACCGTGGTGTCTGCTAGAAACTTATGGGTGATGGTTGGTGTGTTTGTCACACCGCTAATCATTGAGCTTTGAATCTGCGTGTTATGCAAATAGCGCTCAGACTGGAACTTAGCCATAGTCTTGTGTCCTTTATAGAGATACTAAATAGAAAAATAGATAATAAAAAGCAAGCTGGCATGACCAACTTGCTTTTAAGGTAAATCCGTTAGATTAAGTGCGTGACTTGCTCACTGCGGTATAGGCTGCCATTGAGTTGACAACTTTACCGTCAAACGCTGGTAGCTTCGTGCCGTACACCATGCCAGCGGAGATACCAACTTGGTTGCCGTAATCTTTTTCTTTCTCTTCCCAATTGGCGCGCATGTTCTTATCACTTGCACTACCAAAAGCGACCACAGCAGCCTGACGCCCCATGAATACGCCTGTATGCGCTTTCACGTTATTACCAGCACCAAAGTCGTTGTACGTTACAACACTATTCACTTCTTTAATGTGAACCTTGTTGTACTCACCAGCCGAGCCTTTAAAGATATGGTTTTGATAGCCATTAGCAGCAGCAGCCGCTTTTTGGATATCAAGCCAGCCACCAGTACCAGTATCTTTACGCAAGTCGTGAATCTGCTCAGGCGATAGGGTCAGCATGTAATACTCTTCTGCCGACTCTTCTAGTGGCTCCATACGGAACTCACCATCAGCTTTACCACCGCGCTTAGACTTCAATACCAGCTCATCAATGAGATCAAGTGACATGGTGTCAGCAGCAGTCATGCTGGCCTTTGATGTGGCAGAGCCGCCATAGACAATACTGTCATCATCATACTTCTGGTAATCCATCGTGCCACGGATAGGCGCAGTTGCACCTAGCGGGATATATAAGTCTTTAGCATGACCACGACCACCGCCCAATGTTGTCATCACAACATCATCAAAGTGGTTTGCGTGCCAGCGCTCAAGCTTGACCTTAGCGATTGCACGCAAGTCGTTGATAGTGCGCTTCTGATTCATCTTGCCACCAGGCGTCACACCATGACGAACTTGGTTGATCTTAACTTCGTCCGTGAACGCAGTTAAATCTTCTTCGTTGCCTTCTAAAACGTCATCACCATAAGTACCACGGCCTTTAAGCTGAACAAACATATCGAATGATACGTTGTCACCAGCACCGCTTTCTAAATCGTTGATAACACCAATAGGTGCGTTTGCCATTTGACCAGCTTTACCGACAAGCTTGGTTGAGGCCATCAGCTTGCTACCGTAAAAAGACTTTACGAAAGCGGCACCGAATAACGCGCCTGCCCATTTTTTGACAGCTTGGCTGTCATTGATTTTAGTCTGTGCCATGATATTAGTCTCCTTTAGTCAGACTATTTTTGGTATCACAGCACGTATGCGCTTGTTCACCTGTTAAAAAACTCACGTCGCTACCTTGATCGGTTATCACTTTGAGTCTTGGCGAGCGACCACTCTTGCTTTCAACAACAATGGTACACGGGCCTGTGACTTCGATAACATCGCCTATGCTGCAGTCTCGATAGCGTATCTTGTTCATAAATAAGTTTTAACCTATTGGTTTAGTAGGTATTCGTTTTGCTGCGCTTCGCTCATATCAGCGATTGCACGCTCTAGCGCTGGCCCATCAAGCTTGTCTAGGTGAGCAAACTTGCCGTTATCATTGCTGTTGGCAACGACCGCTGGCATGTTCGAGATACTAGGCATTGTCTCGGGATCAGGCTCAACCGACTTGTCAGCAGGCTTGCTCTCTTTCTTGCCAGCTTCCGGCAAAGTCATATAAGACGATACTGCGGTACGTGCCTTATCTAGTAGCACATCAAACGGTGTACCGGGCGGCATACTTTGAGCAATGACGCCTAGCTGTTGGTCAAGCGCGGCAAACTCAGGACTGCCTTCAACAAAAGGTTTGTTTTCAGGACGCGCCATAAATTCCGTGACTGCGCTAGTAAATTCATTCTGAAACTGCTCTTGCTTGCTTGTCTCACGCTCGGCAATCTCATCTTCTTTAGCGACCAGCTCAGACTCGCGTGCTTCAATGCGTTTTAAGTCACGCTCAATGCGAACCTTGGCGGTATTATAGGCACCATCTAAGATGTCACCGTTATCGTACTGCTCACCCAATGCGGCAAGCTCAGCGTGTTTAGCGTCGAACTCTGCATCAATAGAAGCGCGCTTATCTGCTACCGTGGCGGCTTCTTGTGTGAAGTCGTCTTGATCAGTAGTATCAGCGTCATCAGTGCTGTCAGTCTCAGCGTCGTCGGCTGCAACATCATCGCCAGCATCGCCATCGTCAGTAGTATCGACTTCTGTATCGTCATCTTGGTCATTGTCGTCATCATCACTCTCAGGGCTATTGATAGCGTCAATCTCAGCTTGGGTTAAACCGTCGTAGCTCAGGCCAAAATCTTCATCAAGGTCATCGTCAGCATCTACTGCGTCGGCTGGCAAGTTATCTAGCTCTGTGGTGTCGATTTCAAAATCGTCGTCGTGCGTGTCTACTGTCATGTTAATTATCCTTATGGATTTAGTGATTTATGTTTATCATTAATATCTTTTACTATGTCGTTTATGAATGCCATGAGATTGTCCACAGCTTCCTTTTCATCAGCACCGTAAGCTTCTATTTCTGAATTAAATAAATGCGGCATTCCCAAGTCGACACTAGCTGTAAAGCTTTGCCATTTGCCTTTTTTATCATCATCTACCTTTATTTCTAAATTCGTAGTCATGCGTCTGGCGCTCCTGTTTGCTGCTCCATCATGGCGGCTTCTTCAGGCGTCATGTTGTTCACATCAGGCGCACCTCCTACTGGCTGGCTTGGCTCTGGCATTGGCGGTTGTTGTGGCTGTTGCGCTTCTACCTGCATCGGTACTGGCGCCTGCTCTACTGGCTGGCCCTGTACTGGTTGCTCGCTACTTGGTAAGGTGCCGTTCATAATATTGTCCATATTGCCAATAAGATCATCAGCAATAGCAGTAAGCTCAGCGTTTTGTACGACCACGCCAGCCGCTTCAAGGTACTTAACCATTGCTTCAGCTTGAGCGCGACGAGCATTGGCTTTTTCGCGCTCGCCTTCGCGGTTGTTCTGATTGGCCCGTGAGTTGTCGAGGTTGATTGCTGACTCTTTCTTTGCAATCTCAAGTTTAAGCGCCTGCTCTTGCATTGCCTTTTGTTCCGCTTGCTCTTGCGCCTGTGCTTCTTCACGCGCTTGTTTCTGCTCATCGTTTTCATCAATGGGTGGTAGTCCTGTAGCTTCGCGGATTTTACTGAGTAAGCGCTCTTTGTTTGGTAGGTCTTGTAAATCAACTGCCATTTCAATAAAGGCAATCGCCAGCATTGGGTTACCTGTGGCTTGGGTGATCTGTGCTGAGACATTGATTAGCTGCTCAGACAGTGCTTGGCGCATCGTCTGACGATAATCACGCTCTGATATAACAAAGTCTGCTTGCGTCGCGGTGATGTCTGTCTCTGGTGACTCATTAAGCACCACAAAGTCTTTCTTACCGGGGTTCTTAATATCGCTTGTGACCCTAAACTGCATCTCACGGTTGATGTACTGCTCGCACAATGACAATACAATCTCGCCTTCGATTTGATGGGCCAGTTGATGATTGTCGATGATAGGTGTGGTGATGACAGTCCCTTGCTCTTGCAATGATTGAATAGCAATACCGGACATGGCATTTTGATTCATGCCACGGTTTTCACTGGTCACACCGCTGATCTGTTTTAAGTAAGAGCTGTCCATTTCAGCAAACTGCACATGAGGACCTGCCAGCGATTGATTGTCGCGTATCTCAAAGCGTCTGCCCTTCTTAACTTCGATATAACCATTAACTTTAGCCACCTCTTTGATGGCTTCATCTTTATCATCTACCGCATCTTCTTCGGCAATCACTTGACGTGTGGCCATAAGATATAGCGCATAGTTACGACGCTGGTTTAAATCTGATTGCGGATCGACAATCTGACGTACCACGCCATAAGGCGACTTGGTTGTCTTATCGATGAATGCCAAGCGACGGACAAACGGGTAACGGTTGTGCTTATAGATTGACTTGCCATGAAACAGTACAGTCGTCGCAGTGTAGATAGCCATATACATCTGCTCGCGTACTGTCTCGCGTTTTTTAGCGCCTGCTTTGAGTGCTGCTTGATGTTCTTGCTTGTTGCTGTCGAATATCTGACCTGTTAGGCCGCCTGCATTAGCCAGTAGCGTGACTCGCTCCGTTTTGCGATACCACATTTCCCACACACGCACTGCACGACGGGTTGATGAGTAGTAGCCGCCTGTGATGCTCATTGAGCCTGAGCGCACCACATTGATAGCATTGTCACCGCAGCCACGCGCACGATAGCCGTTGTTATACAAGTCGTTGCCATCATCGCCTGTTTGATCAGACTTCAAGTCATCCTCAAGCTCTTGGTACTCGCCAGCGTCCAGCTTAAGCTCGCTTTCTTTATCGGGGAACCACGCCTGCAAGGTTTCTAAATCAACAATCTTAGATACCCACATATAGCGCGAGTCAGACATATCCGCTTTGACCGACTGACCATCGACCAGTACGTTTTGCCAGTTCTCATAGTTAAGCTGAATCATCAGCTCACCATCTTCGTTTGGCTCTACGCTAATACGGGTCCAGCCTTCACCAGTCTTGACGCAATCCTCAAACGCTGTGCTGCGCTGCCACTTGGCTTTGTTGATATCGTCAATGTACTTAATGAGCTTAGTCTTTAATTGGGCTGGCTCGACATCATCTTGGGTGCGTGGTAGTACATTCCAGTCGCTACGCGCACGACGCTCACTACCGATAATCCAATCGACGGCTGGCTTGATCTCGTTGTACGTGCGCGGCTTTTGATTGCGATCTGCATAAACCTGCTTTTCTTCGTCGCTGAATTGATGACCATCATAAAAGCGCTCATCGCGTGCGCGCAGTGCTCGGCCTTCTGCTTGTGCTTCGCGCTCGTACTCATACATATCGTGCGCCCACACAAGAAACTTGCCGTCCTTTGTTAGCTTAAAGTCGTCGGCAAGGCCGTGTGTCGCTTGATTACTCATGAGTTAGCAATATCCATTAGTCCGTGAGTGAACGTCTCTTCACCTTCAAAATATTTATCAAGCGCCTTACGGTTTAAATCTTCACCTTCTGGCTTATGCATGACTAACTGATCAATGTTTTCAAGCAAGCAATCCATGATTACATGCTTTTCACGGTCTGTTGCATGACCATTCCATAAATATTGAGCGCAGTCCTCTGCGGTGTCTGCCAAGAACGCACCGTCTTTATCACGCAGTTGGTACGCTTGATTGCGACGCACAGCAATATAAGACTTGCCCAAGCCAAACGCACGACGGCACAGTATCAATGCAGCATCGTTAGCAGTTGCGCCTTCGTCTGCTTCAAAGAATACGTTTGAGACAAACGCCACCAGTCCATAGCCTTTGCGTACTGCTGCTGGGGCTGGCACGCCATATCGTATCGTTAGTGACATTGCTTATCCTTTAATTGCTGAATCAGCCGCTTAGCTTCTGCATTACCGTTGTTAGCGCGGTCTTGTAGCGTCTTATAGCTGTAGGCTTGTAGCTCTTTAGTCACATGACCACCAAGCGCTCTACCGTATAGCCTGCTGTTGGGTATCTTGTAATGCGACATGCTAATGACTCCCACAAAAAAGCCACCTTCGACGAGGTGGCTTTTGGTGTTTGGTTGTTTATGCTAGTTGCCAATCTTCGGCAAGTACGTCGGTCTGACTTGCCAGCCACGGCACAACATTGTCTTGTGCGGTCTTCATTGCGATATACGCACCGTATGGAACCATATCATCAGGGAACATACCGCCCATTGTCTCTAAGCTGTTACGCTGCATGGGGTAACTTGCTGCTGGCACGTAGTACAAGAACATGCCTTTGCCGTTCCAGCCAGCGCGCATGACCTTCTTACCCATCTTCAGTAGATGAATAGCTGAACCAAAATCAAACTGGTCACCTTCTTCAATCGGACAGTCGCCGCCGTATTGGGTGAAGTCTGCACAATCGCACAATGAGCCAGTTTCAGCCAGTCGTACAATTTCATCACCAGTCAATACGTGGTCTGGGTCTTTCGGTGCTGTGCATGGTACGAACTCGTCAGCATATTTGTCAGTGCGTTTTTGCTCAGCACGATAACGATCATTGGCTAGCAAGTAACCTTCAAGCTCCCACAGTTTCTCAACCGCGTTTTCAAGCGCATACTTTTCGCCTAACGCTTTATCAAAATTATTAGCGTCAACGCAAGAGGCCTCGCCAGTTACCTTAAAATTACTTGGTAGCGTAATAACAGCTACCGTTAGCTTGTTGCCGAATACTGCATACTCAACATTGCTTCGAGCAACTAGGCTATCTAACTGATCTTTGGTAACGCTGTTCGGTAGCTCTGACATATCTTTATCCTTTATATAACCGTTCTATTGTTATTGGCCTTCTTGCTGCCAGCTCTAGGCTTAACCTGAGCATACCTAAGCATCATCACTGCGTATCGCGTGGCGTCCATCAAGTCATCGTATAACTTCTTAATCTTGCCTTTGTCACGATGATAGGTGCGTCTCTCGTCCTGCCATTCGGTACAATCACGGAAGACAAACAGCCTGCCTGTCTCCATGCGCTGTAATATCTCCATGAGGCCAGCTTCGACGCCATTAGTACCGTCATCATGCGTGGCGTTCTCATCGAGCATGTTCACGCCTTCGGCACGATACTGCTCTGCAAGTGTTAAGCCGCTGCCCTTGTCATGCTGATAACCATCGTGTGGCCAAGCAACTGGCTGCCATGATCCATTATCGTTAAAGTGTGGTGCGTGTTCGCGCGGTGTTCTCTCGCGTGCTGCATACTCGTTGATGACATAAACAATGTCGTTGTCGCGGTCCCATGCCAGCGTGACGCACGTTGTTGGGTGATCCCAACCAAAATCCATACCCTTGATTTGCGGCCAATGCGCTGGTATATCGAAACGATCAATGATGATTTCATCTTCATCAACCGGATAAATCAGACCGCTACCTGCGTATGGTATGCCCTGCATACGTGCTTTATGCTCGTGCTTAGGGAATAACGCTAAGTAATTAGCCTTGTCGTCCTCGCTTAAATGCGGTGCGTCGTCCCATGTAGCGCGAGTAACGCTGTTAATGCCTTCATCAGCTTTCTCAATAAAGCCTTTGACCATCGGTGTCACGCCCATTAGTGGCGTAAACGTGATGTAAATCAGACCGCGTGTTGTCGCTGTACGTGTCAGACACTCGGTATAAACTTCCTCGGGCGGCTCCTCATCCAAATGGATGTAGTGCATTGCCGTACCTTCAAAGCTTCCTCGGCCCTGTTGGTACGACTTTAAGCCAATATATGACCAGCCGCCGCTGGCATGTTTGACCTTTACTGTATCGATTAAGTCAGCGACGCCAGACTTCCACCGGATAGACTTTTGATCAATCAAGTGAATCGGTATGATGCCACTACCATCTATGGTCTTTTTCTTACCGCCATCTTTGTAGATGACATTACCAAACAACTCCGCTTGTAGAATGTCGCGTGTCGTCTCGTTGGTCTTGCCAGCAATCCAGCCCTTTGTTGGATGATCAAAGCGCTTACCTACCCACCAGTCCGGATAAAGCCCTGTCGCGTGTAACGTATCTTCATACGTGCCAGCGATTGTCTTACCGACACGGTTCCCAGCCATGAATAGGCGCGAACCATAGAACGCCCCATCTTTAAAGAAGGATAGGTGCTTGGTGTAGCCATGACGGGCAAACGGTCCGTCATCAGGGAAGTAACTGTATAGCTTGTACTGCTCACGCTTTTGACGTTCTTTAATAACCTTAATTAGTGCGCGCTTATTCGCTGGCGTGAGATAGGGCAGATAGTTTTTAAGACTTTCCGCTGAGTAGTCTAAGAGCGTACTCATCGAGTTCGTCATCTGTCATATCATCCACATTGCGGTTATTGCCGCCCGTCGGTAGCTTTTCTGCCTCGCGTTTTTTCTGCGCAAGCTCAACAACGCTTAACTCTTGCTTAACCAACTGCATCTCTAATCTAGCAATCAAGTTAATCAGCCGGGCTTCTTCGTTTGCCCAGTCTCGTGTGCGATAAACCCTAGTGCGCTTTAGCGGCTCTGATTCTTGACCGCCATAATCATCTTCATCGGGATCATAATATTCACCGCATCTGGCTGCATCTTTAGCGCGAGCCTTCTTAACGACATCCTCATCTTCTTCATCTGCCAGCGTCTCGTCTTTAATCTCGTCCAATGCTGGCGTGTCACCCTGCGCTTTACGATAGGCCAAGCAATTAGCAAGCTGTATGCGTGCGATTGCCAGCTCGCGGCTTACTGTGCCCTGCATAGCTATAGCATCATCTATCTGACTGTCATCAAAGATACGACTGTAGATGCCATGTTTTAAATTGTTTCGACTGCCCTTGCTGGGTCCTGTTGATAGACCACCATGCAATCGGCAGCGTTTCTTGCCAGCGATTGGCGTTTTCTTACAAGGTTTGCCAGCTCGTGTCTTAGCACCGCAAATATTATCTGCCATGCTTGCACCTCTCTGGCTTACCTCGCATGTAAAAAAGGCTCACAACAATCAGATACTTATGAGCCAAAAAGAGTTTATAGGGTTGTTTCGTCTATCGTCAATTCTTCAAAACGTAAGTCAATCCAACGTCCATCCGGTATTTCAAGCGGCTGCTCTAAATCGGGCTTAAAGATAAAGTCGCTCATATCAAAAATACGCTTATAAGACTTTAAGCTAACAACGCCATCTTTTTCAGATAGTGTTACCGCAACTTTTGGATTTCCATTCATATCATTTGGAATGGTGATATACCAGCCATCTGTGCGTAGACCTGTTGTGTTGCTGATTGTGTAGTCACCCACGCCGTTTTTAGTAAAAACTGCCTGCATAATATCTGCATCATTATTGCCTTCAATGCGGTCACTAAAGACGCGCAAAACTGGCGATGACGGCTTTAACAACCCGTTGCCGTCAACAGTGGTATTTTTGTTGGTATAGACTATTGACCATTCGCCCCACGCTGACGATGAGTTTCTATTCCGTAAATACATACCTGCCGTACTATTATTACCACCTAACGCGATTTGATTTAGTACGTTACTGCTAACGCCTTGTCGCGTCTCTATATTCCAAGCGGTATCGTGCTTAGTATTAGGGGTGTTAGTAGAACCTGCCGCTAAGTAGTAGCGAGTGCCTGACGGCAGATTATTTGCATCAGTGATTGCGTCATCTGATGCTCTACGAGCAAGGTTTGAAAATGCAGCTTTATACGTATTTTCAGCTAATGGTACTTGACCTGCTGACGTACCCACTAAGCGACTCGCTGCATGAGCCTGGTTACTAAAATTAGCATTAATCTTTGTATTAGCAGATCGAGGCGTGTCACCGCCCGGCACTGTTAAGTTGATCGTCTGAATAGCCATAAAATCACCCATAAAAAAAGCCCACACCAATTAAGGTATGAGCTTTTTAGAATATAGTTAGTGCGGCTAGGCATGGTAGTTGCTATACACAACCTGTTATCCACTAACCTATCCGTTCACGATAACATAAAGTTACCTCAAGTCGTGCCAATAATCAAGGTATTTTAACGCTGTGATGAAAATTAACGATAAAACACTTGATGTTTGCTTGCATGGGGTTGAATTGCTGGCTGGCGTGTGGGCTGAGTGGGTTTATTCATCAAGACTCTTATAAAACTCATGCAATCGCTGCCATATCTCATCACTTGTATAGCGTTCTTTATATGCCAGATCATAAGCATTACGATAAAACCAATAGCGCCATTCATCTTTCGCTCCGTAAGTCCAGGGATGTTCTGAAACAGAGTGCATAGTGACGGAATCAGCTATAAATAAACGATAGGCTGATTCATTCTCTGCGTATACCGCTGTGCCATATCGAGAGAGATAATCCATATCCATAGGTTTTGGCAAAGCACATGAGGGTTCCGGTAGCAACAAACGACTATCTTTGGGCCACGACTGACCGTAAAAGCAATCCTGATAGATTATCTCACCGTCTCGACTGTTTTCAGCATGTCCACCGATGATCATAAACGGCTTTCTCACTACTGGCGTTTGTCTACCCATCAACTCAACTCCAAAATAGCCTCATAAATATGACGCTCAGCATTGGCCAAATGCCGTTGCACCTTGCGCACATGCGCTTGCACTGTCGTACCCTTGCCATGCTCATACTCACTCACGACTGACTTACTCAAGCGAGTATAAGACATACCATACAAGTAATAACGACGTATCAAGCTTGCCCACATCATAAGCTCTTTGTCCCCTGATTGCCTCATACCAGCGAGTTCGCGGTCTATCAGTGTATAGTACGCCTGATCGTCCACATTCCACAGCACCGGGCGAACGCTTGCGCTCTGCTGCTCTACATTATCACGCATGATAATCGCACAAGGCGATTGATATCCCAAGTGACCGCCCACAGTGCCACGATTATTACAAAAATCACCCCATCCAGTTAGCCAACCTTGCACCTCTAATAAATCAACTACGTCAGTTTTATCAATCGTATCACTCATCAGCTATCCCCAAAATAATGTATAATGATTTTGCGAATAACATTGCTCTGTTACTTGCCAGCTATAAGCCGCCTACGTCTGCCAACGTGGGCGGTTTTTATTTAGCTAAAAACTAAATATACAAATCCCATTAAACCAACCAAGATACAACTGTATTTTTTAAGCAGTTCCATTTGATAGCGCTTGTAGTACACGATCTCGCCATTCATTCTGTTGCGTCTTTTAAGCCAATCTTGATAACCATCATCTTTGAGTTCACCAAGAGCTAGACTGTCAACACTATCAGCAGGTACGGTACTTCCACACTTAGAACAAACGGTCACTAAAATAGATTCACCTTTGTCTTGCGTGCCCATATCCCATTTAATATCGCCAAACGTCTGCGCTGGTGTGTCGTTGTTGAACGTATCGTCAACTATTGGTTTATGCTTAAATAACTTAACGAACAAACACAACTCAAACTCATCTGTCTCACCCTCACCAAAAATAACAGTAACCATAACATCGCCCCATTCACTACTAGCCAACTTGTAAACCTCAACCTCGCCAGCAGCTAAGATGTCGTCACTTATTGCTGTGTGGTACTCGTTAAGTACGGTCCACTTAGAGCCCACCTTAACCTTCCTTGCTTCTAATGCTGAGTTGATAGTCCTATCCTCATACGCAGGCAAGCTATCTACATACTCATCAAGCGAGCCGTGACGTGCCAGCGTTTTGCTTTTTGGTTCTTTTGACATGCGAATATCCTCAATTTTAATTGGAAAGTTTTTTTCGTACTGTGCAACAAAAAGTTGTTGGCTATCATTCATACATCTAATGCCTCGCTCAGTAAGTCTCTAATATTTCTATCCCATGAAATGCCAGCATCATGTGCCGTCGCATCCTATAATCAGTTAATTTTGCCGTGGCCTTAGACTTCACATCTTCAACAACCACCTTGCCCTTCTTGATATCGTAGTACCTAAAATCAGCGGTATATATCATGGCTGGCGTGGACTTCTTATCGCCACTAAACTTGACGCTTTTTACCAAAATAAATACTGGCTGAGTCTCTAAGTCTTTGATCAAGCCAGCGCGTACCAGCACCTTTAGCTCTTCGTAACGATTGCCCTCTGTTATGCTGTCAAACTTAATGCCATCTATTACAACTTTGACCGCATTAAACTTGTTTTTAGGCTCTCCGCTTATCTCTCTGACCAACTGCTCAAGACTAGAGGGTCGTTTTCTGCTTTTACGTGCCAATTTACCGCCCTCCTGCCCTTTTAAACCGTCCTGACCGATGAATGTACCGAAGCCAATAACAAGTCGCTTAAATCGCCTTCTAATGCACCGCCCTCTGCGTCCCAACTACACACCTTGCCGTTATCGCGTACTCCGTCAATCTCAATCGCGCTTGCTGAGTAATACTGACGATCATTGTGATACGTCAGTCCGATGACAAAATCCCCATCTTTAGTGACTGCGCTATTCACACGGTACGTGTAGGCGTTCGGCTTGCCAGCCTTTAGCGCTGCTACTAGATCAGCAAACTTGCGTTCGCCCGGTGTATAGTCGGCTGGGTCTTTTTTCATGGTTAGATCACCTTAAAAAATAACGCGCTCATGAATAATGATTTCTTGGCTATCGTAAAAATCCAGCCTTACCAATGCGTCGATATTATTAGCAGCCAAAACTTTCTTGCTCATAAACTCTGTGTTTCTACGGATCGCCTTTATCTCTTTATCAAGAAAACCATCATCGTTTAGCTCAATCACGCTATCGAGCTGGTCTTTTAAGCAAGAGACAATCCAATCCTTGGCCTTCTGCAAAAGCTCGCTATCATCTTTTATCAACCGTCTATACCCTGTATGATCGTATTTGCAGCGCAGCTCTACTTCCCAAACCCTCATACCGCCTTACTCCCAAACTGTTTAAAAAAATCATCCAGTTTTGCGTTAAAAGGGCTGTCTGGCTGCACCGGCGTATGCTCATAAGCGACTTGATGCGACTCAGGAATAACAAACGTCTTGCCAGCCTTGTGCTCCGCTACTACCTGCTCATAAACCTGATGGAACGTCTTGAAGAAATACTCCGTCGCACTTGCCAGCTTTCCCCAACCAATGCGGTTTGCTGTCTCATAGACCACTTCATGCTTCCAGTCGCGCTTAACATCGCCTCTCATACCGCAATTTTGGCAAGCGACTGTAAAAGCGTCGTTGGCTGTGGGGTATGTATCAATCTCACCAAGTTTGCATAACTGAATAAACTTGTATGCTCGCTCTACTGGATAATCCTGCTGCTTGAGTGCTTGCCAGCGCCCACGTTGGTACTGTTCGCCGTTGATGCCACTCTCTAGCAGCTCTACTGCCCATTCGCGTGCCTTGGCTGGCGTGTAGCGATGTTCTTTGTTGTCAAACAATGCGCCATACTCTTCCTTGAGTTCTGCAAAAAGATTTAAGACTTTAGCTGTAGCAGTCTGTATGGCTGCCGGGCTGTACTTCGATTCCAAACTCTTGGTTAAACTCTCGCTGCATCCGCTGCTTGTATTCTTCTGTAGTTTCTCTGCGAGGTTTGTTGTTAGCTGATTGGTTGCTTGCATGAGTGTTCCCCTGAGTGATTGTCTTGCGTTTGCGCTCAAATACCGTTTGATAGTCGCCTGTGATTGAGTAGTCCAATGAGTCGTTAACATCAAAACCATCTTCATCCAATTTGATTATTTTATTAACCAAGCGCTTACAAGCCGTTTCTGTGAGAGGTTTTTTAATCCTCTTTCTCATTTCTACAAAATCATTCCAATTTTCTTTATCAACAAAACTAGGTACTGGGTAACTAAGAGCATCAAAAGCAGACTTATCTTTTTTTGCCCCTACTTCTTTATTGATAGGTTCATTGACAGGTTCATTGATAGGTTCGGGTGCAGCTCCTTCACTACCTAGTGAATCTCCTTCACTACCCTCGACGCTCATTTGCACTAGTGCAGCATTTGCACCACCCTCTAGTGGTGAATCATTTGCACTACCCTTAGACAAGGTTAAGTGATACTTATTGCTAAAATTCTTGCCAGCATCTTTGTTGTATCGTTTCTCAATACGGAGAAACCCTTGTTTTTCTAGCTTCTGAATATGAGTAATGACTGAGCGCTTGCTGATCTCGCAAGTCTTAGCAATAGACTCATAACTAGGCCAGCACACACCTTCGTCATTAGCCTGGTCTGCAAGCTTGATAAGTATTATCTTGCGCAATGGGCTGCCGACTTTAATATCCATCACTTGTGCTACTAATTTAAAGCTCATGGCTCCAACTCCAATTTCTTAAACTCAACAGTCCATACCCACTGGCCGCTATCTTTATCACGCTGCAAGCCTATCTCTGTAACCTCATACGCTGGCTGGTTACCAAGCAGTCTTAAACCCTTCTCGCTTAAGATAAACTCCAAGTGGTCGCCTATCGCTAAGCTTGGATGATCCATTCCTGAGCGTGGATAAGTGCCCTTTCTAACCAGCGTGGTAAAGCCTGTAGATAATCCTTTTGCAGCTGACCTTTGGAAGTGCTTGTCAGTGACAACTCGATGCAACCTTGGTTTGATACCAATGACAGCCATTACACTAGCTCCGCTTCACGACTACGCTCTTTCTCAAGCATCTCTGCAATCTTAGCCACGCCTGCCGGCGTAAACCTCACTCTAGGCTCTGCTCTATCGCGCCCATCACGACCAACGAACGACTGTAGCTTTTGCGTCATGAGTCCTGCACTGGTGCGATGTGAGTACGCATTAAGCACGCCTCTATCATCGCGGTACATAAAGCGACGGCTAATAGGCTTGGTATCATCAACACACCACGCTACAAAGTCGTTCTGACGCATACCAACGGCCTTAGCGGTATCACGAATACCAGTAGCGCCTTTTGAGCTGCTGATACGTGCCAGCGCTTCGGCCTTGGGTTTTAACTCGATAACCTCAGCTTGTGCCGCTTCTTTAGCTTTATATTCTTCTGCCCATGCAATCGCTGCATCTGCTGGATTAGTAAAGTCTGGCAGTGCTGGCATGACTGGACTACTTGCTTGCGCTTGCTGTTCCAACTCTTGCCAGCGGCGATTAATACGAATACGGATATCAGCGCGATAACCAGTTATTAAATCAATCGTCTGTTCTTTGCTTAGTAAAAACTGGCGATGTTGCTGATTGCCAGTGTTTTGAAGGGTGTAGTACCCCTGCTCAACTTTGAGCAGGCCCATTTGTTCATAGCTTTCATTGAGTGTGTCGATATCACGACAAACATTGCGGTGTTCTTTACCGCATAGTTCGGCAATTTCGCGACTACTCATGGTTTTGCCTACTTCGTTTACTTGCATAATGTCGTTCATGGATATATACTCCGATTACAGGTTAAGTTTGTTAGACGCTTTATCAGTTGCTGCTGATAAGGCGTTTTTATTGCGCGTCTTTCGCGGCATGCTTCTGCTATTCTGTCAGCGCAACTTCAACGTCCTTCGGCATTACCCAACCAACCAAGTCACGACCACTGATAACCGAATAGATGTTCATGCCGTGGTTATCAGCTAGATTGGCCACGCTTGCTGACCCAGCTTTTCCACCCTTAGTGATATTTGATGCCTCAAACAGCTTGCCGCTATTCAATGCTTTGATGAACGGTTCACGGTCTGGCCCAATTAAGTTGCCTGACAGCTTGACTCGTTTATGGCGTGTGAGGCTATCGATCATGAAATACGACTCTCCGGTCTGAATACGATTCAGACGAATCAACGTGATATCCATATTTCTTCTGATATAAACCAAATCAGCACGCTGCTTCTGGTAATCTTTTTGCGTATTGCCTTTTTCACTCTCAGATACCATTCTTATCATCTTGCCAGCGCTCAGGTCAGCTATGAGGACATCACGCCTCGCTTTGGCAATCTGCTTTGATGACGGCCCTTTCTTGACCGTAGCGGCTTTAGCTATCTTTTTAGCTGGTTTAGCTACTTTTTTAGCCGTCTTAGCTACTTTTGGTTTAGCTACTGGCAGTGGCGTGCGGTCTTTTTTCTGACGTAACTCAGCGGTGCCATTATTGAGATTGAACATCGCATCAAGGAACGCATCTTGTGCTTTCGCTTCACGCGCCTTTCTAGCTTTCTGTCTTGCCAGCTCACACTCGTTCACATCATCAATGATGGTTTTTATCTTCACGCTTGGATCATCCAAGTTTGTGATGCCTTTGTTTTTTGCAAACCATTCGACGACATCAATCGGTGTTGATGTCTCACTCACTTTTGCGTAGCGGCTTAAATCCGCAAAATGATGTTCTACCTGCATAACTACCCCTAAAATCTATAAATTGCTGACAGTACGACCAGTACCAATACGGCGTGAACAAGGATGTAGATTATTTTCCAAAGCTTCTGCTCGTCGGCAGTGAGTGCCTGGCGTTCTTCTTCTATCTCAGCATTGGCGTTTTGTCTTGCGACTAAGATTGACGGTCTAACAGCTTCATTTTTGGCAACTATAGAAGCTTTGATTGCGGTATAAAGGCTTGCGACCCATCCAAACGCGGTAGCTGCACTGGTACATGGCAGATCAGCGCCACGGCTGAAACGCAACTCACGGCTGTCAGACATGCCTGCATCGTTTTGAAAGAAGTCATCAACCGCTTCTAAATTCTGGAAGTGGTATTTTGTGATGTGAAAAAGGATGTCGATTTTTTCTTTGTCATAGCATTGCGCATTAGCTGGCACGACCTTTAAGCCGCAGAACGCCAGCATGTCGCAAAATCTTACGACCTGACTATCTTGATTTTTTGCATCTATCCAGCGCCCAACGGTGCTTGGTTCTACACCTAAGTGTCTTGCAACATTGACCTGCTTTTTCTCTGCAATGGCGTGCAATATGTCTTCTTGCATATTGCGTGACTGGCGTTGCCTTTCGAGTGATAATTGATTTGTGGACATGGTTATTCTCCGTAGTAGTAGGGTTAAGCGTGTTCGGTAATTTGATTTTCGGTTGATTTTGGATCACCGAACATTTCTCGAAGTTGGTAGGCTCGAAGTTCAGGTATTTTGTCTTCACTCCACTGAGACACTGCTGGATGCTCAATACCTAGAATGCCTGCCAGCTTTACAACCGAGCCATCGGCATAGCTTAAAGCTTCTTGTTTAGTCACTTTAAAAGTTCCTTTTGTCGCGGTTAAAGTAAGTTTTATTACCTATTAAAACACAGAAAACTTACCTTATCAACTGGTAAGATAACTTACTATAGGTTAGGAGGGTAAGATGGAAACGTTGGGAAAACGCATATTCAATTTAAGAAAGCAAAAGCAGCTCTCAAGAGAAGCACTTGGCAAAAGAATTGGCGTGTCTAAAACATCAATTAAAAATTGGGAAGACGACGAAAACACTCCAAAGCATGAATACCTAGATAAGCTTTCTTATGTTTTTAACCGTAGTATTGATTACTTAGTAGATGGTAAGGCTGACAGTCCTGTTGTAGAGCTGCCATCGAACATCGTTGCCATCGGCAGGCCTTCTGAATACGCACCAGTCAAAATTGAATATTTAGATATTAAAGCCAGCTGCGGTTCTGGTTATGCAAATGAAGACTTCCCTACTGCACATTCTGAGTATTTAAGCGTTGAGTTTTTGCGAGATAACGACCTACCTATCGACGGAAAAGGCGTGATAGTTATGCACTCTTGTAATGACAGTATGGGTTACACCATCCCTAATGCTTCTTTGATTATCGTAAATACCAATAACCGAGAGTTTGATAACTTTGTAAACAACAAGATATATGTATTCAGTGTTGACGGTGAAATGATCTGTAAGCGTGCTATTAAGAACTTGGACGGCACTGTTTTATTGATATCAGATAACCCTGATAAGCAGACTTACCCTGACCAAATAGTGACCCGTGATACTTTCGGGCATTTTGATTTGTTTGGTAGAGTGCACTGGGTATCCAATAAGGTTTAATTATGAGTAAACTATTAGGACTTCTTTTGTCGGCTTCATGTCTTTGCACAAGCATTAATGCCAATGCTGTAGATTGGGTGGCCTTGGCTGAATCTACTGATACTAACGTTCAGGTATATTTAGATATAGACTCAATCAAGCCTTACGAAAAAGAAATCATGCTGGATAACTCAGGCGGTAATTATATGTCTGGGTTTGCGCATTTTTCTTATCTCGACGATCATGAATACAGAAAGAAGGGTTGGTACTATATGCAATACTACTTCATAGTTAATTGCGATGATAATACTTACTACACTCCTGTGTTTAATGCTTATGATGCACAAAACAGGGTGGTAGATAGTCATCGTAATAGGTATTTTACAGCCAATGACTTTAATGTAGCTTTCCCCAACAGTCTGGGAAACTTTGTTATTCACGATATGTGTTTATTCTCACGCTCCTAATGTAAGCAAGTAAGTCTTAGCTCTTTATTCGCACAAGCCACCTTTAAGTGGCTTTTTTATTGCCTACAAGAAATATGATAACCTTTCTTACTTTCTTTCTTGACTTAAAAGGTAAGTTAAGTTACCTTATATGTATCAAAACGGCAAACGCCTTGCGAACAATCGCTAAAACTATTTAACAACTCAATGAAAAAAATTAGCTAATAAAAAATAGCCAATCATTTTAGACGGTTGGCTATCACGTATTAACTAACGGTCTACGACCACTACTACGGAGATAAAGATATGGCATGTAAATGCTTAGAAGATTTACCCGAAAAGATTATCGCTCATTGCAACCAACCGCAAACACCAAAGCAACCGCCAGTGTTAAGAGCAAGATTTAAAGACGTAGTATTCCCAATGCGCGACGGTCAAATCACTAGCGCATTGAAAGCAGATATTTTACTGGCGGTCGAAGGTCGTAAGACACCAAAGAAAACGACTATGACTTTTACTTACTGCCCTTTCTGCGGTGTGAAGTATCAGGAGGACGTATGAGCGAAGAAGATATAAGGGTGCTTAACGCGTATAGAGCAACATCAATCTACACAGTCAACGCGGTAAAAGCAGCAATAGAGGATATGGGGCAGAGTTTAGCGAGCAGTGTTTATGACGCAGACACTAAAGGCGTAATTCGAGACAGGATCGTAGAGCTAGAGCATTACCTCGATGTTATCGAGAGCGATCCTGAATAAATAACCAGTTATTACAACATAGCCGATTGCTCGCAGTCGTCTATCTCGTAACAACCTACCCAATCGATAAGGAGTCAATTTTGGCAGACAAAACAGAACAACTGACCAAGCGCGAGCAACTAGCCGCCATTGCCATGCAAGCGCTTATCACCGCCAATACTGGTAAGTCCAGCTACGCGACGGCAGAAACAGCGGTTAAACACGCTGACGCGCTGATCAAAGCACTTAACAAACAGGCATAGAAAAGCCCCAATCAGCACGAACTGAATGGGGCATAACACTCTACTACGGAGTCCGTAAATTATGGCACATCTAATAAAGCAAATCAACATCGAGCTGACAGCAAAGCTCGCAATATCCGCGCTACTCGCCAGCGCAGTCATCGTTACTGGTGCAAACGCTATCGATACTGGCATCGAAGCAGAAGATCGCACGCACTTAGAGCATAAACTGTGGCTTGAAGAAAATACGGTTACTGATAACGATGATCAGTACGAGTCTAGCCAGCAGGCTGAAACTGCTAAGCACGCTAACCTGGTTATCGCTAAGGCGTATGGGAGAGAGTCATGAGTAACTCTAATCAAGCTGGGTGGGAATGGTCGCAGGAAGATGAGCGACGCTGGCACGCCGAGCAAGAGCTTGCAGCGACTCGCCAGCCAATAGATCAGTCAGTGACAGATCGGATGCTCGCTGACTTTGACAGTATTTTTATGAATGAGGGTGAATAATATGAATAGTGACATACAAGTAAATGCGCAAATGAATGCGCCTGGTTCTGGACTTTTCAACTTTAACAACTTCTCTGAAGTAATCCAAGCCGCTAAGCTTTTAGCTAACTCAAACATCGTACCTGAGACTTATCGTTCGATAGTAGTGAAAAAATCAGGATGGGGTGACAACTACAGAGAAGAGCGTATCGAAAACCCTAATGCGGTCGCAAACTGCTTGATCGCGCTCAATATGTCTAATCGCATGGGTGCTGACCCCTTAATGATTATGCAAAATCTTCACCTTATCGAAGGCCGTCCAGCATGGTCATCAACTTTCATTATCGCAAGCATTAATTCTTGCGGCCGTTTTGGAACATTAAATTTTGAGTTTACCGAAATTGGCAACCGCGATATTCAATATCAAGAATCTACTGGTTATGGCAGAAACAAGCAGTACAGCAACAAGACTGCCAATATCAACGAGTTCTCTTGCGTGGCATGGGCGATTGATAAAGCGACTGGTAAAAAGGTGGAGTCTTCACCTATTACTTTGGAGCTCGCCATTCAAGAAGGGTGGTATTTCAAGAAAGGCAGTAAATGGCCCACCATGCCGCGTCAAATGGCAATGTATAGAGCTGCGGCCTTCTTTGGTCGAGTTTATGCACCAGAAGTCACGATGGGTATCTACACCAAGGATGAGGTTGAGGACTTTACTGAAGCGCGTGACGTAACTCCACCCCAGCAGCAAAGCAATCAACCGTCTGCCATATCTCAAGTCAGTCAAATGCAAAGCAACGAGCCTGCCATAGAGTACGTTGACGATGAGCAAGCCAACATCCTAACGAAAATGATTGAGTGCATAACCAATCCAGACTCTATCGCTAATATCGAAAAAGCTATTCCGGATGTAAGGATGGTAAAAGCAAGTGATTTTGACGCCTATCAAAATAAGCTCAAAAAAACGATAGACGCGCAAGCTATCCAAGATGAACAGGCAAGCTACGCGCAAGAGCAGTCTGATAGTGCTAATGAGTACGAGGCAACCACTATCGTCAATGGTGTTCAAGATGTTCTTTACGACAATCAACAAGAAATGGCGGAGGGATAATGAATGCAGAAGAGCAGCCCGAATGCTAATCGGTCTATATTCAAGACGCTAAAGGTTATTCTGGATAGTGACGCCTTTTTGTCTGTCTTAGATATGAGCAAGATTACTGGTTTTGGTGTGCGCATGTCCCAGCGTCATGTTGAGGTGCTGTCTGATGTAGGGATAATCAAAAGAGTAAACAAAACAGAGGGTAAAGGCTATCTCTATATTAGAAATATTGAATTTATCAGCGCATCAAAGGATATGTCCCCTGCACAGCGACGGTGTTATGAACCTTAGCGAGAATGGACTTTTGGGGTATAGGACAGGTAAGACCCCTTTGCTACGGCACTATGAGCGAAGCCTCAGAAAAAAGGAAAGCGAATGCCCCGTAGGGCTAACACTAAAATCCGACTGGCAGCCGTAAGTTGCTTAACAAACCATCAATCGTTTAGGCAACTGGTATCAGCTAGTTGGTGAGGTGATGGCTCAAAAAGGGCGTGTCTGAGATCAGGCGCTCCAAGGCGACGACGCAAGGGTAACGCTAGAGTGGCGTTACTACCTAAACACCCTATTTAAAACCACTACGGAAGAATGTTATGCAAAAAATTAAAAAATTTAGAGTTTGGGATAACACTGACTATATGTCAAAACCATTTACATTGAACGAATTACAAGCAGGTTTAATTCAGTTTGATTGCGCGTGCCCTATCATGCAATTCACTGACTTAAAAGACGTGAATGGCAATGAGATTTACGAGGGCGATATTGTCCAAGTAAGCGGTAATGATGGGTATTATGTTACCGCTAAAGTGGTTTATGAGTGTGGCGCATTTTGGTTTTATGCAAAAAACATATCACTCGTTTTTAATGAGGACTGCGACAACATGGTCATGCTGGCGTCGATGTATATTGAGGATGGCGATAGAGGTGATTCGCTAGATATGGTTGGCGTTGTAGGAAATATCTACGAAAATCCTGATTTACTAGGAGGCGCGACCAATGGCAAAGATTAAAAACCGCGACAAGCGCAAAAAGGCGCAGGCAAAGAAAGTAAACCAGGCGCGTGCAAAAGAGCCGCAATTTTATGATGGTTATATGGTTATTCCGCTGGACCCATCATTGAGCGACACGCAGACTCGTGACCGCTGCCAATTTTTTGATGAGTTTAGGCATAAAGGCGTCATCAATGAGGTTTTGGGCTATCCCCATCGCTACAAGATGACAGCCCATGTTTTCAGTCGTCAATATGGCAAAGCTGTTGCCACGGTTGATAAAGACTGTCTCAGTGAACGTAGAACCATACCTGAAATGGCTCAAATAGCGTTTGCAGCAGCGCGAGAGAAAGAGAACGACATCGATATGCCAAGCTCTTACGTTGTTCTGCGAGCACAAAAGCTGACCGATAAAGAGCGTAAGGCGATAGACGCTGAACGCCTGGTTGAGAAGAAGCAGGTGCCACTCATGGGCCTAAACTACGCAAAAGCAGAACAGATGATAAAAAGAGAGTTGCGGTTAATGACAGCGAAAAACCAAGGGAGTCAAGCAGCATGACCACGCCAGCAATGATTATAGATTTTGAAGCGACCGATGTTAGTAAGGAAGCGGAAGCAACGCAGCTTGGGTATAGAAATATAGGTTTTGATGATGAAGGTGCGTTAATAGCTGATATGGCTTTCTACGATGGCGCTATAGATTTTGCTAGTCATACGATCAACTGCCAACCTGATCGAGTTATTAGCTACGGTGCAATGGCGGTCAGTCATATCACACCTGAAGATGTTGAAGGACACCCAAGTCATAAAGAAGTGGTGCCGCAATACCTACCAAAAGGTGAAGCCTACATCGTAGGCCATAACGTCGATTTCGACATTCAAGTCGCTGCCAATGCTGGCGTCGATGTTAGCCAGTATAAAGCTATCTGTACGCAAGCACTGGCGCGTCGATTGCTGCCCGACTTGGATAGCCACTCACTAGGCGCACTGACCTACGCTATTAACCCTGAGCTAGCGCGTCAGCATTGCCGCAATGCTCACAATGCTGGCTGGGATGTGACGTTTACGCTGTGGCTGCTTGAGCATCTATGCGAGCTGGGCGGTATTACCAGCATGGAACAGTTATATCTTGCCAGCGAAGAGGCGCGAATACCGCTTACTTTTACCTTTGGCAAGAACGAAGGTAAAAACATTAAAGAAATGGCGTGTCATGAGAAGGACCGTAAATACCTACATTGGGTCATAGACACTATTAAAGATAAGCCATATCTGATAACCGCTTGCAGCGCTGTGCTAAATACTATTACTCCGTTGATATGGGATAAAGCCAGCCTGCCCTTTTTAGCAACTGTCGATAATGGTGATAACTACCATGTCTACTATAGTCCTGCCGCAGCTAAGCCTTACACCGCCCTTAAAAAATTAGATGATCGTGTTGTTGATGACGGTTATTTTGACACGGTAGAGGACGCTAAGGCTTGGTGCAATAAACATTTCAACATAGGAGCTTTTCCTCATGAATAATACAAAAGAACGTCCAATAGTTTTAACGGTGCAAGAAGTCAAAGCAGTGCTTGCAGGTGACAAGACACAGCATCGAGTGCCGTTTGACTTTGAGTTTATTAAAGAAGCCAACGTGCCAATCGTACAGAAAGTAGCAGATGAAACGAACTGCACTTTGTCGGAGCTCGTAACTGGCGCCTATCAAGATGGTTCGGTTTACGACTTTGAGTGTCCACTTGGTAAAGTTGGTGATCGTTTGTGGGTACAAGAGCCAACGCATACAGCTAATAGCTGGGATTGGTTCTATGATGCGACGCACTCGTTAGTTGAATGCAAAGACCCTTACACACCAAGTGACTTGTACTTGCCGTGGGACGACGATCATCAAGAATACACGGGGCCTATTGACGCTGAACACATGCCATATTGGGCAAGTCGCATACTCTTGGAGATAACCGATATTCGTATCGAGCGAATAAAAGATATTAGTGAGGCTGACGCAAAGGCAATGGGGTTAAAACCAGACTATTGCGATCACAAATATCAAACTTGCGAAGATATAGGTTGTATCGGCATATGGGCTAGCGCTCTTTTCCTGCATTTACGACATGAAAAAAAACTTGCCGTGCATTACACAGATTGGGTTTGGGTGATTGATTTTAAAGCAATAGAAGGAGTACATACGAATGGCTAAGAAGTCATGGAAGGACGTCACTGAAGACGAAAAAATGAAGATGAAGCAGTTTGTTATTAACAATCCAGACGACACACCGCTGACGCCTGAGTATGCCGCAAGCTACTTGGATATATCAACCGCAACACTGCAAAAAATGCGCTGCACAAACACTAAAGGCATACCCTTCTTTAAACCGCGCCATAAATGTATTGTTTACTATAAGCGCGATTTAGATAACTACCTAACCAATGACGCATACCAGTGCACCGCGCAATATGCGTAACGCGGCCCTGCGAATTTTCCTTAGAATGCCGTTACCGTTTTCCTGCCTTGCCTCACGGCCAGCTCTGGCCGTGGGCACTGTTTACAGCAAGCAAAAGTACCCATGAGAACTTCTTGGGCACTTTATAATTATCGTTACACAATAGTCATATATTGCCATTTATCGCTAACCACAATATAAGTATTTGATATTTATAGTTATATATCGCTATATATCATCATGTATTAGTATTTATCTCTATGTATTTTAACCGAATATAAGACTCATAATCCTTTGGTCGTAGGTTCAAGTCCTACTGGGCCCACCAAATTCAAACCCTTACAAGTCAATGACTGTAAGGGTTTTTTATTGTCTAAAATTTATGTGACTGCATGGATGTAATTAATTTTTTGATACTATAGTAAACCCTACCAAGAACTGTTACGGTAATTCTAAATTCCAGCTCGCTAATTACCATGACATACCCCATTACCCTTCGTAAAAAGGTACTACAGTCTCTTGAACAAGGCATGAGCGTGCGCACCGCAGCGAAGCTTTATGATATGAGTCCCACCACCATTATTAACTGGAAAAAAGACATCAGTATCAAGCCCATCGTTAGAGCACCGCGCAAAATATCTAATGATGCCCTAAAACAAGACATTACTGACTATCCTGACGCTTACTACTATGAAAGAGCTGCTCGTTTGGGCTGTAGTAAGTCTGGCGTAGAAGCTGCCATGAAGCGGCTGGGCTATACCCGCAAAAAAAAGTCTTAAACACCCAAAAGCAAGCTGGCTTAAGCGATTAGAGTAAACCATTAAACTGAAACACTATCAATGCCAAGGCTACCCTATTATTTATATGGATGAAAGCGGCTTTGAGCAAGAAGTCATCAGAGCTTTTGGCTATACGCCAGTAGGCAAACCTTGCATCGATATCTATAACTATCAAAAAACAAAAAGAACTAACGTCATTGGGGCGCTATATCAAAAAAGCTTGTTTGCCGTGGACACGTTTACTCAGAATATCAATTGGCAATTGGCAAGTGGTGTATAACTGGTTTAAGTATAACGTCATTCCAAAGCTTGGTCGCAAATGTGTCATCGTCATGGATATGAGCGAGGATAAAGCAAAGCACTGTTTTGCCTGAGTGCAAGGGGAGAGCTATGATCGAGTACCAGATTTCATAAGCACAAACGTATCAAAAAGCTATTAAACCGACATAGTCACCGTATTCTATGGCTACCGCCTTACAGCCCTGATCTAAATCCTATTGAGAAGAAGTGGGCTGAAGTAAAAACGCTCAGGCAAGGCTGGGGTGAGAATAATTTAAATCATTTATTCAGCAATGCCTGCTGTTACAACTTTAAGTTGGATTGACTGTATATAGTTTTTCCGACGCCAATAAACTCAACTATTTTGGATATTAAAATAATCAATTATTTTTTAATACGAAAGGTTTTAAGATGAAATCAAAGAAAATACTCGCCCTTGCATTTGTGATGTCGTGCATAGCTGCTTTAGCAGGCTGTAACACAACACCTGATAACAATAGTCAGTATACTAATGCAGTAGAGACTTCTCATAAAAATAGTCACAGTAATATTGCTAACCCCCAAGTTTTGGATATCAAGGGAAGTATTACTGGCTATGATACAAAGGAATATATATTCCATGCACAAGCTAATCAAGTATTAAGAGTAGTAAGACAAAACACATCAGACGATGTGGTATTAAAGTTACTGTATCTTGGAAATAACAATAAAACTAGTGAACTCTCTGGTGATTTCCAAGTCCTGCCTTATACAGGGGATTATAAGCTTATCGTAAGCCAAACACGCAATGATGCCCGTAAGCATGCAAACACCGCAATAAACTTTAATTTGAAAGCCTTTATCACTGACCAGCAGCAACCATCTAACCAGCAAAATTATGTCGTCAACTACAAGTGTGATAGCAACAAAAATCTAAGCGTAACCTACCACTTTAATAACCAAAAAACTAGTGCGACAGTGACTTACGATAATATTTCACAACAGCTAAACTTTGATGATCAATATAGTAAAAAAAATAATCCAGTATTCTCCAATAATAACTACTTACTGAGCGTAGGAACTATTAATGATGGCGTGTTTGGAGACTCAATGGTCTACTCTTTGGTAGATTTAAAAAAATCTAAAGATGGCTACGTGTTATTGCAAAACTGTCAAAAATTATAAACGTTGGTCTTTATGCTGTTCAAGTTGGTTTTGAGTTTATAAATTAATACCTGTTTTGACTGGGTTTAATATTTGAACCCATCCCGAATTGTAGTGGTCAACTAATTTTAGACACCTGATAAGAGGTTTTGATTAAAGTATCTGCTTTAGCATTGGGTATAATACAAGCGTAGACCTTGCCATTACGCTTTAATAGGCCAAACACGGGCACTTTGCTACCAGCACCTCGCCCTCGCTTGCCTTTACGAGTTCCACCAAAGTATGATTCGTCTACTTCGATTTCGCCTTCAAATAGACCAGGGTCTTGACTATTCTCGTAAATAAGCACTCGTAGCCTATGAAAGTAATAACTGGCTGTGGTTTTATTAACACCAATTAGGCTTGCTGCTGTTCTCGCGGTAGAACCAGCAACAAATAACTCGATGAGTCTGTTTTGTTTATACCAACTTAGTTTACTCTTTCTCATAGTGCTATCCTAAATATTTTTGCTTATCTAGGACAGCCCCAAAAACAATTAGTCTAAAAAAAAGACTTAGCAAACGTCTCCTTTAAACTCTTTGGCTCACGGCGCTTGACGTCGTTGAGTTTATGGCGAGTCTCGGAGGCGACTTGATAGGCCTTGAGACGCGACTGTTGTAAGTTTCCGATAGGACGGTTCTCTTCAAGACAGCGAAATGGGGTAAAGGATAGATTCTCCATAATCTCAAAATTACCGTCATCTGGTACGTCTTGGCAAGGAAGGGTTAAACGCGCTACGGTGACAAAGGGCGTATCCGACTCTTGCCACTGCGTCGTAATCTCTTCAATCGGCTGCTTTTTGAGATTACGGCATAGCTGAATCTGGATATCAAACTGATAATCATGTTCGCGTATCTCCTCAACGATAAGCGGTCGCATCGCCTCTTCGCGGGCGTCGACATCGACATCACGGCGCGTGACTTTTTTGACAGAAGCGGCTGTTGGCGTTGCCCGTATCTTTGCCATATAATCACCATGACGCACCACACCTTGCGAATGAAAGTCGTATAACAAGGTATTTTTTGGTTCAATCCTCGTAAAGCCGCCGATAGCTTTAAAGGTTTTAATCGACTCTTTGGTTGGTAATCTTGAGCCGTAATTGGTCAGCCAGTTAAACGCCAACTGCGCTTTACCGATCGCGCCCTTCTCCGTGTATTTAGGTAATTCCAAAAACAGTCTTGAGAGATAGGTATACTCCTCAATTCTATTGCAAAAGAACACCGGATGATTGATAAAGTTATAATCAAAGGTCGTACTGTCCTCCTCCCCGGGAGCGAGCTTCTTACCCGGTACGTCAAAGACTTTAATCGCGAGACCTTGAGCAAAGCCCAACTTACGATCAGCGAATACTCGAGATGAACCGTTGGACAAACGAATCACCGCATCATGAATGCCCGCTTTAGCATACAAACCTTGCGCGTACTCTTTGGGAATATCATCTAATATCTCAAACTTGGCTTTTAGTGCGCAGTACCCCTTGGCATGGGCATCACGCGTGTGATAATCGATATTGCTGGCTTTATCACTACGCGCAATATAGCTTTTGATATCGTCGGTAATAGTACGAATGTTTTTTTCGTCCTCAGCATTTAATTCGATATATTTTGGATCGTAGGGGACGTATTTGGGTTTAAATAATTTTTTTAGCATTATATTTCCTAATTTTATTCATGATTATTATTGTTAAGTGGTGACTATTACAAATGGTACTGAGAGTTAAGACAGCTCGCTAATCCATTTTAGCGCCGATAAACTCGGAATAAAAAAGTACTCGCCGCCGTGCAAGGTATTAAAGGTTTCAATACCATGGTAGCGTTTGCGAATTGGATCAGCCGGAACAGTAAAGTTATCTGCATCGCTGTCTTTATCACCAGAGTGCAAACCAACCATAGGATCTTTTTCTTCGCCTAAGCTCATAAAGTTGCCATCGTTGATCCACTGTGATTGCAAGAACTCAACCGTCTCCATGGCATGAGCATTAATACCAATAAAAAACAGACCGCGATCTTTGCCATCGTCCTCTATTACATCGGATGGCACAACTTCACCAAAGCCCACGCTACGTCTAACGATACGGTGAATACGCACATCAGATAAAATAAAATCTTCGCTATCGCGTGGGTTCATACGCCTGATATGCGCGCCAAACGGACACTTTTTACCGTAAGGATCGTCTTTATAACCAAAGTCGTTATTGCGGCTAGGATCATCGCCAAGCGCTTTATCATCATGATCGGGAGACAAAACGAGCGGCGCGCCTGAACGCCAGCGTCCCCACATTTTTGCACCCAGCAGCTCCGCCTCTTCCTCGCTGTCGGTATTATCTTTGCGGTATTTATTAAAAGTAGCAACATCGCTATGATAAGCACGTAACACCATAAACGAGCCGTTCTTGCCTAAGACTTCAGGCTGCGGCATAGGCGCAACTAGTCCTGCCTCCCCTTCGTAACCGAGCACAAACTCCCCTGCGGCAATAGGATGGCCGTCATGGTTCGAAGGCGTCTGAATACCACTGCCTTGAATCTCAGGATTACTGATACCATCACGATAACCAAAGACGTTTTTGACGTTGTCATTTGAACCAAAGTCCTGCTCGATTAGGATTTCTACATCACCATTAGCAGGATTGTCCACATCGATATGATCGGTAAGATTATCTCGAAGCTCGTCAAGTTTGGCCTGCCATTTATCTTTAGTATCAGCGATAATAGCCGCGCCCACATGGATATCACCCTTATCCCCAAAAGGTGCCATCCAATTCTCAGGGGCATTAACATCAAAATCGCGTAACTGCTCAGCACGCGCTGCCATACCTGCTTTAAAAGACTCAGGAAAGCTATCAAGTGATGACTGCGGTACACCTAATGCTTGTAGACCCTCGTAAGTCATGACGATAGACAGCGTGGCTTGCATGTCTTTGTGCCAGTCTTCACTACCGGTTACATGAGGCAACACCTCTGCTAGCATTTGTTTGCCAACGTCAGCATTATTGATTTTTAGTGCTACTACCGTGCCAAAATATGGGGCGGGACGCTCACGTAGGACGATGGATTGAATATCTTTTAGCTGCATGGTGACGAGATTGGGGTTAAAGACCCCGCGCGCCCTACGAGCCATCATCTCAATACCGTCACCGACTTCCTCTTTCACCCCTTTAAGCCACGTCTCAAAATCACTGTTTTCGATGCGATTGCCAAACTCATCTTTTAAGTCTTGCAACTTATCGGTCAATCCCGTTAAAGGTTTGTTATCATCATTACTCATACATCGCCCTATTCATTTTTTATCGTTATTAAAGTATGACCGTATCAAAGCCCTAAAATTTATGCGCTTAAAAATACAATGTCTAAAAAATTAGTTTGTTTGCGCTTCATCTAAAGCTTTATTGATGCCTTTAACAATACGCTCATGACGGCGAATATCTTGTACCGTCAGATGCGGGACGCCTACGTACCAGCCTGCAGCGGTAATCTGATGATCAAGAATAAACTGCTTAACACTTGGGTCTTTGATACCCGGCCAGCCTTTGACATTGCCGAATAAAATATCCATGAGTTCAGGAATTTTGGTGGCGAAATCATCAATATAAGGATCCCAGTCGCCGTCATAAGCGGTGCAAAAAAGCACTCTTGTATCATTATCTAAAAAGACGAAGCGCAAATCGTGCAAAGTGCCTACCCTTGTCGCGCCTTTTAGATTGCCCCCTGCTATTTTTAGAATCTCTTTGAGACGGGCAGCGCCGCCGTCTTTTAGCGGTGCGATAACGGTAAGCTCGGATACTTTGCCTGACTTTAGACCTTTCTCGCCGGCGCTAGAGGTTGAGTGATCATAACCGTCATTGCCGCCCTCTTTTAAATTCGCCACTAACAGATCTGCCCGCAGTTTAAAGGCATCCATAGACTCAGTGATTTTATCTTTCAGATCTTCTGAATTATCGATAATGCGCTCTTTATTATTGTTTTTACTCATAAGTCTTTCCTATATGATTGCTGTTGAGCTATTACCATAGCAAAAACGGTAAAAGGCTCAAGTAATAGCGGACTAATCACACAAAACAAAACATAGGTTTAACAATAACGTTTTAAATTGCAGCAGTGTTACAAAGATAGACGGCGCACTTACCGGCGCAATAAATCTTGGTCGTACTTATTAAGTCTTTAAAAGCATGACTGTTTTTGTACTTGTTATTAAATACTAAAAAAGCTTGGCTACTCTAGGTAACCAAGCTTTGAAATCATACTTCGAGTTTTTATAACTATTTATATAGTCAGTTTAAAATAAAATTGTTATGGTTAGGACAAACATCATAAAACAATTTGGATAAGTCGTTTTCCATCCAGCCTTGGCGTAGAAACTTCACCTGAGCCCATTTCTTTTCAATAGGGTTCAAATCAGGGCTGTACGGCGGCAACCATAAAATACGATGACCATGTCTATTCAGTAGCTTTTGAATACGCTTACTCTTATGAAATCTGGCATTATCCATCACAATCACGCATTTGGTTTTAAGATTTGGGATTAGCTTGTGTTTGCACCAGTGATAGAAGACGATGCTGTTGATGTTTGTCTCAAAGTAATCTAGTGCAAACAGCATCTTTTCATACAGAGCACCGATAACGTTGGTTCGCTTTTTACCTTGCCAGTTGTAGCGATCAATGCAAGGCTTACCAATCGGTGAATAACCATGAGAGCGAATGGTCTGACTCTCAAAGCCGCGCGCGTATATATAAACGATGGGATAGCCTTGCTGCTTAAAGCTATAAAGCTTACTGTGGTATATCGCTCTTTTGATCGGACAGGCTTTTGGATGCTCTAAGGTCTTTTTTTTGACTGATGCCTAGGCGCTTTAGGGCATGATGAATGCCTGTTTTACTACAGTTCAAACGGAAATACCCCCCAAATTTAAAACACCAAATAAGTAGAACTAAGCTGCCATTATACTATCGATATCCTTCCAATTTTCTTGCATCTCTGCGAGTATATGCCTTATCTGTTTGCTCAAACAAAAAAGCCTAACACCACTTTTCATCGTGGCATTAGGCTTTTTTTATATCTTTTTTATATTAAAAAGAAGTACGGCGATAGTGACGGTATTCAGGTAACCAAAAGTTTGCCTCTATTCGGCGTTGTAAGTTTTCCGCGGTATCAGGTAGTGCCAGCTTATCTTCAACCGCTTGCACTGCTACGGCATAGGCTATTTTTTCACTAATCTCTCTAATCACTTTAATTGGCGGTAGTATAGCACCCGGTGCTTTTTGGTACTCCATAGAGATATCTGCAAGGGCTTGGCTTGCCGCCATGAGCATATTATCACTGATACTTGTCGCCTGAGCCGCCAAAACGCCAAGACCGATGCCTGGGAATATATAGCTGTTATTACACTGAGACACCTCAAAGGTCTGGCCATTGAAGGTCGTAGGAGGAAAAGGACTGCCTGTTGCAATGATGGCTTTGCCACGACTCCAGTTCATCACTTCTTGCGGTGTTGCCTCAACACGAGTTGTTGGGTTTGACAGCGGTAATACAATTGGATGTTCCGTATTGGCGCATAACGCTTCGATGACCTCTTGAGTAAACAGACCTTTTTGGCCACTAACACCGAACAATACCGTGACACCGCCTTGCTGAACGACTTGTGCCAAACCGAGCTTGTTGCTCTTGTCCCAATGCGCAATGTCTGATTCTTTTTGTACCAATGGTACTTGGAATTTTTGTAGCTCGGTCATGCTGTCGGTCAACAGACCATAACGATCCACCATAAATACTTGGCTGCGTGCTTGCGCTTCAGTCAACCCTTCACGCTGCATTTGGCGAACAATATGTTCGGCGATACCACAACCTGCCGAGCCTGCCCCCAAAAACGCGATTTTTTGCTCGCTTAATTTTTGACCTTTATTCAAGCAAGCAGCAATCAAGGTACCGACCGATACCGCAGCAGTACCTTGGATATCATCATTGAAACAGCATAGCTGGTCACGATATTTATTCAATAATGGGGTGGCATTTTCCTGTGCAAAATCTTCGAACTGCAATAACGCTTCTGGCCAACGGCGTTTAACGGCTTGAATGAATAAATCCACAAATTCATTATACTCATCGCCAGAGATACGTGGGTTTCTCCAGCCCATATACATAGGATCGTCAAGGAGCTGTTGATTATTGGTGCCGACATCTAACAATATTGGTAAGCAATACGCTGGGCTAATACCACCGCACGCCGTATACAAAGACAATTTACCGATTGGAATGCCCATACCGCCAATCCCTTGGTCTCCAAGGCCCAATATACGTTCGCCGTCAGTGACAACGATCACTTTGACGTTTTGTTTGGTGGCATTTTGCAATATATCATCAATTTGATGGCGCTCAGCATATGAGACAAATAGCCCCCGTTTACGGCGATAGATTTGCGAGAATTTTTCACACGCTTGACCAACTGTCGGGGTATATATGAGCGGCATGATTTCTTCAATGTGCTGCTCAACCAAATGATAAAACAAGGTTTCATTGGTGTCTTGAATATTACGCAAATAGATATGCTTGTCCATATCACTCGTGAATGAGCGCAGCTGATGATAAGCACGCAATGATTGCTCTTCAATCGTCTCAATATTATGCGGTAGTAACCCAGTTAAATTAAAGCTATTGCGCTCTTCTGCTGAGAAGGCACTGCCTTTATTGAGTAAAGGGGTCTCTAAAAGAGCGGGGCCAGCAACGGGAATATATAAGGGACGCTTATTTGACATGATAAAATATTCTTCTTAAGGGCATATGAATGAAAACTGTATTAGGGCTGCATTATACATAGCATCGACTGCTATTTAACAATATGTAACAAAATCATTTTAAATATGTATTTTTTTAGAGATGTTCATCATTATGCACTCCATCCTGATTCGCATCCAATCGCTGACAACATACAATTGTCTTAATAAACAATTGCCCAATTGATGTAGCGGATATATACTTCTATAAAAGTATATATTTGTAAGGGAGGCTAAATTGTTTATTAATCATAAAAGATGTCCGAAATGTGATACTAGTCTCAAACGTTCTGATTGGAGCTGTAGCCATTGTGGTAACCAAAATTTGACGAATTGGATGCTCACTTTGCCTATGTGGGGCATTGGAATTTTTATCTTCATCATGGTTATTCTATTGATGATTAGCAATTTTTGTAGTGCTGAGATGTTCCGGTCATTTAGCAAGAGTTATGGTGTTATGTGCTGATTATAGACATAAAAAAGCCCAGCTATTGATATAGATGGACTTTTATTTATCAAGTAGCTCATATCTATCGAGTGACTAAAGATGGCTGAATAAAATCCATGTACCGATGGCAATTAGCATCACACCACCAAATATTTCAGCTCTGTGACCGATTATGGAGCCCAACACCTTTCATAACATCACCCCTAGAGTGACCATTATCGTAGTCGCTAGACCAATCAGACCCGCCGCCAGCAAAATATTGACCTTGACAAATGCTAGGCTCACACCGACAGCCATGGCATCGATGCTGGTACCAAATGCAGTCAAAGCAAGTTTAAAAAAAGAATGTCTCGATAGCACTTCTGCCGTTTCATCACTTGGCTTCAGTCCCTCATACAGCATGTGCAGACCGAGCGCAAAAAGTATGACAAACGCGACCCAATGATCCCATGCCTCAATAAAAGACGCATCTATAAAGGATGTGGCAGAGTGACCAATTAACCAACCAATAATCGGCGTGATCGCTTCAATGGTGCCAAAAATAACGCCCATTCTGAAGGCTTCGGTAAAACGAGGGTTTTTAAGAATTACTCCTTTACTGATTGCCACAGAAAAGGCATCCGTAGACATAGAAAAAGCAAGTAATAGAAGTGCGATAGGATTCATGTGATTTTCTCTGGTCGAGTATAGAGTCCACGACATAGCCACACCCCCGACCTGCAGTGTAGATATATCGATGGTCTCGCCAACCGAGAGGTGTTCGCACCATGGTATGTGGCCAAGTGTGTTGATACGAACGCTTTCGCAGTACGAAAGCAGGCTACTCCCCAAAGAGTGCTTAGATTAGCATTGATACGCTATAAGTCAATCATAAAATACTAAAGAAGAATTTTACACCTGATAAAGCGTGAAGTTGGAAACGCTAGCAAATACTCTTGGAGCAGATGAATGATTTAGAGAGTTATGAACATAAAGAAACCCTTCACGCTAAATTTTCATAGCATGAAGGGTTTTTTAATGCGTGGCGCTTTTTAGTAATCCACGGTATAGCTCAAGCCGTAAGTTGTCCCTGAAGCAGGCAAACGGTTTAAATCGCCAAAGGTCGTTTGATGATACACGGTCTGATAGTCTTTGTTTAAGATGTTATACACGCCGTAGCCCATACGGCCGACAGGTAATTTGACTTGCCCAAGCACATCAAAGGTCGCATAGCCTGTCAATGGCTGCGCACTCGCGTCTGGGTCGTTCTGTTGGTCTTTATAAGCCTTGTCGCTACCGCCGACTGCCAGCGCTTGCAATCGAATGTTACTGCCTTCGCTAAAGTTATACTGCGCGTATGCCGTGCCTTTGAGTGGCGTCAGGCGTACTGCATCCAGCTCCAGCCAGTCGCCGTCTTTTTTGTATTGCCCGCGGGTATAGGCAAGGCTGCCGCCAAACTGCCAGTCTTTGTTCAAATCATGCGTGAGCGAGGCTTCAGCGCCGTAAATACGTTCGTCCGTATCGACGACTTCGACGGTATAGTCGTTGGTAAAGCGCACGGTTTTGTCTGAGTCGTTATAAAAACCGCTAACCCTTGCGCTGGTATCACCGCGCTTACCTGTCCAGCCCAGCTCATAGTTATTGATAGAAATCGGCTGAATATTGTCTGAGTTGACCACAAATCCAGCACGCACGTCACGTAAGGCGCGCTGCACGTCAGCCGTGGTAAAGCCTTGCGAGAAGTTAGCAAAGACTTGGTCGTCATCGGTCAACTGATAGCTGCTGCCAAGGTTAAACAGCACTTTGTCGTGCTTACTGCTACCCGCCTCAACCGCACCTGCTTCGTAATCAATACCGTAAGCGTCAGCAATATCACTGATGCCATTGGTCGCAAAATAATCCGCCAATAGCTGCTCATAAATGGGTACAAAACGGTCGGTATCCGATTTGATGTTTTGATAGCGCACGCCAGCGCTGGTGTGCCATTTGTCGGTCATATCCACATCGGCATTGACGAACGCGCCCCATTTATCGATAGTGGTTTTTGGTCCGCCGTTATAGCTCAGACCATTACTTGTTGAAGTCAAGCCATTACTTGCAAGGAAGGTAGTCAGGTCTTGGCCATAATAGGTCTGCTCACTCTCTTCACGTTCAAAGTCCGCGCCATAGCTGAACAAGGTATTTTTACCCATAACATCGGTTTCAGTCTGCATAGCGGCGCGCAGTCCCATCACCTCAATGTCCGCTTCTGATTGAGTAACCACAGCCGATGCAGCCAATAATTTTCCTAAGGTTGTTTCATCCGTCAAGCCATTATTTACCCATACCTCTTGGGCTTGTTTGTTAAAAAGCTTTCCTGACGGATAAAAGCGTGCTTTTTCGTCACGGTAGTAGCCTGTTAGGCTAAGATTTGAGCCAAAAAAGTCGCTGTCATTGTAGTTTAAATTGAGCGAACTTTTAGTATTGTACGGCTGATTTTCGATATCGGCCCCATCGATAGCACGTAGTGACGGTGTGGTTCCTTTTAGCAGTACAGACAAGTTATCACCATAATCGACGCCATAATCGGTATCTTGCTCGCTGTCATAATAGGTCGCCGCAAGATTCATGGTCTTGGTGTCGCTAATATCAAAGCCAAGGTTGGCGTTGACGCTGACAGTATCGGTGTCTTGGTTGTCGGTTTGATTGGCGTCAGGGCTGATGCGGTCGCCATGACTGTCGAACTTGCCACCTGTGGCTTCATAATCTATATCAACATTACCATACACGCGCTCGCCACCATAACCAAAGCTATGCCCTACGTGATAGCCAAGCGAGTCGGATTTAAACTCGCGACTGCTGTTGATGCCAAGGCGTGTCTGCCCTGTGAAGCCATAGCCTGCCATTGATTTGGTCACGATATTAATCAGACCGCCTGCTGCCCCCGCGCCATAGATGCTGGTCGCACCTGAGAGCACTTCGACGCGCTCAATTTGCTCAGGGTCGATGCTGTTCAGCTCGCGTGACAGACTGCGCGAGCCAGATAATGGCACGCCGTTTAGTAAATACTGTACAGGACGCCCATGCATGGTCGTGCCGTAGTTACTGACCGAGCCGCTACTCACGCCGAGGCTGGGCACGAGCTGGGCTAAGATGTCCCCGACCGTGCGGTTACCTGTCGCCTGCGCCTGAATGTCCGCCTCACGAATCACTTGCGTGACAGCGGGCATTTCGCTGATTTTTTGCGCCAGCGCCGTGCCTGTCTTGGCATTGGCACTAACTGTAATAGCATCTAAAGTCACACTAGGTACATCGCTTGATGATGCATTCGAGGTCGCCGCAGCGGTGGCCTGCACACCTGATGCGCTTTGTACTGAATTGGCATTGGTTTGGGCGTATAACTGCTGGCTGATACAAAGGGTAAGAAGAGATAGAGCAACGTGATGGTGGCTTTTCATAATTACTTCACTTAGGTTATTTCACTTAGTTGGATAGGTGGACAGTGATATGCGTTATATTTAGCAAATGATACTGTATGTACTAACTTTGTGAATGAAATTCTAAATGATAATGATTTTTATTTCTATAAGTATTTACAAATAGGTTTTTATAAGTAGCGAGTGACCATGTTGACTGACTTACTGCAATTACCGTCCGTTTCTTTGGTAAATTTGGCGAAATGGTTAGACAGTGACATAAGCGGCTTGTCTCAAAGTTTGTTCAAATAAATAGATAAAAGGGATAAGCCTTCAAGCAGATCGTCATTGACACCGGTAATCTACATGCTGCCCAACTATGAAGTTGATCGTTATGGCGCGCGGGGTAATTTGCAGGCAGAAGGAAGTGTGAACAATAGCATCAACGCGATTATCACCAGTATTTCTTGGATAGCGCTTGCTATGCCAACATCACTACCTGCGGCTAGTAGCTGCGCGCTTCGACTATGGATATAAAGGGTTGTCAACGTGATAACGATGGTAGAGATGATACGGCGACTGATATTATTGAGTGCAGCTCCCTCAGTGACCGAGTCTTTAGGTAAGCTACTAAAACCCACTGTGGTGGTTGGCAGATACGCCAAACCCACGCCGACACCGCGCACACTCATCGTCAATATGAGTAGCCAAAGTGTGGGCTGGTACAAGCACCATGCGAGCATCAAAGTAGACAGCGCACTAATCGTGATACCCGCCATACCAATCCCTCGGGCACCGCGTTTGTCTACCCGCTTGCCAGCATAATGCGTGGTGATACTGGCGACGAGCGTCGCAACCATCAGAACGACGCCTGTCCATAAAGCGCTTTCACCCATCACCTCCTGAATCAATATCGGCAATAATAAAAGACACAGCATCAAGCCTACTGTTTGGGTGATACTAATGACATTACTGTGCAAATAAGTTTTATTGTCGAACAAACCCACATTTAGCAACGGATGGCTCTGACGACGCTCATACGCCCACCAAGCCACGGCTGACAGCAAAAATAAAATAGACAATGCGCCTAATGCCACTATTTTTAACAAATCATCGCGCCTTGAGATACCGTGAGTAAAATCTATTTTGAGGGTGCTCAGCCAAATCATCATCGCCAGTAGCCAGATGATCAAACTGACAAACCCTACCGTATCAAAAGGGCTTGCGGTGTCATGCGTGCCTCTATCAGGTTCAGGTATCAATCGCCACACCATCGCCATAACGATCACAATAAGGGGTAATGTAACGGCAAACAGTGTCCACCATGCAAACTGATCAACCAAATAAGCACCAATCAAAGGACCAAATGCCAAGGACATCATAATAACGATGCCCCATAGCGCCATTATCCTACCGTGCTGCTGCTTTGGGTAAATCTGATACAGCATACCAATTGAGAGCGGAATAATCAGCCCACCACTCAGCCCTTGTACGGCTCTCGCCATGATGACAAAGCTCATATTAAACGCCATCATACCCATGACCGAACCGAGCATAAACCCAAGTACTGCCGCCAAATAGACTGGCTTAGAAGCAAACCTTTTGTTTAAGTAACCACTCAGCATGAGCCCCACACTCATGGCCAATACATAAGCATTTAACACCCAGCCGCCCAGCACAATATCGACGTCAAACACTGACATAAAAACAGGGATCGCTGGGTTGAGCGCACTATTACTAAAGCTTATGACCGTACCACCGAGCAATAAGGTCACCAGTACCCGCCGTACTTGCTCATCGCTCAAGCGCTGATCCCTGCTATTTTTATGAGCATCATTCATAAGCGCTTGATTGTTGGTTCATCGTTTCATAAAAAAACAAACTAACCACTAGCAGCGGTTGGCACTTTGCGAATAAGCCACAAGAAGTAGCCACCGCCAATGATAGCGGCAACCGTACCAGCAGGCAGCTCATAAGGAAACATCACATACCGCCCGATCCAGTCCGCTATTACCATAACCCCCGCGCCTAAGAGAGCAGCCAGCAGCAACTGGCGCTCAAGTTTGACAGCGCCAAGAGACGTCGCCAAATGCGGCACCATCAGCCCAATAAAACTCAACGGCCCCACCGCAAGCGTACTCGCGGTACTAAGCGCGGCTACGAGCGCCAGTAATGATAATGTCACGGGTGTCACTGCCACACCCAAATTACGTGCCACACCCGTCCCTAAACCAAGGACACGTAAGGGTTTGACAATCAATAAGCTAAGTACCAATAAAATAAGCGCAATGCCCATCAGATACCATACTGTACTAGGCTGCGCGCTATAGGTAGTGCCTGATAGCCAACTGAGCATCGCCTCAAGACGCGGGTCACCTGAGAGTTTGACCATATGCATGACCCCGTCCATCATCGCTGCAATCCCAATACCAACCAATAACAGGTAACCTGAGCTGACTCTACGCGCCAGCCACATAATCAACAGCAGCACCGCCATCGCACCTGACAGTCCTGAAATCAATAATGTACCTGCTCCAGCCGACAGCCCCAAACTGGGTAATAATAAAAATCCTAAAATCACCCCCAGCGCCGCGCCTGAGCTGACCCCTAAGACCTCAGGACTAGCCATAGGGTTACGCGTTAGCGTCTGTAATAATACGCCTGCGACCGCCAACATCATCCCTGTTGCCGCCGCGCTCAAGCTACGAGGCAGACGATACTGCTGTGTCAGCGCCCAATCTGTGCTGATCCCCCAGCCATTGATATCCTGTACAAAAAGACAAGCCAACATTATCGTGATGATAACTCCAACGCTCCATCGCCAAAACACAATGGTCTTGTTTTGACCGCTCATCATAGGGGTGATGGTTTCTATCCGATCGCGGCGCTGGCGCAAAATCAGCCAAATAATCAGTGGCGCTCCTAAGATTCCCGTCATGGCACCAGCGGGAATTTGCATCCCCAGTATCGGCTCAAGCAATAAGGCAACGTTACTGGTCAATAGCAATAACAATGCACCCAGCCCAAATGCCGTGACCAAGCGCTTACCAATGGACGAGATACCTAGCGCATTGACCAAGCTTGCGGCACCAAGCCCTATAAAACCAATCAGCCCAACCTCACTGATGACTAGTGCGGTCACCACCGCCACAATCACGACCACTAAGGCGCGAATACCATTGATAGGCACGCCCAAACGTTTGGCTTGTGAGTCATCTAAGCTCATCAGGGTCAGCGGCTTCAATAAAGGCAGGCAGGCTATCGCCGCCAAGGTCGCTGTGATCATCAATGCTCGACTGCTATCCCAGCTGCTTTGTGCCAAAAACCCAGCGGCCCATGACAACATACCGTTGCTTCTTTCAGCAAAAAATAACACCAATACATTGGCAACAGCGGCAAGCAAGATATTGACGACCAGACCTGCTAGTATCAAAATCAGCGGATTGAAGCGACTAGGCGCGGACAAGGCAAACACCAAGCCCATACTCATGATGGCACCGACAAAGGCCACGTAGAGGCCACCATAAATGGCTAAACTCGGTAAAAACAACGTGACAATCAACATAGCCAACTGGGCACCAATTCCGACTCCCAAAGTGGTGTCTGATGCCAATGGATTTTTGACCAACTGTTGTAACAAAATACTGACTACGCCTAATAATCCGCCTGCCAATAGCGCCACCACACTGGTCGCCACTAAGTGAAGCTGAGTCGCCATACTGGCAATATCAAGCTGCAAACTTGGTAAAAATAGCTCACTGAGCGGGCGTGTCCATTCTCGCTCTAATAGTGCCCAGCCACTGCAGACGGACAAAACCACCAATCCTATAAAAATCACCCATAATCGCCATACTGTGCTGCTCGCTACAGATGACTGTGATGGCTGTGGTGACTGGGGTGGCGGCTTGGGCGATGATGTCATCACAGTTGCCGTATGCGAGGAGGACGTGGAGCCTAGGCTATTAGCGCTATGGGTGTTGCTGGCACTGCTCGTATGATTGGTATGAATAGTCATTATATCGCGCCACCTGTTAACGAAACCGTGGATAAATTATTGGCCAGACTGACCAATGACGACATTCCGCCATATATCCAGACTGGCGGCAACTCCGCCATACAGCGGCGCTCACCATAGCCCAAACGCTGCCATACCAAACTGTTCTTAATCTCAGCTCTGGTGATGGGACTGAGTGGGTCGATGATCAGCAGGCAAGTCTCATCATCTAACTGCGCCAAATCACCCATTCGTATCGGTACAAACCCCCACTGATTGCCCTCCCCTAAGACCACAAGCTCTTTGCCCATCTGCTCTAATGCCACCTTAAACAGGCTGTTATCAACATACATGCGCATGTTATTGGCATCCGCAAACTGGACGACCGCGAACTTTTTGATTATTGGATAGCGCTGCTGAAACTGCTGACTGGCAAGCTGTATGTCTTTTTGACTTTGTACAATATAGTCTTCAGCCATCTTGGGATTGTCAATCAATGCACCAAGCGCGCGCGTCGGTTCGGTATAGTCAGCCCACGTTGCCGTTTTCCCTTTTGCCGCAAACATCACCGACTGCGCAGGCACATCACCGTATAAGCTACGGGCATGCTCATAAAAAGCATTATCTATGACCATATCAACAGGAAGCTGTGCAACCAGCTCAGCATTGGGCTGATAACGAATCCCAATATCGGTGGTTGCTGCTGGGAGATGGGGGCGCCCCACCCATCTGTCCCACACTCTGATATCACCAGTGGCAATCGGTGCATGCCCCATCGCCGTCAGCGTTGCAGCATTGCCCCAATCAGGGGAGACGATATTGATACGGTCACTATCAATACGATCACTATTAATACGGTCACTATGGCTGTTTGCTGTTTCGGTAATATCTTTGGGAGGTGATGTATCAAAGTGAGTAATATCTTTATCAGATGCTGAGTGACTACAAGCGGTCAACGTTAGACAGACTAATATTATAAAAGCTAAAAGCGTCTGCCACTTGCGTACTGTTATTGGCGTCACTGACGCTGGCATGAGTATCGAGCGCTTGAATGATTCGTATTGATAAAAAATAGAAAACATAGGAGCATATCTTTTTAGGCGAGTTTGGGTGAAAGAGAAGCGATCTGATGTCAAGCAACTGCAACAGGCTGCCCAGTAATGGGATGACTGAGCAGCTGCATATCCACATTAAAAATATCGTATAATACACTAGGCTGCATCGTGCTTTTGATAGTGCCATTGTGGCAAACTCGGCCGTTTTTTAGCGCAATGATTCGATCGGCATACTGCGCCGCCAGATTGATATCATGAATAATAATCACCACACTCAAGCCCTGCTCATCTACCAAGCGGCGGATCAGCTGAATGACCTCAATCTGATAATGCATATCTAATGCAGCGAGCGGCTCATCAAGCAGTAGGTACTTGGTATCTTGCGCCAAGCACATCGCAAGCCAAGCACGGGCACGCTCACCGCCTGATAGCGTCGATGTAATGCGATCAGCAAAGGCTTCGGTTTGGGTCACCTTTAGCGCTTGATCAACTTTATCTCTATCCATTTGGGTTGGCTTTTGTAGCCACTTTTGATGCGGATAGCGTCCGAGCATCACAAGCTCACGCACGGTAAATCCAGCGGCGTCAGGTAGTTGCTGTGGCAGATAAGCCATATGACGTGCCAGCTCCTTACTGCCGTAATCATTGATGCGAGTATCATCTAAGGTAATACTACCGCTACTACTCGCCATCTCCCCTGCCAATGCCTTAATCAGAGTCGACTTTCCTGAACCATTGTGTCCCACTAGCGCCACCAACTGCTTGATATCAATCTCGCAGCTCACGTTATCTAGTAAAGTATTCCCTTGTCGACTGATGGTCAGTTGGTTTGCACGTAGCATATAGGCACTCATTATTGATAAAAATCAAAATTGATAAAAAGTAAAAATTGGCGTCGATGATGCTTATAGTTTTGAAACAAAAGCGACAATAAAAGAGGATTTTACTCGTAAACGATAATAAAAACAATTATCATTAACCAACTAGACTTTTTATCTCCTCACTTATCATCTGCTTATGAGTATCAATATGGCTAATATCTTCCTATCTTCTGCACATAATACCTATGGCCAAGACAAACCATATACTTCCTTAAACACTCATGAACTAAACGACATCATCACCTATATCAATGAAGAAAGCCTTGATGAGCTGTTAGGGTTTTTAAACGCATTTACTCCTATATCCACGGCTGAATTGGATAATATAGAGGTGAAATTAACCACCGTTTACGCTGAAGGCCTTGAGTTACAAGTACAGACAAAAAATACAGAATCTCCATCTACCAATGCTCAAAATCACCCTGAACAGAGGCAGACTTTTTTTATTGCCTTTCCTGCAGCCATTACGCATCCTGATGAGCTACAAATTCAATATATTGCACTCAAACAAAAAGCGGATAAAAAGCTGGGTAAAAAAACGATTAAACTGACCAAGCAAGTATTTGATGTGCAAGACAGTTATAGAGTCAGCAAAAATATGCTGCGCCTTGAACTGAACATGCCTACGTTGAATAATACTAACGGCACATCAAACCCGACCTCAGTACCCATCAACGAGGCAGGTTACGCGTATTTATTTGATTTAGAGCACAATGCATTGATTAAAGACACGACAGCTGACAATATTGATGACAGTAAAAATACCTCGCGCCTTGCTCGATCTCATTGTTATTACACCTTAAGAAAAGCATGGCAAACCCCTGCTGGCATACAAGCGTGGGTCGATGTTTTCTTGCATGGCAATACACCGGGCGGTAATTGGGCAAACTCACTACAAGCAGGTGATACCGTAGTGACCAAAAGGGAGTTTCCTGAAAAAATTGAGCATTTGCGTGACGGTCAAGCGTTACTGATCGCTGATGAAACGTCTATGCCAACTGTCGCGAGATTACTCGAGCTATGGGAAAACCCAACACCGCCGTTAGTTGTTAGTGTCACACAAAACGCGGCGGATCAACGTTATTTTGATACCGTAAAAATACGTAGTGGTATTGATATTGGTAGCATAAATAATCGTATTGACAGCAATAGTGAGCGCACTACCAAGAATACCGTTAAAGACAACTTTACTGTACTTCCCATCGTCACCGATCAGCAATGCTCAGGACAGCATTTAGCGTCCTTAATCGATAATACGATAGGCAATTATTTGATAGATCAACCTATAAAAATTGATAAAGTCTGGGGTGCATTGGAGGCAAGTACTGTCAAGGCACTACGGCCCATGCTTAGAGAGCGGCTTGATCTTAGCCGCGCAGAGGTGGTGATAAAGGTTTATTGGCGTCAGGATTAAATCCATAAGATATGGCTTGTTGACCGCAACAATCGAGCTGAAGATGACAGTTTTTTAGCATTCTCATGCATAGCATTCACCACTGACCTGTTCATGACTAAGGTTTGTAGCAGCAAAGCATTGTACGCTATAGTCTTTATTCAAGACCTTATTATGGCAGTAGTTCTCGCAAGAGACACCGCAGTTCAATGTAGGCGCGACGATTAACATTGGTACCACAACGACGCTATCACAAGCGGTGATGGCTGCGTACGATGCACCCTTTCCTGATGAATCGTACAAAGAAGGCGCTAGGCAGTTTCCGCTCCTGGTACCCAACACACCAGATGACCCTGCTTCAGGAAAAAATCGTGCCGCTTGGGTAGTACTAAGCAAATGGACAAAGCCTTTTATTACGCTGTTTAGTGACTCTGACCCAGTGACGGGTGGTGGCGATCGTATTTTGCAAAAACTCATCCCCGGCACCAATGGTCAGCAGCATACGACCATTATCAACGGTGGCCATTTTCTTTAAGAAGATCAAGGTGAAACGCTGGCTGAGCTGCTACTTAAATTCATTCGAGATAACCCTACCGACTCTACCAATATACCGTAACGACTCTTATCAAATGACCAATAAAAAACACCCTGACTGTTTAAGTAGACAGTCAGGGTGTTTTCGCTAAAAAGTATCAGTCTTTATACGATGTTTTTAAAAATATCATCGATGTACTTTTCTACCGCAGCGTCATCACTGGTAATCTGAGCATACGTCCTCAGACCTATGATCTGAATTTGAAGATAGCGTGCCAATTCAATCGGGTTTTTCTCTGCACTGATTTCACCACTATCAATAGCTTGTGCGAATAACGTGGCAAATGATGCCTCAATTTCTTCCAAAATCTCTGTGGCATGTGCCAATAGCTCGGGGCTATCATTCTGAGTCAATTCAGCGATCGTTTTTACAATCATGCACATACCACTTGGTGCTGTCGCTTTATTGACTACGATGACGGTATGGATAAAATGTTTTAATCCAGCAAGCACGGTGTCTTTTTGCTCCATACAGTCAGCCAAACGCTTGGCATCATCTGCCGCATAACGGTTTAATGACTCTATAAAGAGCTTGTCTTTACTACCAAAAGCGGCATAAATACTACCAGGATGCATATTGATGACGTCTTGCAAATTGCGCATCGAGGTTGCGTGATAGCCTTTTTCCCAATAGAGATTTTTTGCTTTTTCGATCACATCCTCGCGATTGAACTTTATCGGAGCACTCATAGTTTTTACCTTAATCGCTTTGCCTCAAAATCTATTTTAAGGCAAAGTTTATAGAATCAATCTTACTTGCTGTTTTTAATCACTTTTTTATTATAAAGCTTTTTACGTCTCTTTGCTGTTATTAAGGCGTGCTGAACATTCAACCATGGCACTGACAGAGGCTATTTTTTAGGCGATTCGCAGGTAAAAATAGTGAGTATAGTCATTCTATACGTGTATTTTTAGCAATGAAGCGGCAAAAAAGAGTCCTGTCATTTCAGGCTGATGCTTTATCGAACCAGCCCCATGCGGAGATATCAGCGATTGAATACTCGTCTCCAACCAAATACTCACGGCCTTCCAAATGGGTGTCGAGCACTTCGTAATGACGCTCAGCCTCACGAAGATAGCGGTTCATCGCATAGGGGATTTTTTCTGGCGCCTTGTGTCTAAAATGCACAGACTGACCAGAATAAGGGCCCAGACCAGTTGCTAAAAACATCAACCATGAGAGCATCTCGCTACGATCTTCTGGCTGTCCTTATCAGAATGCTTATATTGAACGGTTTAATCGCAGTTACCGCAATGAGGTTTTAGACTGTTATCTTTTTAATAATTTAAACGAGGTTAGTAAGTTGACTGAAGACTGGATCAAGGTTTATAACAACGAAAGACCCCATGATTCACTTAATGATATGACACCTGCCGAGTACAGGCAGGTGGCTTAATTATTCTACGATGATGTTGTGTTAAGAATGGGGTATTTACAAGGTCATGCCTTAGTACGCTTTTTTATGGCAAAAATAATACTTTTTACTAAAGGTGCTGTGTATTATTTGTTGTTAACATTCGTATACTGAGATTTATTTCTGCTAAAATCATGCAGTAATATTATCAATACCTCATCACTGGTATGAGAAAAAGGACTTACTATGCGATTGAAATCAATCGTTCAAAAACTACATGAACGCGCCCCAAAACTGGGCAAAGCCGCATCACTCACCACAGCCACGGGTGTGATTACCTTTAATAGTATCTTGGCAGGACCTCCTGTATGGATAATGGGCGCTGCCAAAGCCATCACTGGAGCTGCTATCGCTGACAAAGCCGTTATCGATGTCACCAATTACTGGATCAACAGTAACAATGCCGTCATCGACAATATCCTACCACGTAAAGACTGGCGTATAAGCTTGCCTGATGATGTACACACAGACGGTCAATACCTGCTGATCAGCAATCACCAATCGTGGGTCGATACCAGCATCATGCAATATATCAGTGAAAAGCGCCTACCATTGACGCGCTTTTTTACCAAGTTTGAGCTCATCTATATTCCGGTGATTGGGCAGGCTTTCTACTTTCTCGACTTCCCTATGATGCGTCGACATTCTAAAGAAGCCATTGCCAAAAATCCTGCTTTAAAGGGCAAAGACATCGAAGAGGCCAAACGAGCCTGTGCGCTATTAAAGGACAAGCCTTTTACTTTGCTAAATTATTTGGAAGGAACGCGCTTCACCCCTAGCAAACGTGATAAGCAAAATTCACCCTATAAGCACTTGCTCAAGCCCCGTGCTGGCGGATTATCACTTGCTTTGAGCGCCCTAGGCTCAGAGATCGATGGTATCTTGGACATGACGATCGTCTATCCTGACGGCATACCCACTTATAGTGACTTATGGAAAGGCAACATCAAACGTCTAGGCGTCGATGTGCGTCATATCGAAATACCTGAAGACTTATTTACGGCAATCAAAAATGGTGGTTATGAAACAAATGACGCGGTAAAAGCGCAGATGTTTGACTGGGTTGAGCAGGTATGGCACAAAAAAGACCAGCTAATCACAGAGATGCTGGCTGACTTTGAGAATGAAGAGCCGATGAAAGAGGCTTAGTCTACAAATAGATAGTTCAACAGACTGAGTAAATTCTTTATACCAATAATGCTTAGTATTTGATAACCTCGAGGTGTTCTGCGCGTGTACTAATATATAGTAGAGCCTTTTCTACCAATGGTGCAAAAACACGCTAATACCATGCCTCAAAACGAGATGCGTAATCGTCATGGATAACGCCAGCTTTCATAAGCGCGTTCAGAGATTACTCAACAGGCATGGTCATCGCTTGTTATTTCTACCGCCTTACAGCCCTGATTTAAACCCTATTGAAAAAAAGTGGGCACAGGCTAAGTTTCTACGACAAGGCTGGATGGAGAATAATCTACCTAAACTGTTCAATGATATGAGCTGTGCTAATTTTATTATGGATTGACTATAAGACATGGATCGAAGAAATCAACTATTTTTAGAAGCGGACTTGTGATGTTGTATAAGAAAGGGCTGTATTGATATAGAGCCGTTTATCTGGCTTGAGACGAGGTGATACGTTATATAAATCAGCTAAATAGGTCACTTCATGCTGGCGCTAACCATTCAAATTGATGAGTCAAATTAATAAGCAATCAGGGTCAATCTATGATTAGCAATCAGCGCAGTGTTATTGATCATAGGTCTTTAGGTATCGTCTGGCTTGTCTCCGATGACTTGGCTGAGATGACCTGTTTTTAGATATATCGTCGCGCCCTCTCGTCCTGCTGTGATTTGCGCGTACTCACCTGCAGGCAGACGTAACCACCCCCAACGCTGATAGACTCGGTCATCATCTACCAGCTCGCCTGCAATGACTAACAGCTCTGCGCCATTAAGGATTGGCTCATTGAATAACAACTCTCCTGCCTCTATACGTTGCAAGCTCACCTGCTCGACATCATCTGAGAACAGAGCACAAACGTCACGGTCACCTTGTCGCTGCCAATTGGCACCATCGTGAGTATCGATAGCCACATGATGCGCTTCATCAGGTGACATCTGCCGTAGTTTAACGAAAATCACTGCGCCTTCATCACTATAAGGCCTATGACCGGATGCTGGTGGATTGCGCACGTACCAACCTGCCGGATAATGGATATCGTCTGCAGAAAAAGTCCCTGACAGTACGAGTATCTCCTCGCCACCTGGATGCTGATGGTGCGGAAAATAAGAGTTCGGTGCATAACGTACTAGGCTCGTCGCACGCGCCTTCTCTTCACCGATGCGGTCAAGCATCACTCGCTCCACGCCATTCTGTGGTGATTTGACCCACCCGTGGTCTTCAGGTACTAGCGAAGCACGACGTGAAAAATCTGCATTGATACGCATAAGGGGTTCCAAAGATAGAATGAGTGGCGTCAGCAAGTGAGCCGTTATGAGATATAGATTGGTTATCTAAAATATCGATAACCAATCCTCTTTATGAATATTGCGCTGCTGAGAGCGATACACTGCTCGCTCGTGTCTCGAACAAGGCACGGCCTTAATTTAGTGTCGCTTTATCGAAAAACAAGCGACTCATGACAATTTATTAATGCATCCATTAGCGTACCAAAATTACAGGGGATAAGGTACTTGCAATGATCTCTGTCGTTGTACTACCAAGGAACAACTGCTGCCATTTAGAGTGTCCATAAGCACCGACCACCATAACGTCAATGTTATTGTCTACTTGAAACGTTAATAACCCATCGACCGCATCAGAAGCAGACAGATGATGCGCCTCAACGATATAACCTGCATCTTCCAATTTTGCAGCAGCCGCGCTCATGCTTTGCTTGGCGGCTTCATTATGATTGCCGACCATCACGATGTGGCCTTTCAAACCTTTCAATAATGGGCTTTTTGACACCATCCATGCCGCTTTTATAGCGGTTTTGCTACCATCAAAAGCAATCATATATGAGCTAGGCTCTTTAAAAGTCTCTGAACAAATCAGGATAGGGATATCCGATGCGCGAGCCACCGTTTCGATTTGGCTGCCGATATTGATGCGGCTATTTTTGTGGTCTTCGCCGCGGCGTCCCATGACGATCGCGCGATTTTCTTCTTTGAAATGCTCGATGCTAGGAAGCAATTTACCATGACGTTGATAAATGCGCACATTGACATCCGCAAAGCTGTCTTTGATATGGCTTTTTGCATCTTGTACTAAGGCGTTGCTATAGCTATTGACGACTTTTGCCCTTTGCTCATCTAGCTGGGACAACTCTTCTAACAAAAACTGGCGACTGTTTATCCCTATCGCGCCTGACAGATCACGTCTGACTGAAGCAGGGACGTCGCTGACATGCAGCAACCCAACAGGCAAGTTCAGTTTGCTGGCATACCATGCGGCATAGTCACAAACCGATTCAGTCACTGCTGAGCCGTCAATACAGGCTAGAATGTGCTGTGATGTTGTCATAATCTGTCCTTAGATATGTTATTTAATCCCATACAGCTTGTTATATATGACCAAGCTATGCCCATTGTTTGGAGATGTTTCTAAAAACTGCTCTCTTAATTGGATGATACCCAATTTGGTCGGTTTCATCCAGCGATGTACACGCTTTTGTAAAATCACAAACGTGCTAGCACTATTATTTTATATAGTTTACAAGAGTATTGTTTTAACACCCCGATGAACTCTGGTCATTGTCTAACCACAAGCGTTAGTAAAGTTTGCTACAATACCTCTTTTAGTATTTATGATTCAGTATTTAAGACTTACGTATCGTTATTTAGGTGATTGAATTATGGCAAAGAACGCCCTACAGGCTCAACTATTAAAGGCTGGATTGGTCGATAGTAAAAAAGCCAAAAAAATCAGCAAGCAAACGCAGCATGCCAAGCGTATTGGCGACTCAGAGAGTTTAGAGACCAAAAAAGCATTGGCAGAGGCTCAAGCGCAAAAGCTTGAGAAAGACCAAAAGCTCAATCAGCAAAAACAGCAAGCTTTAGAAGAAAAGGCGCTGAGGGCTAACATCATTCAAATGATTAAGCAGCATCAGATAGCCGATACGGATGGTGACGTTAGCTATCAATTCGTCGATGCGTCTAAAGTGAAAAAAATATCCATCACGCAAAAGCTATACGATCAAATCGTCGCCGGTCATGTCGTAATTGCACGCTTAGAGGACAGCTACGCGTTACTGCCGCGCCCACTCGCAGATCGTATCGATACAAAAATGCAAGGGTTTATGGTCGTGTCCAACGATACCGCTGAAGACACGCCAGAAGAAGATGATCCTTACGCCGCTTATGTGATTCCAGACGATTTGATGTGGTAATCACTTGCCTAATCGCTTAGCGAATTGCATAAGCCTACAAGCAAAACCCCTTCATAGAGCGACCATTCTATGAAGGGGTTTTGCTATTTTCAGTTTAATAGACAGTTTGTTATGGAAATCATCAGCCAGTTAATGACAGAAAATACTTAAGCATCGTGCCTCTCATTCTACTTTATCAGATTGTCTACTTTATTGAATGGATAGGGCTTTTAATTGAACAGTCACTCAACACTCAGTACAATATAAGGTGGTGTATCAAAAAGTATGCTGGGGTAATAAAGGAAGGGTGACAGCCGAAGCAAAATGATATATTTGAGGTTATGAAGACACAAATACAGATCAATTGCCCAGACTGTCACAGTCTTAGTCTAAAGAAAAATGGTATAAAAAGCTATGGCAAGCAGAACTACCAATGTAAGGACTGCAAACGACAATTCATTGGTGACCATGCCTTAAGCTACCAAGGCTGTCACTCTCAAATAGAAGACATCATACGGCTGATGACTGCTCGAGGCTGCGGTGTTAGAGACATAGCCATCATTACCTCGGTGAGTATTGGTAAAGTGCTCAGCACCATAAGCTCATCCGTTTATAAGATCCTGCCTAATAAGCGCTACTATGAACGCTTAGAAGTTGATGAGTTTTGGACTTACGTATATCGCAAGAAGCGTAAAGTCTGGCTCATCTACGCTTATGACCGGGCTACTAATGAGATTGTCGCTTATGTTTGGGGCAAACGCGACTTAAAAACGGCTCAGAAACTAAGAGCGCGTCTTAAGCAACTTAAAGTGAGCTATGACTCTATTAGCATGGACAATTGGGACAGTCTCATAACGGCCTTTAAACCAGATAACAAACAAGTTGGCAAACAGCATACGATAGGTATTGAAGGCAATAATTGCCGTCTTAGACACCGACTAAAACGAGCCGTTAGAAGAACCTGTTGTTTCTCTAAGAAGCTCCATAATCACTTAAAAGTGTTTGATTTGGTATTCTTTTATATTAATGATGGCTATGTCTGATGTCAGCATACTTTTTAGAACACCACCTTCTATCGATGTGCAAAGCCCTGAGAGCATGCTAGAAAAGCTCTTAAGTAACGAGAGTGACATTGGTGTGAGTTATTTTGGTAGCTTTCCGCCGTTCCTGACGTTTAAGCCAGCATTTGTCGAAAAACAAGTGGTCTGCTGCGGACGTGAGCATAAGCTATTTTATAACTCAGAAGGATTGACTTTTGAGGATTTAGAGCAGAATTATCCGTGGATAAAAAGGGGCTACGTGGTCGAGCATCATATCAATCATATCCGCCCAAAAACCCTAAGCGCCACCACTTATCACATGGAGGCAACCGCGCAGCTGATCCTTGCAGGCCATCATGTGGGGTACTTACCGCGTGATTTGGCGAGACGTTATGAGGGCATGGGACTGATGAAAATACTCCTGCCCAATGAAGCAAGCTACGACGTCGAGCACCACTGGGCATATCGGGAAAATCAGCAAAAACAAACCGCTGACTTTTTAAATAAGATGATGAACTTACTATAAAGAGAATACGAATATCACTGCACTGCTACGGACGGTCGTTGATGCTTGAGACCAATGCTTCTAAGCTTACCTTTTTCGCCTACTTCTTTGATGACCAGTGACCACTCATCGTTCACCACAACCGTATCGCCTGAAACGGGTGCGGTACCTAAATGTGAGGTCACATACTCAGCGACTGTCTGCTCCCACATATCTTTGGGAATGTCCGCTTCGGTCGTTTTCAGCGTTTTTACCAAAGGTTTGGCGACCATGGCTTCTGAAAAAAATGGCAAATCTCCGAGTTTTACACTGGGTGATAGCAACCAATCACCATAAAAGTCATCAATAGCCTTACGATCTAACGTTGTGTCATTAAAAATCTTGGCAATTTTGCTGGCATGATTACCTCGCATGGCGTACCAAACACTATCACCAAATTTTATTTTCGTATTTTCATCAACGACGACGATTTGTTGACCGCGCACCAGCGCAAATATACTAATCTCATCAGGGCTAATGCCTTTAGAGATACCCATAGGATGGCGGCCAATAGCAAATGCGCCTGATTGCGCCTCAAACTCGTATAAGGTAATACTCGCCTTATCCGATACCCAAACCTCGTGTTCTTCTTTGGGATCTTTATTGGTTGGAATACGTACCTTAAATAAATTCGCCATAGTAGGAATGGTCGTGCCTTGCAAAATCAGTGACAGCACCACAACCCCAAACGCAATATCAAACAGCATAAAGGCGTTATCTATCCCTGCCATGACGGGCAAAATCGCAAGGGTAATGGGCACCGCACCGCGCAATCCAACCCAAGAGATAAACCCAATCTCTCGATCTTTAAATTTAAATGGTTTCACACTAGTATAGACCGCGATAGGACGGGCAACGAAGATCATGAACGCCGCTATCGCCACCGAATAATGCCAGACATTAAGAACGTTTGATGGCGTGACCAATAGCCCCAATACCACAAACAATACTGCTTGCGACAGCCAAGCGAAGCTATCCATCACGCGCATGACATGCTCGGTTGAACGTACCTTATAATTGCCTATCAGCACCCCTGTGAGATACACCGCCAAAAACCCACTGCCGCCAATCAAGTTGGTCGCAGCAAATACAGCTAAGCCCGCTGAGAGTATCAAAATAGCGTACATGCCCTCTGCCAAATGTATCTTGGGTAATAATCGAGAGAGCAAATAACCAAAGAGCAAGCCCATGCCCAATCCAAAGCTCAACTGTTGAAACAGTAAAACCAAAAAGCCAAATGCTGTCTGACCAGCAGGGTCGACGTTTAGGGCAATGAGACCTGTTACTAATAAAATAGCCAAGGGATCGTTGGCACCAGACTCTAGCTCAAGCGTGGCTTGAACGCGGTCGTTGAGCTTGACCCCGCCATTACGTAGTAGAGAGAATACAGCGGCCGCATCGGTTGAGCCCACAATCGCAGCCATCAATAGCCCAAAGCGCCAGTCGACATCGAGCAACCAAGTAACAAATACCCCGAGCACCAAAACCGTGACCAGTACGCCCCAAGTAGCCAAGGTAATCGCAGGTTTTAGACCGACCCGAAACGACTTAAAAGACGTACGTAGACCACCATCTAATAGAATACAAGCCAGCGCCGCTTGTCCCACAAAATTGGCCAGCCCATATTGAGAAAACTCAATACCCAAGATACCCTGCTCGCCTGCCAACATACCGACGATCAAAAACAGCAATAGCAAGGGCACACCCAAACGCGCCGATAACGTGCTCGCCATGATACTGGCGAAAATAAGTACTGCCCCTACGAGGTATAGGATATTTAAGGTATCCATTTTTTAAAGCCCTGTTTTTTATAGTTATTGCATCAATATTGAATGAAGCCTAATAGTACTTGATTGCGAAAATATTTCCGTTATCGCACTGTTATTAGATATCACGCCAGAGAGTTTCTCATCAGCAACGATTGTCAGAGCTATTAATAAAAGCAATTTACACTGACTCTATATCGGTATTAAGAGTAACATCTGCTACTAAATTTATAGACAATATTTCGAGAAAAGTTATCGAATATACCAGCGCGTACCTATGAACTTATAACCTTTGTTTAGCCATTTTTTATCCTAACTTTTGACAGTATTTAGGCCTACACAATTAAATTTAAATAGTTACGCTTGACTATTTAGCCCTGAATATACTGCCATGTCAGTACCAAAATGGCGGCGGCTACTGTCCAAGCGACAACGCCTAACAATAATGCCTTATATAAGCTCATATAACTGATGCTAAAAAATACCACCAAGGTATAAATCAAATGCGGTATCACACCCAGCATACTAAATATCAGGGCAACCCTTAAATCAGTAGAACTGCGCTCAGTACCGACAATGAAGTGACTGATGAGCGTAAACGTGGGGAAAAGAGGCGCAAGTGCCGCCAGATAAAAAAATCGCGTTTGTGCAAATAATTGAATTGCCAATACCATCAAAGCGCCAATGAGCATTTTTAGCCAGATCATGATGGATCACTCTCCTATTGAGTATGACGGGCTGAACATAGCCCAATCAGCCATCATACTAGAGTCTACAAATTGACATAAGAGGCATCGCTGATTAATTGACCCGTGTGATAAAAAAAACGCAAAAAACCCCATTTAGCTACGCTGCTAAATGGGGCTAGTACTTTTATTAAGAAAGCTTTTACGAATTACTCAATCCTTTTTTGGCTTTAGTGCCGCGCTGATGTCTGCTAGCAATGGGGGTATATCATGCTTATCTGCGATGACCTCAATCATTACTAGCTTATCGGTAGTCTCGGCAGCTTTGTTTAAAGCCGCTTTTAGCTCACCTGCTGTTTCTGCTTTGAGTAGTAAGCTATTCGCTTCGGTTGCGCCAAACGCTTTTGGCATGATCTGCCAATCGCATTTTGGGATATCGTTGTAGTATTGGTTTTCACCATGAATCGCACGCTCTACGGTATAGCCGTCGTTATTGATTAGGACGATGACTGGATTGATACGCTCTTGAATCATGACCGCCAGCTCTTGGATAGTGAGCAGTGCTGAACCATCACCAATCAATAAAACACTGCGCTTATCTGGCGATGCAACTGCTGCACCTAAGCTGGCTGGTAATGTATAGCCGATTGATCCCCACATTGGCTGCCCATATGACGTCACCCCTTCTGGCAAGCGCACATCACTGATGCCAAAATAGGCCGTTCCTTGCTCAGAGAACACTAGGTTATTACGATCTAAGCAATCAGCAATGATATGCCATAGGTCATCTTGGCGAATCGCCTCATCATCCCTACCCTTCTGCTCATGTGGTTTGACTGGCTCACAGAAAGGTTTTGGTACGATGTTGATACCAGAGGTCATGACTTCGTGCAGGGCCTGTAATGCATCTTGCAAGGCAATCGGTGCAAAGTTCTTACCACTAATAGAAGCACGCTCATAATGCAAGTCTACTACTATACTCTCGTCAATATCTTGGCTAAATCCCGCGGTGGTCGTGTCGGTATATTGCACCCCTACTTTGATCAGACATTCGCAGTTTTCTACCGCGTCTTTGACAATGGGACGCGAGGCAACGCCTGCATAGGTACCGGCCCAGCGCTCGCTGTTTTCATCAAGTAGCGTTTTGCCCCACGATAGCGTGGTATAAGGAATGTCTGTATCAGCAATCAGTGCTTTGAGCTGTGACTGCAACCCCAAACGATGCACCATCAAATCTGCCATGAGCGTCGTGGTTTTGTTTGGCAAAAACTCGGTGAGCGCTTGCTTGAAATCTGCCAATGCCGCTTGACTGGTGATGTCTTCTTGGCTATCAACCAGCTTGGTTGTTGGCGGATAAATAGGCTGACGCGCAACGTCAGGTGATAGTAATAAATAGCCAGGGCGATGCTTTTTGAGAATCAATCGAATTACTCGATCAATTTCTGAGGCGGCATTTTCAGGAGTAAGCTGCGCTCGTGCTACCGTCACGGGCTCAACCATCTTAATAAAATGATTAAATACGCCATCGCCAAGCGAATGATGAATACGGCGTTTTGCGTCTTGCAAAGCTGTGCTTGGTGCACCTACGATGTGCAATACTGGCGCGTACTCAGCAAAAGAGCCTGCGGTCGCGTTAATCGCTGACAGCTCGCCTACGCCAAAAGTCGTCACCATAGCGGCAAACCCACGCTCGCGGGCGTAGCCATCAGCCGCATAGCCAGCATTTAGCTCATTGGTGTTACCCACCCAGCGCAGCTTATCAGAAGCAAGAACATTGTCCAAAAAGGTTAAGTTAAAATCGCCTGGTACGCCGAATATCTCAGAGGCACCCGCTTCTGCGACACGATCAAACAAATAATCAGCGATAGTATACTGTTGACTCATTTTTTATCCTTATAACTTATCTTCGTAAGTATTGATAATTGTGAATGTGATTAAATCATAATATGTATACCAGCTTATTTATGTATGCAAAGCTTTTGGAATACATATTATAATGAACCGTTATAACATACATTTGTAGATAGAGAATACGCCTATTTTAATAACTTTAATTTTTTTTACTCTAAGTGTTGACACATCAAAAAAACTGCGTATAATACCTCGTCATCATCTAGACGATAGATTGTTTATCAGATGATTTAGCGGGATTAGCTCAGTGGTAGAGCATAACCTTGCCAAGGTTGGGGTCGAGAGTTCGAATCTCTTATCCCGCTCCAAATATTTAAAAAGCCTCACTTAATAGTGAGGCTTTTTTTTGTCCATTTTTCGGGGGCGGTTCAGTTTTGTACGCCTACGCCGCGGTGAAAAAGGTCAAATGCCAAAACCTGTTGCCGATATGAGCTCTATTTGGAGTCCAAGCGAGAAAGCGATGGTTGATAATGCGCTATCTGTGTCATTTATAGGATCTGTGGAGACGGTTCAGCCAAAGCTTGCTGTGTTTATCGACCACTACCAACCTGATGAGCTGATTGTTACCGCTAACGTCTATGACTAAGCAGCACATCTACGCTCATTTGAGCTCATCTCTCAGTTAAATTTGTTTACTTTACGAGGTGATGCCGCCGTTGCATAATAATCAAAAGCACTAATTGGAAACCTGACATGGAAGCTACCCCTGTGATTGCAGCATCGTTGTTTATTGGCAGCTCTATATTTTTATATATAGTCGCCTTTATTATCGTTCTGGTATTTTTTGGCTATTTAACTTATCGTGTCAGTCCGAAAGGCAAAGCTCGGCGTGAAGAGCGGCGCAATCGTGATAGACGCCGCTAAATTTTATTTACACTGTTTTATTTGCTAAACAAATAGCACACCGTCCTCGGTTTGATGCGCCTTTATATCGACATCATAAACCGCGCTTAATTGCTCGCAATTCATAACCGCATTAGGCGAGCCTTGAGCCACAACTTGTCCATTATGTAATAGCACAACGGCATCGGCATAGCGATGTGCATGAGTCAAGTCATGTAATACGACTAAGATGCTTTTATGTTGACGGCGCGCCAGATCACGCAAATAGGTTAATAAAAAACGCTGATGGCGAATGTCTAAATGGTTGGTTGGCTCATCGAGCATCATAATGTGCGTGTCTTGCATCAGCGCGCGCACGATAGCTAAACGCTGTTTTTCGCCCCCTGATAGAGTGTGTACTCGCGCTGATAGCAAATTACATAGCTCAAAATCCTCAAGCAAGCGTCTAGCCTGACTCACATGCTGAGCCTTTGGTCGTTGATACCAAGCTAGATTAGGGGATACGCCTAGCAGCACATAATCTAATACGGTCAATGGCAACTCAAAACGCTCATGCTGTCCGACCCAAGCGATATGACCATGGCGCATGACCTCATCAATGGGCTGACCATGAACGCTAATCTGTCCATCAGTTTTAAGACCTGATCCGGTATGCTGCCCTAATATAGCATGTAGCAAAGTGCTTTTTCCCGCTCCATTAGGGCCAATAAAAGCCACTAACTTGTGGCTAGGTAGCGTCAGTGAATCGACGCTTAATAGCACTTTAGCGCCATGAGCAATATGAATACCTTGTAAGCGTAGCAGCTCAGTATTATCTTCATGCTCATGATAGTCTATGGTAGTGGTTGTAGCTGCCATAGCAGTTGAATTGAACATAGAGGGCATCCTTGATAATTACTTGATTAACGACGGCTACTACGTACAAACAGCCAGATAAAAAACGGGCCGCCTAACAGCGCCAGCACAATGCCAACGGGCACATCTATTGGATAAGCCACATGCCGTGCCATACCGTCAATCACGAGTAGCAGCATCGCGCCCAGCCAGCCCGACCATATCATTAGCCGCATCCGTCCACCGCCAAACAAGATAGCTAGCAAGTTGGGCACCATCATGCCAATAAAGCCAATCACGCCGGCCAAAGATACTGCTGCTCCTGTTAACAAAGCTGAGGCAATAATTACCAGACAGCGGCTCAAGCCAACCTTTATCCCTAAAGATTTTGCCGTTGTTTCACCTAGCATTAACCCATCTAGTTGACGACCCAAAGGCAATAAAATAATGAGTCCTAGCACCATGGAGATAATCGAATAACGTAGCGGTACAAAGCCTGCTTCTGCCATACTGCCCGATAGCCAGTTGGTCGCGGACCTAAGTACCATATCATCAGACATAAATAAGATTAGGCTCACCACTGCCGCGCAAAAGGCACTAATGACAAAGCCTAAAATCAGTAGCCCCATCTGACCGCCGCCCAAAAACCTATGACAGCCTAGGATAAACAAACAGACAATCACACTACCCATAAAGGCGGCAAAGGGAATACCAATACCGCTGACCCCAAAAGCAAGCACTAGCACCACGCCCAGTGCCGCACCGCCTGAGGTACCGATAAGACTTGGATCAGCCAGCGGGTTTTCAAATAATGCTTGCAATGCAGCGCCGCTCACCGATAGTGCCATACCAACAAGCAACGCTGTAACCACACGCGGATAGCGCAATTGCCAAATGGTCTCATCTAAGTGCACCGGGCTTGACCACTCACCAAAGCCAATACCCAATCCCAACCAAACCAGCAGCAATGACGCTAGAGCTGCTAAGACATAGTAGACGCTCTGCTTATATTTAGAAGGTATATTCAACGCGCCGACATGAGAGCGACTCTGACTTTTGGAAGTGGCACTGTTTGACATAAGGATATCGTCTGTAGCGGATAAATGAGGAATTAAACCGATGAATCATGACAGTAGAGGTTTAGAGTGCCCGCTACTTTGCCATATCGTGTAGCGATTTGATGACCTTTGGAGAGTTTAGGCCGTAGCGTAAAAACTTATCGACAGGCCAAAACTCAACCTTATTATTTTTGGCGGCATTACTTACGGCAATTTCAGGACGCTTACTAAACTTACTGACGCCGCCGATGACCTTTTGATTATGATCGGCGATGATAATCACATCAGGCTTGGCAGCCAGCCAGCCTTCACGCGACATAGGTTTGAGTCCTGAGACATTCGCCGCATTAATCCCGCCTGCCCGGCGAATCAGCTCATCCCCCACCGTCCCTTTGCCTGCGACAATGCGCCCATCATAGCTTAAGATATAGCGTTTGCCCGTTTTTGCTAACGGCTGCATGTCCTGAGACCAACGATCTGCAAGTTGTGCAGCTTCACTGCGGTTACCGATATAGATACCCGTCGCTTTGATGCTATTGGCAAAATAATCGACGCCCTCTTTTGGCGCTACGTTAGCGGCTTTGACATTTAAGTCATTGAGGCGCTGATAGACACTAACCGGCTGCACCATATAACTACCAAGTACCAAATCAGGCTTAACTGCCAACACGGACTCTGCGGTAATGTTGCGGTGCATCCCCACTTTTGGCACATCTTTTAAGGCAGGATGGCTATTGGTCGCATCTTTGCCCACCAGCTTGTCGGTCGCACCAAGCGCGACGATGATATCTGCCACATCAGGACTCATGGCGACGATGCGCTCATAAGCTTGTGCCGATAAGGCAGTCAGCGCGCAGATACTGCCAACAAAAAAAGATGATATGAGGCGGGAGCGAGAAAAAGAAGATGATAATTGCGCGAACATAAACGTTCCTTGTAACTGTGAATCATAAAATAGGAGTCATGAGTGGCTAACAGCCCTTTCATTAAGCAGGCTGAGCCGGATTATTGTGCATGGCAGTATGCTGCGCCTCTTCATTCAGCCCTTGTGAGAATTTAGCCACAATATCAGCAGTGATTTTTTGCCATGCTGCAAGCTCACTAGTGCCTTCCATACGCTGACCAAATACAGTCAAAATACTGCTGCCAAACTGATCGAAACCTTCGATACACGTGACGATACCATCAGCCGTTGGACGCTTGACGCACCACAATTGCGCCAGCTGCTTGTCTTTTAGATGCAAAGTGAAGTTATTGTGACTCTTATCTAAGATGTTGATCCAGTCGCCCATGCGTTTGATGGTTTTTACTGTACCGGTTTGAATTTGTACCAGCCCTGAATTGCCAACAAATATCATAATAGGACACTCGCTATCACGCGCTTGCTCAAAAACAGCACTCATCGCATCAAGGCTGAGCGAATATGCAGACCCTGTAGGCGCTTGACGGTAGCTACTGGCGCGATCAACCTCAAGCTTATTTAAAATGTGATAAAACTGATGGACGTCCGTCATCTTTCGCCATCGACGCTGCAACTTGTCACGGTTATCATCACTCAATTCTTTATACTGCCAAGTCTTGGGTACGGTTGCCTCATCAAGCGTCAGCTCGGTTATATCGACCGCTTGCGCATGCTTATCGACTAACTTTTGCCAGCGCGCGATATTGTCATCGCTTAAATCGCGTAAAAACACCTTATCGATCGCAGCGCCCTCCTCATCAAAAAACTGAATGCTATAAGAGGGCTTATCACTCTTGCTAAGATCTGTCACAGCAAGCATATGCTGCCAGCGTCCCATAAAAAAGCGCAAATCTAAACCACCAACATTGAGGGCAATGCCCCTTTTTTCGCCAAGTTTTAGATTGTGATATGGTGCGGTTTTTTCATGGACGGCTAAGGCGTTACGTACGATACTCTCAACAGCACCGAAATTCTCTAGCTGCTCAAGCACTGCTCTGCATTGGCCACCAATATATTGGCTATACGGTGAGGCAAGTAACAGCTCAAACTCACTTACACCCAATACCGCCGCGCCTTCGGTCGGAAATAACATCGGTGTCACCGTTTTTTTATCTTGGTAGGCCTGCCAAAGTACCGAGTCTTTTTGGCCAAGCTGAATGGGGTGAGTCATGGTCGTATCCTCTATTAAGCAAATATAAAAGCGGCGTCTCTATGTTTTTTCAATAAAATGCCGGAGCGCTCACTGACAAAACGCATTATGACCAACTTTTTTTTATTTGTAAATGATAATAATTATTATTTGCTCATTGATAACCAATCTCATTTGTATTAATCTATGCTTACTTTGTTACTCAAAACTAAGAATTATGTAACTTATATTTACTCAAACTTCCTTATTCTTACTGTGTAAACTTATGCCAATATCTAATACTTTTAAAGTTTCTTACAAGCCTTTGAGTGCCGCTATAACGCTTGTATTAGCCGTCACGATAACGGCAAACGCGAAAGCAGCAGATCCTTATCAGCTCAATAGTCTTGCTGATAGCGAGCAAAGCTTGGCAAATAGCGCCATGCCTAGCACCGTACTTGATCCTATTGTGGTAACTGCCACCCGTTCACACCGAGCTCTTAGCGATGCCCCTGTCAAAGTAGATGTCATTAGCAGCAAACAAATCGAGGATAATCATGCGCATACCCTAAAAGAGGCGCTAGAACTATTGCCTAACGTTTATCTCAAGCAAGTACATGGCAAGACGGGCTATGAAATCAGTATGCAGGGTTTTACAGGCGATCAGGTTTTAGTATTAATTGATGGTCTGCCTATCACCGCCAGTACAGGCTCGACAGTCAATCTCAATCAGTATATGACCATGGATATCGAACAAATTGAGGTGGTTCAAGGAGCGGCGTCCGCGCAATTTGGCAGTGCAGCAATGGGCGGAGTGATTAATATTATTACCAAACCTATTAACAAAACCAAAGCTTATGTCAATACCGAGCTTGCCACCAATGGCGATCAAAACCCTTCAGGTGATGATATTGATGCCAATAAACGCTTTATCGCTGCCGGTATCGAAGGAGCACTGGATCCAGCGCAGCGCCTGCAGGCCCGTCTGTCTGCTTCTTATTTAGATGATGATGGCCTAAATACCGATACCGCGCGCTGGCCACGAATCAAAGACGCTAGCGAACAAACGCAGGTAACAGGACGTCTCAGCTATACTCCTGATGATCGTACTATGCTTACGCACTCAAAGCTGTGGGCTGAGGCGAGCCGCTATAGTGAGGACGATACCAGCCGCTTTAATCTCCGCGTGGCGCAAAATATTTTGCCCCAGCAGCGTGAGGAGTCGATTAACAAGGATCGTATCAGCATCGGTGGTAGCACTGATATTCATCTCAATAAAAATACGCAAACCTATCAGTTATCTGCGCAAGCATTATATGAAGACTATCAAAGCGACTCAGATACCCTATCCAATGAGGTGCTTGCATCATCGCGAAATACAAACATAACCACCGCGCTAGGTCAGGTGCAGCTTGATTTACCAGCCATCGATTCAGGTGCGCATATGCACTTATTGCAAGTAGGCGGACAGGTGCAGCGCGACACCCTATCTCAAACCAAAAACAGTATTAGCGAGCTTATCAGCGATGAGGTCAGCCGTGATGTGGGCGAGCTATACCTCCAAGATGACTGGCTGATTGGTGATCATTGGGAGATACTCACGGGCATTCGTTATCAAGATGATCAAGACTTTGGAGATCATGTGGCACCAAAAGTAGCTGTCAAATACAACCGTACGGACGCAAGTGGACGCGATCATATCTTTCGCGCCAGCGTCGGCAGCGGCTACCGTGTGCCCAACTTAAAAGAGCGCTATTACGTCTTTGACCACAGTAATTTGGGCTATAAAGTCATGGGCAACCCTAGCTTACAACCTGAAACCTCAACGAGCTATCAAGTCGGTTATCAAGGGCAGATTGGTGATGATTTAAACCTATCCATTAACGGCTTTTATAACGATGTGGAGGACTTAATCCAAACTGATAACGAAAACGCCATTATCGAAAATGGCATCAGTATTTTTCAATATACCAATATCGATAGTGCCTACACTTATGGCGGCGATATTGGCATCGATTGGCAAGTGGATGATCGCGCCACCCTACAAGCCACATACGCCTATCTAAAAACCAAAAATGAGAGCGCCAACAGCGAATTAACTTACCGTCCTAATCATAAAGTCATGCTGGCACTCGATTATCAATTGAGTGATACATTGCAGCTTATTCCTAGGTTGAACTACGAGTCTAAGCAGCTGATTGATACTGCCGCGCAGTCCTACTCACCATCATGGTGGACGCTTGATAGTCAATTGAACTACAAGATTGATGATAATTTTAGTCTATATGGCGCGGTGAATAACATCTTTGATACCCAGCGTGATGTACGCGATACCAGTGATTATCGCCCGATTGACAACCGTGAGTGGCTAATTGGCGCACGTTTTAACTGGCAATAAGCTGGATCACAAAATCTTTAACCCTTACTTTCATCGTTTTACTTAATATCATCGTTTTACTTAATATCATCGTTTTACTTAATATCATCGTTTTATTCAACAGGAGCTTTTTATGTCATCTTATTTACGCCTGACCAAAACATCTGCCTTAGGCGCACTCAGTGCCGCCATATTAGTTGCGCTAACCGGCTGCGGTAGTGATAGCGATAACAGTAGTAGTGGCGGTTCAACTACGGCACCACCCACGGCTACGGCGAGCTTTAGTCAAAGCGCTGAATGGACGATCAGTGGCGCGAGTCTCAACCCTAATGTGCAGACTTGTTTTGATTTTGACAGTGATAGCGAGGTGGACTGTAGTAGCGCCACGTGGGACGTTAAATTTGATAATCAACAACGCGGGGTCAGTCTTTGGTCAAACAGTGGCAGCTCAGGCGACGGTGATGGCGGCGTGTTTGGATTGATGGATTGGTCAGAGCTAAGCGCTTATAACAACGGTATGCAAGACCCAAAAACCGGTAGTGACATCACGCACCATTATAACGAAGATAACAGCGGCGGTATTTTTGATAGTCACTCATGGTACGCTTATAATATTGCAGAAAATCATAAACTATATCCTAATAACCGTGTGTACCTTATCACAACAGACCATACCGATCCGGCCACTTCGAGCAGTGTGCAGCAGCCCATTTATGCCATGCAGATTATCAACTACTACAATGAAGCTGGAGTATCTGGCCACCCAACCGTGCGCTGGATTGATACCGCAATGCCGCGCGCCGATCAAGTCAAAACCAAGACCATTGACGCCACTAGCAACACGGAGTGGACTTATCTGAATTTAAAAACGGGTAACATCGTTGATGATGCTACAAAACAGTGGCAGGTGGCATTTAGGCGTGACAGTGTCAAACTCAATGGCGGCGCATCCGGTACCGGTAAGGTCGGTGGTTTTGTCGCCAATACTCCAGACGGCTACTATGATGATAAAGACGAGCCTATCAAAGCTAAGTTCATGACTGACAATAAAGAGCAAAGCCTTGCCAATCTATTGAATGTCACAGACTTTGATACGCCAAAATCAGCAGGCAGCTGGATGGTGGATAGCGACAGCTCAGATCTAAATCCAGGCTACACCGGCACTTATCCAAACCTTGATTTTGGCTGGTACACTTATAATGGCATGACTCATCAACTCAGTGCAAAACCTGATGACAAAGCTCAAGGCGCGCTGATCCGCTCAAACAGTGGTGATAGTTATGCGCGCATGCGTCTGACACAGATTAATTATCCTGATGCTACCACCACCAAAGCCACCTCTTGGGTATTTAAATTTGATGTCCAGCCTGCTCAATAAATAAGATAAGTCATCAGATTTATTAAAAATACAACTTCATATCAGCAAAACACCAGCCATAGTTATTATGGCTGGTGTTTAAGTTTAAAGTACTCCCCAATGTCTAGACCCAATTATCATAAAATTAAGATAGAATTGGATTAATAAAACGATTCATTATCCGAACTATTGTTAGCCAGATAAACCTGTGCAGGAGTATGGTAATCGAGCGACTGATATAAACGCTCATGATTGTAAAACTCGAAATACTCTTTCAAACCTGCTCTTGCCTGACTGACTGTCTCAAACTGTCGCAAATAGATGCTGATAAATAGCATCTAGTCCCATTTGCCGTAGTAATCGCCTAACTCGCTTTTCTCCCACTTGATAGCATAGTTGCCTCAAATACGCTGTCATGCGTTTAACCCCATAAAATGGGGTCTTGGTGTACTAAAACCCTTGTTATCAGGTTCTAGCAGTTGTTTACGAGTGCTCAGGGTAGCTGTGAGGACTTTTTTTAAGCCAGTCTCTTTCACTTATGACTTGCCCTAGTTGCCTATGTAGTTCATCGATAATAGCTTGCTGGGCTTGTTCGTTGGCTTGCTGTTTGGTATTGAATGCAGTAGGAATAACTGCCAAAGCCTGCTTTTTCCAGTTGCTGATTTGGGTTGCATGAACCCCATATTCTGCGGTTAACTCGTTGAGGGTTTTGTGTTCTTTGATGTCTAGGTTGAGTAGCGGATAGGCTTGACCAAACCCGCCAGTGCCGGTATCAGCCAGCGCGCAAAACGTTGGATGTGAAGCAATTTTTAGCACTTCTGAGTTGTCACTGTTTGACATAAGACTGGTCGTGGCCGCTTCGATATGTTTGAGAATCCCCAGCACCTCAAGATAGTAAGTCTTGCCAGCAGGTGTGAGAGATATTCGATGCGGTGTACGATAAAAAAGTGATAAGTTTAGCATCTCCTCCAGCTGAGCCACTTACTTACTGATGGCGCTTTGAGTCATATGCATCTCTTATGCAGCATGAGTAAGAGTAAAGCTCAAGTGCCGCGCCGCTGTCTCAAAACGCTGTAACGCAGTTGTCGAAGGATATCTTCTAAACACTAATGGGGTTTGAGTCTCTGTCTTTATATCTGCCTTCTAGGACGATCGCCAATAGACCTTCATCACCATGTCTTGCCGAGGTAAGCCAAATTGAGCTTTGAGCTGACGTCTTAACGTTTTGGCATCAGACGCTTCAAGTGCGCCCCACAACTTATCAATACTGAGGGACAACTCACTGAGCAATATATCTATTGTCGATGAGATGACCTGAGCAAGGTCCATGGCGGATGAGTTTACAATATGGCGGATGTTGGTTTGTTTAAAGTTGGTGGTTTTTGTCAATGATGCGCTCAGCTCAAGATTGTTTAAATAGTCAATATCTGCGGCATCATTGGTGACAGCAATGACAATTGGCGCTATCGGATTTTGCCAAACCTCTAACAAATTGGCCACGGTCGGCATTGAGGTTTCATCACAGATCAGCAAACACTGTCCGGTCTCAAGATGGGCAACCTTTTCAGGATAATCACGCACGCTTTTGATCTTGCTATCAGCTTGTAATGCTCTTGCCCAGTTACCCCCTGGCGTATCTCCATGAATATAGGTATCAACCCAGCCATAGACCGTTTGGCTATTGGCATCTTGCCACGCTTTTCTGAGCGTATAATAACGCTGCAGTTTTGCTGATGCACTGATAGCTTGATCCCTCTTTTGGGTGTCCGCATTCAGCTCAAACAGATACGCGTAGCCGGCATGATTCAGTGGCGTGTCGCTCGGTGCGCCGACGACCAACCGAAACATATTTGGACTGGCATAATACCCATCAATCACCGTGAAGTCACGCTCTTGCTGCTTTATTGCAAGTTTACCAAGCTTTTTTGCCGCCACTTGCAATAGGTGAATGTATTGCGACTTAATAGTGACAGTCTCATCAACGAAGTCATCAAATGCAATAAAATAACGATTGAGCGCTGCCGCTTCAGATCGAGCCTGATAATGTGCTGGATTGTCTATTGATAGTTTTTCTAAAGGATGCTTACAGGTTTGTAATAACAACCCATCATGATAAACCTCTGCGATCTGAACCAGCAGATCGTCACCAACCTTGGTATTATCAAAGGCTTCCACAAACATCGCCAGCTCATCTTGATGCTCGTCATTCACATGATTCATAAACTTGATTTTGGTTGCCACGGGCAGTGGTACTTTATCAGTATAAACGCTATCACAGATTTGGGACATAACAGACCCCTTATTTTAAAATTGATGGTATAAAAAAGACGCGATAAGGCGCTTGAGTCACTCGGGCGTCTTATCTACTCATTGTTGTATTAAAAATGGATGTGCTAAAAATAAAGGCGTATCCAATAATGCTAAAGACAAACGAAAAACGCTCTGGTCTCTTATCAGAGGCCAGAGTCTGTTAGGATTTTTTTAGCAGCATCTGTTAGACGACCCTATTTGCAGGGTTTACTCTAAAACCCCCTGGCCTTATCAGCCGTAGTGGTATAAAAAATATTAAACGCACTGTTTGCCCCAGTCTTGACCACTTTGCCATCTATCAAGGCACTGGCCTCAAAATCAACGCCGCCACCTGCGCTTTCACCACTGGCAATATTGGGTAGCGTCAGTGAGCGCAACACCACTTTTTTATCAGTCACCGCGGTGTCTGGTTTGGTCAGCTTCGTACCGCGCGGTTTGACGACCTCCCCTTTGATCACTGCTTTAGACAAATCATCATAAATAATGTCAAAGTCTAATAACTGCGCCTGCTTAAGCTGAGCTTGTCCATTAACGACAGGGATACCGATGAGCGACTTACTGCCGCGGTGAATCATGCGATTGTCTATCACTTTGCCATTATCCAGCGCTCGTGCTTCAGCAGCAATTGAGCTGGTACGATTCATCAGCATGACTTTATAACCTGGTACAGCTGCTTTACCCTTTCCATCAAATATATCATCGACCAGTTCTGGAGCGTTGCTAGCGTCATTAATCACGATGCGCGCTGAGGTTTCAGATACAGGATAGTCCTTGCCAGCAATGGTTAAATAACGCGTGTCTGCATAGCTGCTTTGTGTTTGCATAATCCCAGTGGGCGTCAGATGAGCAGTGGCCGTTTGTGCGGACACAGCGGACGTGCTTTGACACCCTACTATTCCAAGAGAGAAGACAGCAATAGAGGCAAGTATGGTTTTAGATAGTAGGTTTTCCCCCAAAGAGGCTGGACTGATATATGACATAAGCGAATCTCATAGAATAATGGGTTAGATTGAGCATACAGGATAAGACATCAACAAATAATAGTATTGATAATGATTATCATGTGCATTATTATTACGACATTGTAACTGGTTGTCAATCCTTACTCGCCAGCAACTGGCACTGATTAATGTCTATCTTTTACTTTTATCAATTCCTGCAAACGCTCACTCAGTGTCTCAGCCCTCCCCAAATTCATCACAAAGGATAATAATGTCAAAACGCCTTAAAAACCTTGTAGTAGCGGCTATCCTCCTAGGAGCCATCATGTCCGTAAGCCATGCCAAACCCGATCTAGAAACCCCTGTCGATATGAGTGTGTTGCACGCAAAGGACAGCGGCTATCATTTTACCCATCACACTTTTAGCGCGCCTGCCCCTAATATCACCGTCTCAGGCACAGACAATGAATTATCAGCACAATGGCAAAATTATGCCAAACCGCGCCACTATCAAGTGTGGTTGGGCATCCCTAAAACGCAAGCTGATGCTCACCCTATAAAGACGCCAAAAAACGCGGGCAAGGTAATCTACATGCTCGACGGTAACGCCGCCATTGATGACCTCGATAAAGATTTTTTACGTGCGATTTCTCACGCTTCACCGCCAGAGTACGCGCCCATCTTGGTTTTCATTGGTTACCAGACGCCTTATCGTTTTGATGTTGATGCCAGGGCATACGATTACACCCCGCCGTTGCTATCAGCAACAGCAGGTAAAAAAGATCTCTTTAAAGAAGATGGCAGAGACAGATTGAATGGCGGCGCGGCGCAGTTTTATGACACGATTGAGCAGCAAGTAAAACCTTGGGTGTATGAGCAGTTGGGTACCAAGCCCGAGCAAGAAGCGCTTTGGGGTCACTCGTACGGCGGTTTGTTTGTGCTGTACAATTTATTTGCGCATCCAGATGCTTATCAGCAGTACTTTAGCGCTGATCCGTCGCTGTGGTGGCAAGAAGGAGAGATGATAAAATACTGGCAAGCATATCAAGACCTGCCCCCATCGAGACTGGCTGAACTGGCTAAAACCAAGCAATTGCGCCTCAGTTTTAGTCAATCGCCAAAACAAACTGCTGCCCTATCAGACAAACGGCCCAATCTGGTGGGTGCTGCTCTTAGCAAACAGGCATTTGCTGAAGAAGTCTGTTCTTATTTTCAGGACAACTGTCGCTATCAAACGTTTGAGCAGTCCCATGGCGAGGTATTTAAAACCTCATTATTAGAAAGTTTAGAACACTTTTAATGTCAAAGATGTGAGCGCCCATTGATCAAGCGTGACTGATCATTATGTTTATATATTTATTTTTTACTTGTTTGCTACGTCATTATTGACCAAGCAAAAAATGCTTCCCAGTTCTATCAGTCACGCAGCTTTTCATTCACTTTGACCCAATTATTTGACCTGCATGGCGTACTGTCATTTTAGCGTTTGCTCTACTCGGCATCATCCAATAGCTTATTTAGCTCATCAACCATTGCGTCATCTATGATGCTGCCTTCAATATAACTTACAATCTCATCTACAGTCGTTAGATCCATGGCCGCAATGCCCAAGCTGGCTAGCTGCTCATTGATTGAGTCCAAGCTATCATTATCTTTGGAGTCGTCCAACAACTCTTCTTCAAACCTGCCTCTGACAAACCAATACATTTTTTCTAGCACGGTTTCTTTTTTGGTCAAAGTAGAATAGCCATCGCCATAAATGAACAGATTAAAATGATACGGTATTTCTACATCATTGATGAAGAAAGCGCGCTGGCACTCTAGTGTATAGGCCTGAATCTCTTCGCTGTCAGTGCTGTCGTCACTTTGAGTATCCTCATCATATTCAATCGCTTCCTCTACCAATCCACCTAGCAACTGATAGCCGCCCACTTTGATTTTGTGATTATAAATAATAGATGAGTCTGCAATTGCATCAAAAATAACGGCGCTGACATCTAAAGTATGATTATCAATATCATAAAATGCTTTTAGGGCAGGCAAAAACCCTGTCAGCTCCTCTTCAGGTACTTGAATGAGAAACTGCTGCTCATATATTTTAATCATATCTTCAGGCGCATAGGTATTGGCAGTGTCGTTCTCGTTTCTACCAGTAGGCTGCAAAGGTAAAAAATTATACGGGTTATGTTTGGTCATTCAAAACGGCCTTTTTGCTTGAGTTAAATTTGTGAAATGTCTGTGTGGCTCAATCTTTAAGAGCCTTAGTACATGATACTTTCTTAATATCACGGTGCTCTAGATTTTATGCGCATATTGTCTCTTATCCAGGCAATTTTAGATAGACAGATATACAAGTTCAATCACTCTGATTTAGACAGACAGGCTAAATAACACAGACTAAAAAGGTATCTCCATACCAGTGACTAGCTAATTTGCTGCCATCCTGAGGTTGCCTGATATTCATCTTGATGTGCAAACAAAGGGTGAGCCTTGGCTTCCTGTAAATTCAGCACGGGGGTCACACAGACATCCGTTGCCGCAAATACGCCTTGCCAATGCTCAAGCGTTTGACTGGCGAATTTTTCCGCCATTGTTTTAGTCGCTGTTTGACTCTCAGGCCTATTGGGCATGATGCCAAGCTGCCAATGTACGTCTGTAAGCGCTGGCAACTCCAATACCTCACATAGACCTTGCCAAAATTTCAACTCTAACGAACCAACCGCCATATGTCGCTGGTCAGCGGTTTGGTACAGTCGATAACATGGTAATGCACCGCCTAAAAAGTCATGCTGTGGCATGGGAGCTGTACTTGAAGTATTATTTGAAGCACTATTTGAATTGTCACCTGAAAAACGACTGATTAGCTTACCCGTCACCTTTGGCATGACCATATGATTGTACAAACTGTGCGTCATGCTAATCGCAATATGTCGTCCTTTTCCGGTACGTTGCGCGGCAAATACAGCAGCCAACAGTGCTATCACTGCTGTATCACTACCACCTGCCAAGTCCGCAAACTGGACATTGGGCATAGCCTGCTCACCCTGAGCTGTTTTTAACTGATCAAGCACACCACTCATAGCCATAAAATTAATATCGTGACCGGCCTTATCAGACCAATTATGATTTATTTGAGAGCTATTTTTTGACTCAGCACTTTCTAAGTAGACACCTTCTTTTGCGTAACTGCCTGCGATACCATAGCCAGTAATAGATACCATTACCAGCTTTGGGTTGATGGCATGCAGGGTTTTAGCATCTAGTCCCATTTCTGCCAAGACACCTGGGCGAAAGCTGTCCAACATCACATCAGCTTCCTTAAGGTGAGCCTTTATAGTTGCAATCGCTTCGGGATCATGAAAATCATGCTTTTCAGTCGTCTTACCGTGGTTCAAAGCAGCGAATAACTCACCAAATACGCGAGCAGGATCACCTTGTTTGGGTTCGATTTTAAGGACGTCCGCGCCCAAATCCGCAAGCAAACGCGTGGCAAATGGCCCAGGTAGGTTACGAGTCAGATCGATCACTCGTAACCCTTGTAGACAGTCCGCCATTTGATCATGGTTTGATACATGCATGTCAGTCATCAGAGAACGCCTCGCCTTTGGCTGCCATATCTAGCAAAATCTGAGCAGGCTCAAACCGTTCGCCATATTTCGCAGCCAGCTCACGACTCCGCTTAACAAACGCACTCACGCCCATTGCATTGATAAACTGTAGTGTACCACCGTGCTGCGGTGCAAACCCCCAGCCAAAGATAGACCCTATATTGGTGTCGGCAACTGAGCGCACGACGTTTTCCTCATAGCATTTGGCAGATTCATTGGCTTGAATAAACATTAGCCGATCCACCAAATCTTGCTGCGATGGTTGCTCTGACTTTGGCGGATATAAGTTTATCAGCTCAGGCCATAGATGCTTATCACCGTCTTCTGGATAATCATAAAACCCTTTGCCATTTTTCTTGCCCTCGCGCCCATGCTCATTGACCAGCGTCTTTAGTATCTCGTAAGAAGGGCGCACAGCAACGGACTTGCCTTCGGCTGCCATATCTACCTGCTGTTGCTCGCTGACATGTAATGCTAGGCTTAACGACACTTCATCTTGTAATGCTAAGGGCGGCATCGGCATACCTGTTTTTAGTCCGGCAACTTCGATGCTACGCGGATGCACACCCTCTCCTAGCATTGCGATACCCTCTGATACATAGGTGCCGAATACCCGCGAGGTATAAAAGCCATGACTGTCATTGACGACGATAGGCGTTTTGCCTATTTGCACAACATAATCAAAGGCTTTGGCCAACGTTTCATCATCAGTTTGCGCGCCTACGATAATCTCAACGAGCGGCATCTTATCTACTGGCGAGAAAAAATGCAGACCGATAAACTGGTTTGGTCGTGTACTGGCTTTTGCTAGTCCAGTAATCGGTAATGTTGAGGTATTAGACGCATAAATAGCCGTGTTTGAAATCACTGCTTCACTCTGCTGGGTACATTTGGCTTTGATTTCTCGATTTTCGAACACCGCTTCGATGATGAGATCACAATCAGCTAAATCATCGTAAGAGACGGTTGGCGTGATACGTTTTAGGAGCGCTTGTTTTTTCTCTTCGGTAGCGCGCTTTCGGCTGATGGCTTTATCCAAAATATTAGCAGAGTACGCTTTGCCTTTTTCTGCATTGGCAATTTCCGTGTCCAATAACACGACATCTATACCTGCTTTGGCAGTGACATAAGCGATGCCAGCGCCCATCATGCCAGCCCCCAAGATACCGACTTTTTTGGTTTGGGTCTGCTCAAACCCTTGAGGTCGAGACTGACCTTTTTTGATGCTATTCAGCTGCGTCCATAAGGTGTTAATCATGTTTTTTGATTCAGTCGACAGTACGCAAGCGGCAAAATAACGCGACTCAATCTCAAGCCCTGTATCGATATCAACTAGGCATCCTTCAAACACACAAGACATGATATGAATAATCGCTGGATAGTTGCCGTGAGATTTTTGATTGGCCATGGCTGGGGCGATAGAGAATATCGGTACAACGCTAGGATGCTTACTATCGCCGCCAGGAATTTTAAAACCCTTCTCATCCCATGGCTGCTGAGCGCTTGGATTGTTTTGAATCCAGTTTTTTGCTTGCTTCAGCATATCTGCTCGATCAGTGGCTATTGCATCAATAAGTCCAATATCTTTTGCCGCTGCTGGTCGCAATTCTTTGCCTTGCGTCATCAGCTCCAGTGCTACTTGAATACCGACCAACCTTGGTAAGCGCTGAGTACCGCCGCCGCCAGGTAACAAGCCCAGTTTCACCTCAGGCAAACCAAGCTTGGTCTTAGGCGTGTCAATGGTAATACGATAATGACAGGCAAGTGCCAACTCTAAACCACCGCCTAATGCGGTTCCTGTCATAGCAGCGACGACGGGTTTACCTGAGGTCTCAAGCGTACGCAAACTCCCTTTTAATTCCTCGGTCAATGTAAATGCTTGCTCCGCTGTCTCTATCTGGTTCAATTGATCAATATCTGCGCCAACCACAAAGGTGTCTTTGGCCGATGTGAGAATTAAGCCTGTGGCGGCGTCATCATTGATAAAACTATCAACTATCGTGGCGAATGCCTCCGTAAAGCCATCACCAATGACATTCATTTTGCGTTTGCTTTGGTCAATCGTAACGGTGACGACACCCTCGTCATCACGCTGGACGGAGAAGTTATCTAATGCGTTAATGGCTATTACGCTATCTACTGTTTGGTTATTTGTCATCATTTTTATCCCTTAAATGATTCTTTATCTATTATTTCTTAATCTAATTGTGTTTTAGTCTTTTTTAGAGGAAAGTTAAACACGCTCGATAATAGTGGCAATTCCCATACCACCGCCCACACATAGCGTAATCATAGCAGTCTGTAAGTTGCGGCGTTCCAACTCATCAAGGACTGTCGTCATTAGCATCGCGCCCGTTGCCCCAAGCGGATGACCCATAGCGATTGCACCACCATTGACGTTGACAATATCAAGCGAGATTCCAAAATCATCAGCGGTATTCATCGGCACAGCAGCGAATGCTTCATTAATCTCCCAAAGGTCTATGTCAGAGGCTTGCATGCCCGCTTTATCGAGGGCTTTTTGGCAAGCTGGCGTTGGACCTGTCAGCATAATGGCAGGCTCTGAACCAATGACTGAGGCCATTGTGATTTTGGCGCGTGGTTTTAGTCCTGCTTTTTGCCCAGCCGCCGCGCTACCGACCAAACAAATCGCCGCCCCATCAACGATGCCAGAAGAATTACCCGCATGATGCACATGACTCACGGTTTCAATCGTGGTGTATCGGTCTAATATCACACTATCAAAGCCCATTTTTCCCGGCATAATAAAAGAAGGTTTAAGACCCGCTAAGGTTTCGACATTGGTATTAGGACGGATGGTTTCGTCTTTATCCAATAGCATCATGCCGTTGATATCGGTGACAGGGACAACAGATTTGTCGTAATAGCCGTTCTCCCAAGCCTGTGCCGCGCGGCGATGTGATTCGGTAGCAAAAGCATCGACATCGCTACGGCTAAAGCCTTTAAGCGTTGCAATGGTATCTGCGCCCACCCCTTGCGGTACGAAATGCGTCGCTTCATTGACGCGCGGATCCATGTACCAAGCACCGCCATCAGAGCCCATCGGCACACGGCTCATTGACTCAACACCGCCCGCCACCACCATGTCTTCCATACCTGACATGATTTTGGCCGCTGCCAGATTGATAGATTCTAGACCAGAGGCACAAAAACGAGACAAGGTAAGACCTGCCACATTTTGTGCCCAACCAGCATCAATGACGGCGATACGCGCAATATCAGAGCCTTGCTCGCCCACTGGGGTCACGCAGCCAAGCACCACATCATCGACCAAACTGGTATCCAAGTTATGACGCTGCTCCATCTCCTTTAATAAGGTACGTGTCAGCCAGATTGGTGACGCCTGATACAAAGAGCCGTCCTTTTTTCCTTTGCCGCGTGGCGTGCGGATAGCATCATAAATGTAAGCAGTCTCAGTCATAAAAAATCCTTTTTTTATTTTTTAAATAAACAATAACTATCGTAGTTTTATAATATAAGCGTTTACATAAAGCGTGAAGCCAGCTCTTTCATAATCTCATTGGTGCCGCCATAGATTTTTTGCACGCGCGCATCAGCATATAAACGGGCGATAGGATACTCGGTCATATAGCCATAGCCACCAAACAGTTGCACGCATTCATCGATGACTTCGCACTGTTTTTCGGTGACCCAGTATTTGATCAATGAAGCATGCGGTACAGACAGTTTGCCATCTAACATCGCATCGACTGCCACATCACACATGGTACTGGCAGCAAGATAATCGGCATAGCATTCAGCCATCTTGAAGCGGGTATTTTGAAACTTCCAAATAGGTTTGCCAAAGGCTTCACGGCCCTTTACATAATCTAGTGTTAGATTGATAGCCAGCTTCATTGAGCCGACCCCTGATAGCGCAATGATGAGGCGCTCACGTGGCAGCTCTTGCATCATCTGTATAAAGCCCATACCTTCTACCGTACCCAACAGGTTGGTTTGCGGTACACGGACATTGCTAAAGAAAAGCTCTGAGGTGTCTTGAGAGGTCAGACCAATCTTATCGAGATTGCGCCCACGTTCAAACCCTTCTACGTTGTCCGTTTCTACGATGATAAGTGAGACACCTTGCGCGCCTTTTTCACGATCTGTTTTGCATGCTAATAAGATAAGATTGGCGTGCTGACCATTAGTGATAAAAGTCTTAGAGCCATTGATAATGTAATCATCACCGTCTTTTACTGCATAGGTTTTGATGTTTTGTAGGTCGGAGCCAGTGCCAGGCTCAGTCATGGCGATAGCGCCAATATATTCGCCCGTTGCCATTTTTGGTAGCCACGCTTGTTTTTGTTCTTCAGTACCGTGGTCTAAAATATAAGGCGCGACAATACCTGAATGCACCATACCGCCAAATCCTGACTGATTGGCCTCAGTCTGTGCGTAGATGAGTGCGGCTTCGTGACCGAAATCCCCGCCGCCGCCGCCATACTCGCTTGGTATTGCCGCACACAAAAACCCCATCTCGCCCGCCTCTTCCCACGCAGCACGATCGATCATGCCATTTTTGCGCCACTGCTCATCCTTTGGCTCCCAAGATTGAAACATTTTCAAGGCGCTGTCATACACCATCTGATGTTCTTCGGTCATCCAGTTTGGGGTAAATTTTTCGATACTCATGATGTCTATCCTTGACAATATTGTATGAATAACAGCTATATCTAAGTCCTTCTTAGAAGTTATGGTAATATATATTACCGTTATAGATATGCCATAAATTCTTTGTATTTATTAATATACGAGTCTTATACTAGGCTATGAAAAACCACTTCGCAATCCATTAAATAAAAATGGTAATTCAAATTACTTATTAATTTAATCACGTTAGATTATCGAGAAAATCACTTAACTGATAGGACGTATCAAATAACCAATACTTTAAGAAGCGATAAATATGAAAACCTTTAATCAGTCAGATAGCCCCACGCAAACGCGATCGCTAGCACCCCTATCCGATATGCGACCCGCAACTTTGGATAAAATTGAGCAAGCCGTTCGTAAGGTCTTTGCAGGATTTGATGCTAATGAGGTGACGATGGCGCAGATTGCAAAGTCTGCAAATGTTTCCTTGCAAACGCTCTACAAGTACTTCGGGGATAAGCAAACGCTGTTTTATACCATTATGGATATTGTGCTCGGCAGATTAGCCGCTCGCATCATGGATCATCTGCAAGGGATTGATAGCGTACAAGATCGTCTACGTAAGACGCTGTGGGTCTGCTTTGATTTTGTAGACTCGCATCCAGATGCGGTGATGGTGCTGTCTTCTGTCTCGGCCTCGCGTATACGTAATATCGCAATCTATGAAAACAAAGAGTTAATTGGCGCGTTTTTGGCGGTATTAGAAGATGGTCAAAATCGTGGGGTGCTCAATGACACTGTCCCACTGCACATACTCTTCGATGTGTTTATGGGATTTATTAGTCGACTTGGCTTAATGCATACCATTCGCCAAACAGAGACGCCATTAAATGCAGAGTTTGATGCGCTATTTGTGATTTTATGGCGCGCCATCTCTAAACCTGAAGCATTAAACAAAAAATTTAATGCAAAGAACCAAAAAGCCCCACGATAAAGTGAGGCTTTTTTATACTGAGTCTTCTAATTTATACTAAGGCTTCTTAGTCGATGAGCTTAGATTATTACACTCTTCATATACTCACAGCATTTTAGATACTGCTGGATTTTGGTAAGCCATAATCTGCATGATCAACCACATGGTTGTTTTGTTCAATCGTCAGTCGATAACCTTTGATAACACCATCGTATGGCAAACTGCCCTCATACTGCTGATAATGCTCGCAGATGCTGTCTTGAATCACTGATTTACGTTGAGCATCGTCTAATTTGGCAAATCCATCTGGGAGACGTATGTGAGCCAAACGTGCAGCATTACCACGAGACACCCAATTATCGACACTCGTAAAGGTAAAATCCACTTCCGCTCGTAAGCTATATCTAGGTAGCGTAGTGGAGTGGTTCGTCAAGTCATTTTTAATCTGAGCAATATCTTCTGCGAATGGTTGATACGGTATCTCAAGCACGACAAATAGCTTTGCCAAAAACTCATCAGCGGTAAAGTATTTGTCCATATAGCTGCTATCAAGTCCAAGATACCTATGCGACAGTACATGGCGCAGGCGGTCACAGGCAGGAATGGTATGCTTGATAGGATAACCCATGGCGCTGACAATATCTTGCGAACGTAGCTCAAGTGTGGCTATCTGATTGATCGCATATTGTGCTAAGAGATGGCGTGGGTGATAACGACGGGTATATTGAGATTGGTTGGCAATGTGGCTCATGATATTGAACACCTTAGACTCCTATAACTCCGACGAAAAAGGTTGATATACGCCCAAATAGGCAAAAAATCAGGCACAAATGAGGTTGTCGGAGTACAGGCTCATGCGCTTTACCAAGGTTATTTTATATCGTGCTGGAAGTTGCAAGGTTTATCACGCTGCCATGAAACGGTTGTCACGGACGGCGATAACAAAACTGTTAAACCCACGATAGATCGTTCAATGATGATAGCACAACAGACAGCAGAAAATAAATACCGATATGTTTACTTATTTTTCAATAGTAAATGGTTAGGTTTTTAAATTAAAAGCACCTCATATTGAATTTTATTTTCCTATATCTATTGCGTATTTTTTATTAACTCTCTTTTCCTAGGCCTTTCATGCTGAGCTTTAGGTTAACAATCCTTATCAAAAAACATCTTTTACAATCGACTTTGGCTTGCTATCTTGCCTCGCGACGCTTGTATTCCAAGAATACCTGCCCCACCTTGACTTATCACCCGCTGTATTAGGGCGTGTCCCTATTTTAAAAATGGTGATAAAGATAATATAAATCGCAGGCAAACAAGGAAAATAGCTGGTTAATATCGAGATATTGACTAGCTATTTGACGCCGTTTGTCAAAGATTTAGCCATTTTTAGCCCATTTAGTGATAAACGTTTGAATTAGGGACACGCCCTAGCACCTGCTTTGTATTGGATTTTATGAAAAATAACCTTGAGGCGAGCGCGAACGCTCGCCGAACTCAGTATTTTCAAGTATTTTTGATGGGCGTTAGTGCCTTTATTATGAACACCACAGAATTTGTCCCTGTGGCGCTATTGAGCGATATCGCCCAAGACTTCTCTATTACCACAGCAGAAACGGGCTGGATGTTGACGCTCTATGCTTGGATTGTGGCAGCGATGTCATTGCCGCTGATGCTATTGACCAGTCGATTTGAGCGTAAACGGTTACTCTTAGGGCTGTTTGCCGTCTTTATTGCCAGTCATATGCTATCTGTATTTGCATGGAGTTTTGACGTACTGCTCATTAGCCGAGTTGGGATTGCGCTGTCGCATGCGATATTTTGGTCCATCACAGCAGCAATCGCCATACGTGTGGCACCCGAAGGCAAGAAAGCCATGGCGCTGAGTGTGCTCGCGACTGGGACGTCGCTTGCGATGGTACTCGGTGTGCCGTTGGGACGGTTGGTTGGTCAATGGTTTGGTTGGCGCGCGACATTTGGCGGCATTGGTGTCATTGCGCTTGTCGTCTTTATTTTGCAAGCGAGACTATTACCTACCTTACCAAGTATGTTTGAGGGGTCTTTTAGAAAGATTCCAGAACTACTCAAAAACCCCTTATTGGTCTGTCTATATTTGCTTATCTTGCTCGTCTTTACCGCACACTATACGGCCTACTCTTATATTGAACCATTCATGCGTCAGGTCGGCAACATCAGCGAAAACGCGGCTACTTTTGTATTACTTCTATTTGGGGCAGCAGGCATTGTAGGCAGTGTGATATTCAGTCGTTGGGGTGATAGATATAATACCCAATTGATGCTGGTATCTACGATATTAATACTTGTCTCTATGCTGACATTGCTGTTTGTCGTGACGTCCGTTTGGGCGCTTAGTGTTAGTGCACTGCTTTGGGGCGCGGCACTCATGCTACTGATTATCTCAATGCAGGCAAAAGTCATCATGGTCGATGTCAATGCACAAGACATGCTGATGGCGATGTTCTCAGGTATTATCAATTTAGGCATTGGTACAGGCGCGCTGTTTGGTGGCTATGCAGTGACGCATATCTCGATATCAAGCGTGGGTTATGTCGGCGCGGCTATTGCCAGTGTGGCGCTCCTGCTGATGTTATTTATGATAAAGCGCTTCCCTGAGTTGAGTCGGCGACTTGGCTAAGTGTAATCTATCTATTGATACCGATGCTTTGTGAATGATTAAAAGTAGTGATGTATGTAATAAAATGGTTAGGTAATAGTACAGCCTTGCAAGGCTTGCTAGATTTCTTTTAAGGATATAGTCGAATCACTATTAAAATGTTACAGCGTTAGACTCGTTTAGCCTACTACTGTAGTACTTGCACTCGTCTGCCTTGCACCACTTTTAATATTGATTGACTATAAAAAAGTTGTAAAAATAAGACAATATTATTTTGATGTTGTAATCAAAATGATTGCTAGCCTTCTAAAAAATAGTTACACTCGATTGACAATCTATTACATTAATGACAAGGATGTCGCTATGCCCCGTAATACCGCTCGCTCCATAGTTGGTCATACTACTCTCAAAACTTTCACTAAAAGCATGCTTGCCATCAGCCTATCTATCGCTGGTATTTCTCACGCAAATGCTTATGACAGTGTCACCTTTTTTGGCGACAGTTTAACGGATGGCGGATATTTTAGTCCCCTCACTCAAGGTGCGTTTGGGCTTGAAGAGTCAGGTCAATTTACTACTAACCCTGATAATACATGGGCAACGTCATTCGCTGAACAACTAGGTACTACTGCTGTCGCCAATACTTATGATGGTAGTCAGACGGGTAATAATTATGCAATTGGTGGTGCAAGAGCAGGCGTAGATGTCACTGCTTTTGGTATTCCGGTGGCCTCTGCCAATAGCCAAGTTAATAATTATATTGATAATAATCAAGTAGATCCTAATGGACTTTATGTCGTGTGGGCAGGTGCAAATGACTTGCTTGCGGCGGCTGAAGATCCTGCTAATGCCCAAGCTACGATACTTGGCGCAGTAGCGAGCCAGGCCGAAACGATTAATACACTGAAAGACAATGGCGCAAACTACATTTTAGTACCTAATATTCCTGATATCGGTCTGACGCCTAGAGCTATTGATCAAGGGCCTGTGGCACAAGCGCAAAGTACTGGCGCTACTAGTCTATATAATCAATTTATGCTTAGTGGCGTAGCAGCTACTGGTGCGAACATCATACCGCTAGATATGTTTAGCTTATTACAACAAATCGCTAGTAATCCTACGGCTTATGGATTTACTAATATGACCACGCCAGCCTGTACTGAAAACTTGGTTACTGATAGCTCACTATTTTGCGGGTCAAGCAATCTAGAAACACCTGATGCCAACGAAACCTACTTTTTCGCTGATGGCATTCACCCGACCGGTCAGGCGCATCAAATGATTGCTGACTATGCAAACGCTGTAGTCACTGCGCCTAGCTTAATCGGTGTGCTGCCACATATTGCAACGACAACCGGACTTGCAACCAATGAGCGCTTACAGTCACACGTCAACCAAATCCAAAGCAGTGAGCAAAAACCTGCTCGTACACTATGGGCTGTCGGTGAAGTCGCCAATCAAGACATTGCAGGGTTTGATGGTGATAATAATACCCAAGTATTACTTGGTGTAGATTTTGCTCATCCTAATTCAGCCAATGCCGTGACAGGCTTATACGGTAACATCACCCAAAAAGACTTTAAAAACTCAGATGTCGGCACAGGTTTAAGTGATATTGATCTAGGAGAAGTTGGTTTTGGTGTCTATCATAGCAACAAGTTTGGTGGTTTACAGATAAATGGTGCTGCAGGATTTGGCAACATGGATGTCGATGTCACACGTGCTGTCACACTTGGTAGCAACCAACAACAGTTCAAGTCAAATGCTGATGGTAAACGTTATTATGCCAACCTGCAGGCAGGCTACCCATTGCAGGTAAGTAATATTGCCGTCTCACCTTATATCGGTGCAACAGCGAGCCGCGTAAAAATTGACGGACTCAAAGAAAAAGAGATGTCTGGCGTTGCCATGCAGTTCGATGAGCAGAAGTACTCTACGACATATGGCAAGATTGGTCTCAAAGCCAATCATACCTTAATGGAGAACCTCAACTTATTTGGTGATATTCATTATCAAAAGCAGCTGAGTGACAATCGCGAAGCGGTAACAGCAAGTTTGAATACGCTATCTAATATTAGTTTTGAGACACCTATGGTCGAAACTGATGATGATAACGTTGCCATGACACTTGGAGTGTCTAGAAACTTTGGTCTATTAAACGCTAATGCTGGTGTCACACATTCACAAGGTGATGACGATGACTTAACCAGCCTATTTATTGGACTTAATGGCGCATTCTAAATAACTATGTAATCTAGCATAACGGTATAGGTGATAATTTCTCGCCTATACCACTATAAACTCAAAAACCGCCATAATCTACGATGACTTTTGCTGTATAGCTGTTCTGTCGCAAAACCTCTCAATGACAAAAGCTAGTATCACAAATTCTCTAGAAATCTACTTTACCGCGTAAAGCTTTGGTTTTGCCGCGCTGGGTTTTTTGATCCACCCGTTTGCGTTTGGCATTCCGACTTGGTTTGGTGGGCCGTCTGGTTTTATTGACATGCGTGGCTTTATTGATAAAGCTTTGCAGCCGTTCAAGCGCATCGATTTTATTGCGCTCTTGCGTACGAAACTGCTGTGCTTTAATGATAAGTACGCCCTCTTTGGTGATACGACTGTCTTTGCTATCTAGCAATCGTTGTTTGTACTCGTCACTCAGGCTTGAGATGTGAATATTAAAGCGTAGATGGATGGCAGAGGAGACTTTATTGACATTCTGCCCGCCTGCGCCTTGTGCGCGCATGGCACTAATCTCTACCTCATTATCATTGAGGCTAATCTGGTTATTGATAAAAATCATAGTGTGCTTTTATATACAAATAGATATGGCTCATAATAAAGCATTATAGCTTTGCCTGCTACTTTGCTAATAACCGCTGCTTTTCCAAAAGTTGACGACTGCGCGCAATCACTGGCGCATCGACCATCTCACCATCTATTTTAAACACCGCTTGCCCGCTTTTTTCATACGCTTCTATCACCCGCGTTGCAAACGCAAGCGCTTTGTCTATCGGCTGCAAGGCTTGCTGCACAGTGGCAACCTGCTTAGGATGAATGCATAACATCCCTGCCATACCCATTTTTGACCACAAGTTTACTCGATTACTTAACCCTGACTCATCTTTAAAATCAGGATAAATGGTATCGATTGGCGGCGATAGCTGATGTACTTTTGAGGTCAAAATAAGCTGATAGCGAATCTGATTGGCAACTATCTCGGCTGATGGCGTCCCTACTTGTACTTGTAGATCATTACACAGATCCAAAAACCCATAGCTAAACGCCGCCAGCCCGCCTGCTTTTGCCATACTATCGACTTGGTATAGCCCGATGGCACTCTCTATCAAAGCGATTACAGGTAAACCTGTCAGCTGATGTATGCTGTCGATATCTTCAGCGCGCTCGGCCTTAGCCAATAACACACCAGCCAAGTTAGACATTCTCTGACGAAGCACGATGTCTTTGAAAAACTCCTCACTACCCGCTTGATTGATACGCAGCCAAATGGGCCGATAAGTTTGCTTTGAATTTTGCTCATCGTAGTAGTTTTTTAACGCCTCTCGAGCCGCCGCTTTGTTTTGTTTGGCAACGGCATCTTCTAAATCTACGATGACGGCATCGGCGCCACTAGCAAAGGCTTTTTCTATCCTATCGATGCGAGTCGCTGGCACGAACAGCCATGTTTTATTGTGCGAAATAGTATTTATTTTATGATTGGTCACTGAGTCCATGCTTGACGCCTTTTAATTATTTGACAGTATTATGACACGATGCCGCCTATTTTTTCTTCACACTAACCGTCTATTCAATGACAAGGTATGAAGAGTAGCTATGCAATTCATTAAAAATGAAAACAAAAAAACCGCATGAAAATTTATCTCATGCAGTTTTAAACAATTACTTTCTTATCTAACCTATGTCTTATAGATTAGCTAATTAAGCCAGCATACCACCATCGACAACGATAGTCGCGCCTGTGGTATAGCTTGACGCATCCGACACCAGATACAATACAGTACCAGCCATTTCATCAGGTTCCGCCACGCGCCCTAGCGGGATCGAATGTAGTGCCATTTTTAAGACTTTATCATTGGTCGTCAAGGCTGAGGCAAACTTGGTATCTGTTAAGCCTGGTAATAACGCATTCACACGGATATTAAGTGGACCACATTCTTTGGCAAAGGCCTTGGTCATGCTAATAACTGCCGCTTTAGTAATTGAGTAAATGCCTTGCTTGTCACCTGCCACCAATCCATTGACCGAAGCCGTATTCAAGATAACACCGCCGCCTTGCTTTTTCATCATTTTGCCAGCGGCCGTTGACATAAAGAAGTAACCACGAATATTTACTTCAACCGTTTTATCAAAAGCGGCTAAGTCTGTATCTAAAATATGGCCATAATACGGGTTGGCTGCAGCGTTATTGACCAAAATGTCAATTTGACCAAACTCACTTTTAATATGCTCAAAAACCGCATCAATCTGCTCCATGTCTCCCACATGACAGGCAAAGGCACTGGCTTTATGACCGTCAGATTTGATGCTATCTGCTACCGCTTGGCAAGCGTCGATCTTGCGGCTAGAGACAATCACATGCGCGCCTCTTGAGGCCAGCAGACGAGCAATAGACTCACCAATACCGCGGCTCGCACCTGTCACTAGTGCAACCTTACCGGTTAAATCAAATAAATCCTTCATCGTTATTCCTTATAGTTTTAAATATTCTAGACGTTTTTCGCACAAATTATGCCAACATGCCGCCATCCAAGGTAAAGGCATGACCATTCATAAAGCTGCTCTCGTCGCTTGCAAGCCATGCAATCGCGGCAGACACCTCGTCCACCTTGCCTAAACGGCGCAGCGGACTGGCTTTGACGGTTGCTTGCTGTGCGCGTTCATTCATGGCTGCCATGGTATTGCGTACCATTGGCGTATCAATAAAGCTTGGACAGACTGCATTAAAACGGATATTGGCGCGGGCGTACTCGTGGGCTGCCGACTTGGTCAGACCCATCACGCCATGCTTTGCTGCACTATAGGCTGAGATCATGGGCGCAGAACGCAGACCAGCGATAGACGCCACATTGATCACATGACCACCGCCGTTCGGTATCATACAATTGACAGCAGCACGCATACAGTGCCAGACCCCTTTTAGGTTCACAGCGATATTGCGATCAAAGTCCTCATCACTCAGCTCATGCATGGGCGAAGGCTTGTGGTCGATACCCGCGTTATTGACCACCACATCTAGACCGCCTAGCGTCTCTACCGCAAAGTCAAACAACGCACGCACTTCATCACCACTGGTCACGTCTACTTTTTTGAAGACGATACTGTTGCCAGCATCTCGGCCTTGCTGGGCAACAGACTCACCCATCTCTTCTGCCATATCACCGATCACGACTTTTGCTCCGCGACTGGCCAGTAGCAGCGCGCTTGCCGCACCGATGCCTGATGCGCCGCCTGTGATCAAAATACGCTTACCTGTTACATCTGATGCAATTCCGTTTGTATTCAGTGTCATGAGTTATTCCTCTACTTTAAGTACCAGTTTGCCGAAGTTTTCACCGTTAAAGAGCATCATAAGCGTCTCAGGGAATGTCTCAATCCCCTTAACGATATGATCTTTTACTTTGATGTCGCCTGACTGAATCCAGCCTGCAATCTCTTTCATGGCGATTGGATATTCTTTGATATTATCAAACACCACAATGCCTTCCATACGGGCGCGGTTGACCAGTAGTGATAAATAGTTCGATGGGCCTTTGACGGCTTCCGTGTTGTTGTATTGACTGATCGCACCGCAGATGACGATACGCGCATGTAGGTTTATTTGAGTAAGTACGTCATTTAAAATGTCACCGCCAACGTTATCAAAATAGACATCGACGCCATTTGGACAAGTTTGCTTCAAGGCTTTTTTGACGTTTTCGTTTTTATAATCGATCGTTGCATCAAACCCAAGCTCATCAACTAAGAATTTGCATTTCTCGCTACCGCCTGCAATACCAACGACGCGGCAGCCTTTGATTTTGGCAATCTGACCGACCAAACTACCAACGGCACCCGCAGCACCTGATACCACAACGGTCTCGCCTGCTTTTGGTTGACCTGTTTTGAGCAAACCAAAATACCCTGTCATACCCGGCATCCCAAGTACGCCTAAATAGTAAGGTAGCGGTGCAAGATTTGGATCAACTTTATGCAATCCTGTGCCATCACTGACCGCATATGACTGCACGCCATCGTGACCTGCGACATAATCCCCAACGGCAAATTTCTCATGCTTACTTTCAATCACCTCGCCCACCGTACCGGCACGCATGACGTCCCCAATCTGGACAGGTTTGATATATGATTTGGCATCATTTAGCCAGCCGCGCATTGCAGGATCGATAGAGATATAATCAATTTTAATCAGTAATTGACCATCGGTGATAGTCGGTATTTCTGTCTCAGTATACTCCCAAGTTTCAGCACTTGGTGCGCCAACTGGTCTTGTTTTTAGTCGCCACTGCTTATTTATGGTTGTCATTGCTCTTTCCTTAGCGTTGTTCTTAGAACCAGTCCGCTTGCATATCAGTGCAAACAGAATTGGTGTTGTTTAAAATGGCTATATCACGGTTGATTAATGGTAGTTCCCAATCGATAAAGTATTTCGCTGCTTGTATCTTGCCTTTATAAAAGTTTTGTTGCTCAATATCTTGCGTCATGCTTAATAGCTGCTCGGCTTTACTGGCTTGGCGAATCCAAATCCAGCTAAGCACGATCGAGGCAAAAATATTCATTAGCGCTTGGGCGTTACCAGTAAGCGTAATGGCCTCTTCTGTCTGCAACACTTTGCCTAGATGCACCAGTACTTCGTGCAGCTGACCCATGTAAGGCGTTAATTTACCCGCCAGTGCCGCACTCTCAGGTGTAGTAATATTTTCTAGATCCTGCGTGATTTCACGCTTTAATATTTGAATGCCAAGACCACCTTTTTGCCATAACTTGCGGAATGACAAATCCAATGCCTGTACGCCATTTGTGCCTTCGTGAATAGGATTGAGACGATTGTCACGCCAAAACTGCTCAGCATGATATTCACGCGTATAACCAGCGCCGCCTAGTACTTGAATACCCAAATCATTGGCTTTTGGCCCATATTCAGACGGCCATGCTTTTAGTACGGGCGTAAGCAGATCTAACAATTCGGTTAGCTCGTTTTTTAGGGTGTCGTCTTCGCAAGTATTGATACGGTCGATTAGGTTTGAGCCGTATAAGCACAAGGAAATACCGCCTTCAGAATAGGCTTTTTGTGCCAATAGCATGCGCTTTACGTCACCATGCTGGATAATGGCAGTCGCATCATCTTCAGGTTTATTGTTCGGTGCAATGCGCCCCTGCGTACGATCTTTGGCGTAATCGAGCGAATACTGATAACCGCGATAGCCAATCATCGCCGCACCAAATCCAACTGCAATACGCGCCTCGTTCATCATTTTGAACATATAACGCAAGCCAAAATGCTCATCACCGATCAGGTAGCCGTGACAATCGCCCGCGTCACCAAAGCTCAATGCCGTCGAGGTTGCCCCTCGATAGCCAAGTTTATGAATCAGACCCGTCAAATGCACGTCATTGCGCTCGCCGACAGACATATCATCGTTCAAACGGTACTTTGGCACCGCAAATAAGGAGATGCCTTTTACCCCACTAGGGCCACCTGGAATCTTGGCCAATACCAAATGGACAATATTGTCAGACAGTTCATGGTCCCCTGCTGAGATATAAATCTTGCTGCCCTTGACACGATACGAGCCATCGTCTTGTTTGACAGCGGTGGTTTTGATGTCAGCAAGTGACGAGCCCGCGTGCGGCTCTGTCAGCGCCATGGTTCCAGTGAACTCACCCGTGAGCATACGCGGCATAAAGGCGGCTTTGATATCATCGCTAGCAAAGTGAGAGATGACATTGATGGCTGCAGTGGTCAAAAATGGATAGGCGGTCGTCGACGGGTTGGCTGCCATAAAATAGCCTGCCACCGCGGTCATGATTGTCTCAGGCAGCTGCATACCACCGTCTTCAAAACTGTAACGACCAGCGATAAAACCTGAGTCACGAAACGCATCAAAAGCGACTTTGACATCGCTTATCATGCTGACTTTTTTGCCATCAAACTGCGGCTCGTTCTTATCTGCCAGATGATTGTGCGGCAAGAACAAATCTGTTGCGATCTTATTTGCGGTATCTAATACCGCATCAAAGGTCTCGCGGCTGTGCTCTGAGAACTTTGCGTGTTTGGTGAGGGTTTGTGTTCCTAGCACATCGTACAGCTGGAACGGTAACTCAAAGTCGTTGATAAGGGTGTCTGCGGCCATAGTCGTCTCTTTTAGTTTCTCTTGATTACATGTAACGATCGTAAATCAGGCAAATCCGTTTGTATTATCATCCTCTGTCATGACCCTATCTGTAATATTTACGACATCATTGAGTCAGGCAACACAAAGGGGGTTAATGCTTATCAATTGATATTAATCTAAATTAGCGCACTGCCGTATTGTCATTTATGACATAATCATGGTCAAATGTGACATAAATTTGGAAATAATTTCTCCTATGGACGTTATGATTAGTGAGAAAAATAACAAATGCGAGTAACTGATGCCCTATTTCAAACCATTTAATGTAATCATTCTTGGCTTCGATGGCGTGCTTGGTAGTGTGCTCGCTGGCGCCTTAGATCTTTTTTCATTTACAGGGGTCAGCTGGCAGCGATTTTTAGATGAAGCGGTTGAACCTAGATTTAAGGTACAGATCGCAAGCTTGGGTGGCGGTGATATCAGATGTAGTAATCGCCTAATGGTTCATGCCCATTGTGATATTCGAGACGTGATGGAGTGCGACTTGTTACTGGTGCCCACCATTGGCGACTCTATTGATAAGGTATTGAAGCAAAATAATGAGCTGCTGCCACATTTAGTACGGCTTGCCAATACCAAGGCCGATATAGCGAGCAACTGTAGCGGGGCTTTCTTCTTGGCGGAGGCAGGGTTATTAGATCATAAAGTCGCCACCACCCATTGGGGCTATGCCAATAAATTTAAGGCAGACTTTCCACTGGTGGACTTACAAGAGAACCAGTTTGTTACTCATTCAAGTAATGAGTCTGGCAATATATTTTGTGCGGCAGGCGGCAGTGCTTTTTATGACTTAGGACTGTTACTAATAGAGCGCTACTGCGGGCGGGAGATCTCTACACAAGTGGCAAAAACTCAGATTATTGATAGCAAACGAGGCAATCAGAATAGCTATACCAACGTGACTTTGCACAAGCCACATTCCGATCAGTTGGTCAAACAAGTCCAAGAATTTATCGAGCAAAACTTTCGTCAGCCAATACAAGTCAGCAGCCTAGCTGCCATGGCAAATATCACTCCACGCACTTTGAATAGACGCTTTCAGGCCAGCGTCGCGATGCGACCCGTTGAATATATTCAGGCAGTGAGAATTGAGCAAGCCAAGCGCTTGCTCGAGTTGGGGGATGTGAGTATCAAGTCTCTTGCCGATCAAGTCGGTTATGATGATATCTCTTCGTTCACACGCCTGTTCAAACGGGCAACAGAGTTGACGCCTAAGGAATATCAAGATAAGTTTTCACGGCTGGCGATTTAGAGTCTGTTAGTTAGTGCTCATGCATGTTTACATATTCTGCCATAGGCCTTCGACATGGATAGCATCCGCCTTGATGATTGGATAATCGCTAAAGGACAACTCGTAGCCGCCTGATGTATTGGGCGTCAGTTGACACATTGCGCCAAGCGGAAAGCTGTGTTTTTTGCCGATATGACCAAATTGCATGCCACTATAAATTGGTAACCCAGTCAGCTTATGTAATTGACGAATCACTGTGGCAACATCATAACGCTTGTCGTAGCTGTCCTCACCTGAACCAGACAACGCCCCAAACATAATCGCTTGTTGACCTTTAAACACACCGGCTAGATATAAATCATACAGCATACGCTCAAGGCGATACGCCTGCTCGCCCACATCCTCTAAAAACACAATACCGCCCTCAATGCGCGGTAAATACTCGCTACCTGCTAGCGCAGAGACCACGCTTAGGTTACCACCCCAAATCGTACCAGTGAGCACTTTGGGCTCGCCCGCTGTGAGTATGGTCGGCAGTTGCTGACTGGTTAGAGCAGCATCTTGTATGGTGATCGTTAAATTAGAATCTGTTAAGGCTTTAGCGAACTGGTGACAGCTGATTTGATCGGGGGCAGTTTTGCCAAACTCGCTATAGAGCATCGGTGCCGCAAGCGAACTCATCGCCCCTTTCGCCAATAGCGCACATTGGATCGCAGTCACATCACTGAACCCTGCGAGTATCGTGCCGCGCTCTTTCATAATACGCCCAAGCGTTGTCCAATCAACCATGGGTAATATACGCATAGCACCATAACCACCGCGCACACCCAAAAGCAGTTTTGGCGCTGCTATCGCTCCGGTCGCGAGGTTTTGGAAGTCACTGGCACGCTGCGAGTCCGTACCTGCAAAGCGCAAATATTGACGATTGGTAATATCGGGATTACTTATTTTAAACCCAGCACAGCTCATACGATCTAATGCCAGCTGATTGCGCTCATCACTGCCGCCCACATTGGAGCTGGCAAACAGTCTGGTCTCAATCGTGGGCGTAGTGCAGCTTGTTATTAGAGAAGTTTGCGCTGAGCGCTCATCCAACAATGCAGTCGGCAGATCGTCTTTGGTCAGCTGCGAGCTATTATCTGCCTCAATGAGGCTGGCAGCCAATGCGTGAGGAATACTTTGCGCTGCTAATGCCGCAGCACCTGCGCCAACACCTATTCGGCGCAAAAACTGTCGACGGTTTAGGCCAACATTAAGCTCATCAGCTAGGTTTGACTGTAGGTTTTTATCTTCTATTGATTGCTGGATGGACAGTATTTTTAAACCCATACGTTTTTACTACCTATACATTTTTGTTTTTATGACTTATACATTGTCATCTTTTGCAGTAGCGCACATCACAAATGACGCCGTCATACTCAAACATTGTAACGCATCTTGCCAGCAGTCAAGTTACCCAAGCCTTTACCTATATTTACTTTTTCGCTACCGAGACACACAACATGGGGCGAGTATGTTTGTTACTGTAGATACAAATTCATCGCACAAAAATAAAGGCAACAATTATGTTTACCAAGAAAAATGATAAAGAAAAAACACTCGTTTCTAATTTGAAATACTTGATTGGAAAAGAAGACAAACTTAAAGAAAAGCTAGAGGACAATAGTTATCTTGAACCTTTTAGCGATGATTTGATGCTATTTATGAGTCTAATCAAAGACTACTATAAAGGTGACTATCGTAAGATTCCTTTTAGAACCCTCTCAGCTGGCGTGGTTGGGGCAATATACACACTAAACCCTATTGACCTTGTTCCAGACTCTATTCCGTTTATCGGTTATATCGATGATGCGCTTGTACTCAAGTTCTGCCTAAAACAGGCAAGAAAAGATTTGCAAAAATACAAGTCGTGGAAACAACAACAATCAGACACCAAAAGCACATCGGAAAATGACAAACACACGGACAAGATCAGTCATGATAAAAGCAGCACTGATGATGAAGATGACAATGAAACCAGTACTGATCTCAAAAAAGCATCATAATTGCTCATGCCTTAAGTGCTAACATCACTGTAATATAAAAAAAGCCACAACCATCATACTGGTTGTGGCTTTTGCTATTTGAATCAACCTCACATCAATAATTAATCAGGCACATCATAGCTCGCTTTTTCTGGATTGAGGCCAAACGAGTACACGAAAGTTGCAACCAGACTATTGACAATAATAAATGGTAAGTCAATCGCCACATGACCAAGCGCATAGCGACCAATCAACCACGAAACAATCAGCATAACGATAAAAAACCCACCCAAGAACGCCAAAATAGCAGGATGCTTGAGATTATAAGGTTGGTCAGTCTTCGGCTGCTTTTCTAATACATACGTTCTTATCGCCCAACCCGCGGCATAAGAAAACCCACCTAACACGACATAACTAAAAAAATTCATATAGCTTGACTCTACTGATTTAAAGGCTTGTAGCAAGATCGTTTTGGACAAATACGATTGATCATCAACGATATTTATGCTACCTATGAGCAATACTTATCTAACTACTCTCATTCACATTATCGATAATGATGTTGGCGTGTGGATTGGCCAATATATCGGTATTGACGTCGTCACACGCTACTCGATAGATGGTGTTAGCACCTCGGTAAATATAAGACAGATACTCACTGTCTAAGAGTGGGTCGATATTGGCATAGGCAGGCTTGACATGCGCCAATACTAGCACTCGATCAGGACGTCCAATGACCGCATCGACATTATCTGGATCAATAGAGAAAAACTGCGGTATATCACTATTTTTAATCACTTCTAACGCTTCAGGCTCATCCCACACACGCTTAGCACTTGCAGGCTCTTTCATCTGCATCACCCAAGCGCCTTTTTGTTGGCTAACCTTTATTTGCGCAGGCTCATCTTGACTCACCGTATAACAACCTGCAAAGACAGATAAATCTGCTGCAACTTCGGTATCTGCTTGAGTGCTACTGTTATCACTACAGCCACTCAAAAGGAGCACTGTGCTGGCCGTAGCACTGAGCATCAGATACGTCAGTCGCTTATAAAAAATACTTGAGCATAAAGACATAATAAAGCTATCCTGCGGTCATGTATGGGAGACTTGCACTGAGCGCGTTGTCATAAGAAAACTATCAAATAGCTATCTACAAATATTTTCTGTGGATACTATTGTGACAAATGTGACAAAGACAGCGCGCTGGTATTGGCTTCTTTAAAAGCATTTTCGCTAAAAAATAGACGTTTTTTAGCGAGCCAAGCTATTTTAACAGAAAACAATCAGGTTACTATTGTGTTATGCGTTGCCATCGCTAGTTTTATGATTTTGTGCGTCACGACCACCCATATTTACGATAGATTTGTTATACTCACAGCGGCACTAGCATTGTTCAATTAGCATGAGCGTGATGCTCTAATACTACTTTTATACTTACTATTTATCAGGTTTATACATCTCTATGTCAGACAACCGTAACGCCATGCCACACTCTAACACAAGCAACGCAACTGATCCGCTAGCCGCCAAGAAAAACACAACGGTAGCGTACACTGATGGTGCCTGCAAAGGTAATCCCGGCGCTGGCGGTTGGGGCGCGCACCTTATATTTAGCGATGGTAGCACGCAGGATTTATATGGCGGTGATACGGAAACCACCAATAATCGCATGGAGCTGATGGGCGCCATACAAGCCCTAACCCATAGCGCGCCTACACAAAAAATTGAGATTTGGACAGACTCAAGTTATGTCAAAAAAGGCATCACCGAATGGATTGAGGGCTGGAAGAAAAAAGGCTGGAAAACAGCGAGCAAAAAGCCCGTCGCCAATCAAGATCTTTGGCAACAATTAGACAAGCTATGCCAACAGCGTGATGTTGATTGGCACTGGGTTAAGGGTCACGCTGGACATGCCGGTAATGAAAAAGCAGACGAACTGGCAAACTTAGGTGTCACATCGAACAGTGGTCACGACTCTAGGGTAAAAGAACCTATAATAAAAGCCTGTGTGATAAACGAATCAGACGCCCCTAAAAAAAAAGACCGCATAGCGACTGATAAAAAACCTGTCGCCAATGATGATTGGCTAAAGTTCGACCCATTGGGTCTAGATATGGTAGATGACGAGTTTGACGAAGATGTGTCAGAAGCTAAGTTACGAATCAATGACAGTCATTCTCATCATGAAAAACGTATGATACCTGATGATACTCTGATAGCGCCTGACCACGATCAATACCACGCACCCAAAATGATGAGTAATAAAGCCATGCCAGAAGCCCAAGTACCCATGAATGATACCGACATGACTAGTGATATCCCACCTATAGATACTGATACACCCAAGTTTGATGGGGATACTAGCCGTGCCAATCCTCATTTCAAACCGCTATTGCCAAAACCGATACATCGTCATGAAGCAAATCGTCAGCTCATCATGGATACAGAGACCACAGGACTGGACGCATTAAAAGGCGACCGTGTCATCGAGGTCGGTATTGTTGAGATGGTTGGGCGTAAATTTACTGGTGAAAAGCTGCACGTCTATATCAATCCGCAGCGTGGCATGGATGATGAAGTTATTCGTATTCATGGGATCTCTGAGGCATTTTTGGCGGACAAGCCTACTTTTGATCAAGTTGCCCAGTCATTATACGACTTTATGGATGGTGCTGAGATTATCGCTCACAACGCCACCTTTGATATGAACTTCTTAAACATGGAGTTTGCGAAAGTCGGTCTCAATGACTTTGCTGAGCGCGTACAAGTAACTGATTCACTGGTCATGGCAAAGCAGCAATATCCTGGACAAAAGAACACGTTGGATGCCCTCGTACGTCGTCTGGACGTTGGTAAGCAAGACCGTACCTTTCACGGCGCCTTACTTGATTCAGAGATTTTAGCCGAAGTTTACTTGGCGATGACTGGCGGTCAAGTGACGCTTGCCATTGAAGAAGACGCACCCACAGAGGGCGGGCAAACTGCCCATACCAGTTTTGCCAATTTGGCCAATTTATTGCTAGCATCGACGTCAGATGAGACCACCAATCAAAGCTGGTACGCTTCTCTTGCAGAGGACTACCCTGAGCTAAAAGCCAATATGTAGTCGCTACATCAAGCCTGAATTACACCAACATTTGTACAATATAGCCTTGATTATTATCATATAAAACGTTAAAACATCATTAACCAATATTTTTACTACCCCATTGATACCATCGTCATTCTCATCAGTACATTATGGAAAAATACTTATGGACCAGTCTGCGCAAATGAAGTTAACCGCCCCCACGCTTAGTGTTACTGATTTCAACCTACCGTCACTCCACTTATTGCATGATGAGATTATCGCAACGCTCAAAGATACTGAGATTCATCTGAGCGAGTTCAATGACGATAGTAGCCAAGCACCTTTATTGTCAGATTCTATTAGCGTTTTAAAGCAGCTGTCTTGTATTTTTAAACTGATTTCTCTTGTTGGTGCAGAAGTGTTAAACAATGCGATCGTTGACGGTCTACAGCGCCTTTATGACAACGGCGACAACAATGACACGGCTCTCATCATGGATTTATCAGAAGCCATCATGACTTTAGATCGCTATGTCGAGTTTGTATTATTGACTGAGTCGGTAGAGCCTACTTTGTTATTGCCAGTGGTTAACAAGCTCAATGCGCATGGACAAAAACCACCAATGACGATCGAGGACTTTTCTACTTTTGGGAGCAGTAGCGTCATCATTGCCAACCCTGAAAAAAACTTCGAACCACTAAGCACACTTAACCTAGACACAGAGCTGCTAACTTACGCCTATCGTAGCGGTCTTGGCGTTGCCCTACTCAACCAAGATGGCAATATTGACTCAAACGATCAGCAAAAACTCGATGCCATGAGTGCTGCCTGTGCGTTGATCGCAGCAAATACCAACAGTCTGTTTTGGCAGGCAGCGACTACTGCCGTGACTGATATCGCAGCGGTCTTGCCATTGAACTTGAGCCAAAAGCACACACTAATTTACTTAGAGCAGCAATTTCAAAGCTACTTACCAGTGATGGACACGCGTTTCGCAGACTTGGTCAATTTTGCCTGTCAGCGTGATACGGTTGAGGCGCAGCAGCTTCGTGAGCAGTATGCAAGCAACCATCTAGAAGGTGCTCAGCTCGAGGAGATGAAGCGTTTCTTGTTTGGTCCCAATCGCGCGCTGACCGATACGCTGAACGACATCATTCAATCTCAAATTAATACCATCAAAGAAAACGTGGATAGCTACGCCCGCGGCGACTCCATAAACCCTGTTGATATGCAAACTGCCCAGATTATCGAAGAGTTGACTGAACTGAGCTCAGCACTGCGCCTGCTAGGATTGTCCAATGCAGCTGATAGTCTTATCACAGCGGCGGGTGCGGTCAGCCATTGGCAGGCGCCTTCGCCGGATGATTTTGATCACTTATTACTGGCATTGATGCATGCAGAGAATGCTACAATTGCAATGGCAGAGATGCATACCCCAGGGGCGATCTACTTACCACTGAATAATCAGCATATCTCATTGCATCAGCTCAATACATCATACGATACCCTCATACAAGAAAGCCGTACCGCCATTGCAAGTGCCGAGCAAGCAATTAACGACTATTTGGCAGAGCCTGAACGCGACATGCTTAATATTCAGAATATACCGGGAATGATGCGCCAAGTGGCAGGTGCATTGCGCTTCTTACATTTGCCAACACCCGCCAGCATGCTTGGTCAATTAGCCATTTATATCGAAAAGCGCATAGAGAGTGGACGACGTATCGAAGACGATACACTGGCTTATATTGCTGATGTTATTATGGCGGTCGATCATCATCTGGATGGTTTTGAGAACAATCGTCCTGTCAGTAAACAAGCGCTTGACGTTGGCCAGCAAAGCTTAAGTCATCTACTTGCTGCTTAGTACTGCTTGCACAGGTTTTATCGTCGCCATTTTGTCATTTTGCGGTGATAAAACTTAATCAGAATACTTCACGTTAAATAAGTCTGTATCTAAATCGATACGGATTTGCTTCAAACTGTTTGGAATCTTTTATGGCCCATGCTTTTATATTGAGTGATGACACTGTTTTATGCCGTCAAATGCCAGATGGTTGGTGGCCATTACAAATCCAACTACCACAGAGTAGTACTGGTTCAGACGAACAAGCTTATCGGCTCGGTCACGTGACGCTACATGAGAGTCTATCGCCAAATCACTGGCAATCTGATGATAATAATAATATGGATAGCCTTTCATCTGATTTGATCAATGAAAACACTGCCCAAACCTTCACTGCGCCGTCCACCACTGCCATGACTTATGATTACGCAGTCGCTCATAACGTGACGCTGCCTATCATCGCCGAAAGCAGTACTGATACCTTTGTCCCTTATCGACAGCTTATAAATAACATACCTGTTGCCCTATCTGACCAGATCAGTCAAGCGATACAGCTGCTACGATGGCAAGCAGATACGCAGTTCTGTAGTCGCTGTGCCAGTCCTACCGTACATGCTGACCAAGGCGAGCGCGCCATGGTTTGTCCAGTATGCCAGCTGCGCCAGTATCCTCGCGTCCAGCCATGTGTGATTACGGCGATTACCCGCCCAAACCCAGTAACAGATGAAATGCAAATCTTACTCGCTCACCATCACCGTCACGGACAGCAAAAACTGCCGCCCATGTATGGTTTGATCGCAGGGTTTGTTGAGGTGGGTGAAAACCTTGAGCATGCGGTGGTACGTGAGGTGGCAGAAGAGGTCAATATCAGCGTATCAGATATTCGTTATGTGAGTAGCCAGCCTTGGCCATTTCCCTCCAATTTGATGCTTGGGTTCCGTGCCTCTTATGCCAGTGGCGATATTATTATTCAAGAAGATGAACTGGCGCATGCTGATTTTTTTGATCTCTCTAACCTGCCAAAGATTCCACCAAAGGGCAGTATCGCTCGAGAATTGATCGATCAGATTGCCAAAGAACAAGGCATTTTATTATAAAATTAAATGACACTGACACTGACACTGACACTGGCAGCTCATTTTAGCGGCTAATGTCAGTACCTACTGCGTCTCACTTAGACATTATGGACGGTCAGACGCTGATGTTGCCATTTGACGAGTCTGGGTATTAATAGCCCTGCAATCACAATCGCCATACCTAATAATTGCAAGGCGGTCACTTGCTGACCGTAAGCAAAGGCCGTGAGCGCAGCAAACACTGGCACAAAATTAAAGAATAATGACGCATTAGCAGCGCCCAACTGCTTGACGCCAGAGATCCACAATAGATAACCGCCAACCGTGCCGAAGACGCCAATAAATATCAAGTCGCCAAAGACACTGCGACTGATGGCTAAGCTTTCTTGCAATGGATGTACCTCTGCACTAAATAACACCATGAGCGATATCACCCCAAGACCTGACAGCATACCGACCAAGGTATAAGGAATCATTGGCATCCAGCGACTGATACCTTGAGTCAGATAAGTATAGAGACTCCAGCACAGCATACCTAAAAAAATCATTTGATCGCCATGGTTAAATTCAAACCCTAGCAGTTTGGCAAATGCGCCATCGGTCAGTACCAGCAGTACGCCAGAGAGACAAACCACCAAACTAAACAGCGCGCCTTTGGTAGGAAACTGGCGCTGCGCTATAGAACCAATCAAAGAAGTCACCAGCGGGCTAAGCGCCATAATCAACGCACCATTGTTAGCATTGGTCTGTTCAAGCCCAGTAAACAGCCCCAAGTTTAAGCCACCAACACCAATGATGGATACACCAATCGCCCACGCCCATTGTTTGGGTGTGAGATTAGGGATTGGCATGTGCTTATATTTTGTATAAAGATACAGACACACCGAGGCAATGCTAAAACGCCACATGACTAAGGTTAATGCATTTACTTCACTCAAGGCATGCTTGCCGACAGGAAAACTTGCGCCCCAGAGAAACGTACACAGTAATAAATATAGGACGGCGGTGGTGTTCGCTGAACGGCTCATATTGCACCCAAAAAACTTGCGAAAAGATAACCACCAGTGTATATATTTTAAATACGGTATAAACAAGCAATAACGAGAGCATAGATTCTGAATATGAAATTTAACTACTCCCTCGATGACATGCGCAGTTTTTGCGCGGTTGTCCGCTACGGCAGCTTTCGCCAAGCCTCTATAATGCTTGACATGCCCCTATCGACATTGAGTCGCCGAGTTGCCAAACTAGAAGCAGATCTGGCACTTAGGTTGCTCAACCGAGATGCGCACCGCGTACAGTTGACCCATGCAGGGCAACAATATTATAAGAGCAGCGCCCATCTCTTTTATGAGTTAGAAAACGTCGCGTGTTGCTTACTACAAGATAAAAATGAGGCCAAAGGCACAATCAGAATCAGCGCCCCTGTCAATTTTGGTAGTGATATTTTAGCGCCGCATTTCAATGCTTTTTTAAAACAATATCCAGATATCCATTTAGATTTGCGTCTGTCCAATCAGGCCATTGATATTGACGCGCAAGCTATTGATGTCGCTTTTCGTATTGGTGAACACAGTGCCAATCATTGGATTGGGCGGCAGCTGACCAATATTCGCTTTATGATTTGTGCAGCCAGCGATATCGATGTATCCGATATCCAAACGCCCAATGATTTGGCAGGCTACCCTACGGTACTGTGCACCCCTATGTCTACTTGGCATCTACAGCATCGTATAACGGGCGAGGTACAGACGCATCAGCCAACAAATAATATCCGTCTAAAAGTTGATAATATTAGTTTACTAACGGGGGCTATTGCGGATGGCATCGGTCTAGGTTTCATCCCCGATTATGATGCACAGCCTTTGATCACATCAGGCGGTTTGCAGCAAGTATTGCCTGATTGGAATAACCAACCTAGAGGCTGCCAGATGCTCTATCGCGACCGTGATAACATGCCTCATCGCATGCATCTATTGATTGATTTTATCCTCAAGCGTTTTGGTAAGTAGACATTCCGCAAACGCTCACCGTTTTTAGAATAAATGCATCACAATATCATTGATCTTATGCTTTAATTTTTAATGTTAAAGACTAGGTTTTCGACCCTGATGTTTTACGGCTTTAAATGTGTTAATCTTCGCAGCGCAACAGCGATCGACACGGCTGGGTGATTGACTATTTGACATAGAACGTCAGTACAAAGATCCATAATTTGCCTATAAAATATGCAATCAATAGTCACTTATCTACCTAGCCACTGACAGACATAAGTGACAATCGCTAATGATGACCGATACTAAGGCCAGTAATACCATGTCCCAAACCGACACCCATCCTCAAAATGTTACACAGACACGCTTGGCAGACTTACCGATCTTGTTTGAGTCGCTGAACATTGACACTCTGCCAAATGATGTACAGACAAAAATTGCACGCGTGGATGCTTGTCTGCCGCAAACACAATGCGGGCTTTGTGAGCATCCAGATGGCTGCTTGCCTTACGCCGCTGCTATCGTATTAGAGAGTGAGCCTTACAATAAATGTGTCCCTGGTGGCCAGCCAGTAACGGACGCTATCGCTCAGACGATTGGGATAGATACTCATCTGACAGCCGCACCATCACAATGGCCGATAGACATGACATCAGGACGTCCAACAGAGGTTCGTGCTGTGATTCGTGAAGACGACTGTATCGGCTGTACCAAATGTATTCCGGCTTGTCCAGTGGATGCTATCGTCGGTACTGGCAAACACATGCATACGATTTTTACCGATTTGTGCACAGGCTGTGAGCTATGTATCGCACCCTGCCCTGTTGATTGTATCGACTTGGTCATTGTCGAGCGTGAGCTTTCTCCCTTTGAGAGAGTAGCCGAACAAGAAGATTTAAGACAGCGCTACCACACGCATCTCAAACGCGTGACAGAACAACTGGCTGATACTAGCAATAGCAAACCTGTGGTCAGCATGGTAGAGGCCAAGCTCAACAATGCAGCGAGCCAATCGCTAAATATTAGCGAAGCACAAGCAAAGAATACCATTGCAGCGGCTAAACTACGTACCAAAATTAAAAAACTCGAAAAGCAGCTCAGCGTGCGCGCCAATGATAAAAAACAAATGGAGCTTGAAGGCTTGCAAGCAGAGCTCGACGCATTACAAGCGGTGCTGTGATTACGTGATTGATACTTTAATAACTCATATAAATGCCATCGCTAGCATATAATTTTGCAACACCACTCACTAAAATAATAGTTAAAACACCATGAGTAAAACGGTCAAACACAAAACAGCCGATACACCGCCCTCTAGAAGAATGCCCAATCGCGATGTGCGTCCATTTTTTGAAAAGCTAGCGGCGACGATTGACGAGCCTGTCACCGAGCTAAATTACGGCAGTAATTTCGAGCTGCTCATCGCCGTTATCTTATCTGCACAGGCAACTGATGTGAGCGTCAATATTGCCACCCAGCAGTTGTACCCCGTGGCGAACACACCTGAAGCTATACTGGCACTAGGCGAAGAAGGTCTAAAGACGTATATCAAAAATATTGGCTTATATAACGCAAAAGCCAAAAATGTCCTCAAGACTTGCCGCGATTTGATTGAAAAGTTTGATAGCACCGTCCCTGACAACCGCAAAGATCTAGAATCATTAGCTGGTGTGGGGCGTAAAACCGCCAACGTAGTTTTGAATACTGCTTTTGGTCAGCCAACCATGGCGGTCGACACGCATATCTTTCGCGTCGGCAATCGTACTGGACTCGCTACTGGTAAAACGGTGCTCATCGTCGAAAACAAACTGGTCGAGCGTATACCCGATGATTTTATCGTTGATGCCCATCATTATCTGATTTTACATGGGCGTTATACCTGCCAAGCGCGTACACCCAAATGCGGCGCATGCCCCGTCTATGAAGAGTGTATGTTTAAAGATAAAGCGACCTTTTTAGAACTATAACGTAGTGACAATCCTGTCTCAAAAACAAACTTATGTAGCCATGCACTGGCAAGTACCTACGTTTTACGACAGTGAATCACTTGTTGAGCATTTCTTATAGTATAGAAAGTGCTGCTCACTAGAGTTTTATAACGTTTCAGGGTAGAATAACCCTATTTTGCGTTAAGAGATTTTGGCAATTATCCCGCTTCTGATAAGGCAATCTGCACACTGAGAGTAGCCTATTAGAGCGAACATTGACCTAACTCTCTACTGCCATAGCCATAAAAGCTTATTATCATTGCTCCATATATGAATTGGTTGAATGATAGTAGGTCTAGATTTTAGCCAAATTGATGACAAAAACTTTGTTCAACACCGATTTTTAGCATTGAGAAATACCGATTATCTGCCGCGTAAATGCGTGGTCAACATTAATTAGAGCAGCACCCAGAGTGTTGCTTTTCCTACCTTTATTGATTCAATTAAGCGATCCCATTATGCGTGAATACAACTTATTTACCTCCGAATCTGTGAGCGAAGGCCACCCTGACAAAATGGCTGACCAAATATCAGACGCCATCCTTGATGCTATCTTACGTGAAGACTTACACGCACGTGTGGCCTGCGAAACTTTAGTAAAAACAGGCGCGGTGATACTTGCCGGTGAAATCACCACAACTGCCAATATTGATTTAGAGCGTCTAGTGCGTGACACGGTCAACGGCATTGGTTATCACCACTCAGATTTGGGTTTTGATGGCGAGACTTGTGCTGTCATCAATATGCTGGGTAAGCAGTCTCCTGAAATCGCGCAAGGTGTCGATCGTCATGATCCTGAGGAGCAAGGTGCAGGCGATCAAGGTTTAATGTTTGGTTACGCCAGTAATGAAACTGATGTATTAATGCCGGCCCCTATTGAATATGCCCATCGTTTGATGGAGCGTCAGTCTGAGCTGCGCCGTGCAGGCGAGCTGCCTTGGCTCCGTCCTGATGCCAAAGCGCAGGTTACCTTGAAGTATGATGGCAACCGTCCTGCTGCAATCGATGCGGTCGTTCTATCAACTCAGCATGATCCGAGCATCTCGCAGTCTGATCTGCAAGAAGCAGTGATGGAATCTATCATCAAGCAAGTGCTACCGGCTGATCTGTTACATGCAGGTACGCGCTATCATATCAACCCAACGGGTAAGTTTGTCATTGGTGGTCCTGTGGGTGATGCAGGCTTAACAGGCCGCAAAATCATTGTCGATACTTACGGCGGTATGGCACGTCATGGTGGCGGTGCTTTCAGTGGTAAAGATCCCTCAAAAGTAGATCGTAGTGCTGCTTATGCCGTACGTTATGTGGCCAAAAACATCGTCGCAGCTGGTCTTGCTGATCGCTGTGAAGTACAAGTCAGTTACGCGATTGGGGTTGCTGAGCCAACGTCTATCTCTGTCAACACTTTTGGTACGAGCAAAATCAGTAACGATGAGATCATTCGCCTGATTCGTACTCACTTTGATTTGCGTCCTTATGGCATCACTCGTATGTTGAACCTGTTACAACCAATGTATCAGCAGACGGCTACCTTTGGACATTTTGGTCGTCAAGGCTCAGAAACTGCCTTTACTTGGGAAAAAACAGACAAAGCTGATATCTTAAAAGCAGACGCTGGCTTATAAGAGTCATTACGTTGAATCATTTACAAACCGTCTTTATATACTAAAATTATCGACACTTATTATTAGGAGCAGCTTATGTCTCAAGACAGCAACACTCAAGACAACAATGTGGATGCAAGCATTGAAATCACCCCTGAAATGCAGGCGTTTTACCAACGCGCTGATGCCATCATCGGTGTCGCCAATAGTCAGCTAGGCCCTGATGCCCATTCAGGACAGGTAGGTGCATCACTGCTCTATGCGGCGGCACGCTATAGCGCCTCCGTTGCCTCGATTGGCTTCGTGAAAGCCGATGATTTTGCCAAAGAAAAAGACGATATCGTCGAGTTTTATGTCAAACAGTATCGCCAGATGCTAAGCGACAACTTGACAGATTATGCACAAAACTTCGATAAATATGTGCATCTAAACAAAGATAATAAGCCAGCTGAATAGGTAAATCTTGTCCGTTTGGCTGCTTTTTTATTGACAGAGCAGCCAATAAAGTGTACAAAAAACCCAAGCTTAATTTAGCTTGGGTTTTTTGTGCAAAATGATTGAGTAGACAGCTATCGATTAGATATTATAATGTTTGAAGTACTTTATCGATCTCAAAATAATACTCACGAGCGATAGCAGGACGCTATCGAAAGCCATTAATAAGGAAATGTAATCATGCAAAAAAATCTATCCAAACGACTCTCAGCAATAAAACCATCATCACTTATATTATCATTGGTACTTGCATTGACAGCTTGTAACTCTACACTTAATACAGCTACGCCCACTACTGTGCCTGCTCAATCAAGCACGAACAATAATAGCCAAATGCTTGAAAACACGCTAACTCACTGTCCAACCTCTCACTCTGAGAGCACCATGTGTACCATGCAATATGACCCTGTCTGTGTGAAAACGAAAGTTGGCTCAGTGATAAGCTATCGTACTGCTGGTAATGCCTGCTCAGCTTGTAATATTCCTGAAGCCATTGGTTATACAAAAGGCGAATGCAGTTAATTCATGAGAATACTTCATTCCAAAAAAGAGATTTGAGTAGCCACAAAAAAGCCCCAATTTAACAATAAATTGGGGCTTCTATTAATGATTAGAACAACGGTTAAGATAACGATTTTACTGCTTAGTCACCCTTAACAATCTTGGGTGGGCCTTTGAGTAAATGCTCATCAACAAACTCATCTGCAGAGTTATGATCTGCTGATTCATCTGTAATAAAGCTTTGCTGCGCTCGATATAGAATCAAACGGTCACGGCTAAGACCCCGCAACAACGCATACATTATGACAAAAACCACTAAAGCAAATGGCAATCCTGCTACGATGGCAGCTGCCTGCAAAGCAGACAATCCACCAGCCGCTAATAATATGGCAGCGATAACGCCTTCTGTGGTTGCCCAAAACAAACGCTGAATCTTTGGTGGATTGGTATCGCCACCAGCGGTCAGCATATCGATAACAAAACTGGCTGAATCTGACGAAGTCACAAACCAAAGGATAATCATGACAACAATCATTAACGTAATCGGTTTGGCTAGTGGGTAGTACTCAACCAGCTTAAAGATTGCGCTACCCGTGTCTGCTTGTACTGCTTCAACCAACCCTGGGCTAATACCTGTCACAGCAGAGGCAAGCTCCATGTGAATCGCTACGCCACCAAAGGTCGTGAACCAAAAGAACAAGATAAGCATAGGGATTAACAGTACCCCAAACGTAAACTCACGGATGGTACGGCCACGAGAGATACGGGCAATAAAGATACCAACGAATGGTGCCCAGCTCACCCACCATGCCCAATAAAATATCGTCCAAGCACTTTGCCAATCTGTTCCACTATAAGACTCGCCCCACGTACCCAAAGGGACGAGTACGGTCAGATAGTTGCCGATATTTTCGATAAAGCTATCAAAGATAAAGAGCGTTGGCCCTAAAGCCACCATGAATACCAATAAAACGATTGTAAAACCGATATTGATATCACTCAGGCGCTTAATACCTTTATCCAAACCCATCATAACGGAAGCGGCTGCAAGCGCTGTGATGAAAGCTATCAAACCGAACTGTACAGTGAGACTATTCGGCGTGCCAAATAGTTTCTCAAGTCCCGCATTGATCTGCATCACTCCAAGCCCGAGTGAGGTGACCACACCAAACATCGTACCGAACACGGCCAAGATATCGACCGTATGCCCCCAGCGACCATAGATTCTTTTGCCGAGCAAAGGATACAAAGTTGAGCGAATCGATAAAGGCAAACCGCGACGAAAATGAAAATACGCTAACGACAGTGCCACAATCGTATAGATGCCCCAAGCGTGTAGACCCCAATGCATAAATGAGATATTCATCGCTTGCTTTGCGGCTTCAACCGTTTCGGCCTCGCCCATTGGTGGTGCCATAAAGTGATACAACGGCTCCGCTGTACCCCAATAAACGAGACCAATACCAATACCAGCGGAGAACAACATACCAATCCAAGAAAACAGATTGTACTGCGGTCGCTCCGTTTGGTTGCCTAAACGAATATCACCATAGCGACTCATTCCTAAGTAAATGCAAAGCCCAAGCGCTGTATTCACTAAGATAATAAATAACCAACCGAACTTATCGGTAATAAAATTCTGTAAAAAACTAAAAACCGCCCCTGCTGTTTCAGTGAAAAGCGCGCCGAAAATAATAAATCCAACGATCAACAGTGACGATGTAATAAACACAGGTTTACTCACCCGTGGAAAAGGTCCTAATCTGCCTACTTTTACTTCTTCCATGTGCAAGTCTCAAAATTTAAGGAATATTACCTTAACAAAATAGGCTTTAACTATCAATCAATTACAAAATAAAACTTGATAAAACCTTTAACTTATTCTAATAAGATTGATAGTTTTTTTAAAATGTCTACATAAATATATATTTGCAAGCAGCGTTATCACGATGTTACTTAGGCAATAATCTGAGTAATCGTCCACCATCACCATCTTCCAATGCCCACACTTGTCCATCAACTGCCAGCACGCTGCGGACACGCTCACCCATGTCATAACGATAGCGTTCGATAGCATTATCATCTTCATCGACACTTACGACAATAAGCGCTTTTGATGATAAACCACTGATTAAAAAATCGCCTTGTAATACTGGAAAATCATTGTGGCTACCAGCCGTATATAAACTCAGTGATGACGGTGAAATAACGGGCGTCCATGTGATTTTGGGCATTTCAAACTCAGGACGAGTGTCGTGATCTGGGATTGGTGTACCTGAATAATTGCGGCCATTTGATACAATCGGCCAGCCGTAGTTTTTGCCTTTTTCAATCAGATTAAATTCATCACCGCCCTTTGGCCCCATCTCGTTTGCCCAAAGCCTGCCGCTTTCATCAAATCTTATGCCGAGCACATTGCGATTGCCCATTGTCCAAAACTGAGAGGCAATGTCATTGCTATCATTGACAAATGGATTGTCTTTTGGCACCGAGCCGTCAGCATACAATCTAATAATCTTACCTAGATTCATGCTCATATTTTGTGCAGGCTCTTTTTTCTGGCGTTCTCCTGAGCTGATATATAGATACTGTCCATCAGGTGAAAACAATAAGCGATGGCTATAGTGACCTTGCCCCGTGACTTTTGGAGATTGCTCCCAGATAGGTGTGATGGCCTGTAGTTTCGGCGTATTCGTGCCCAATCCTGCCAATGTCGCTTTGATTACTTTTGCCCCAAATTTATTACTATCATCCCCTTTGCCTGCTTCCGCGTAGCTGATATATACAGCATTCGAAGTCGCATAATCTGGCGCTAATATAATATCTCCCAAACCACCTTGACCACCGTAGGCGACTGTAGGCATGCCTTCAACTTTGCTCTTATTACCTGTCGCGGTATCTACGATAAACAGCTCTCCTGTTTTTTGCGTCACTAGTAGTTTGGGCGCTTTGCCATCTATACTGGGTAGTGCTGTCATAGCCCAAGGCTCATCAAAAGTGGCGACCGCTTTGGTTGTAAATTCAGGCTTGTCTGCGCTAACTTGAGCATCACTTGTCCGCATATCTGCTTTAGAGGTTTGGCTCTCTTTCTGTTCTGGTACGTTGTTGCTGGTATTGACGGTTGCAGGATTGGAGCAAGCTGATGTGCTAAACAATAAAGCCGCAATGAGTAACGGCGATGTTAAGGGCAGACTTGCACGTTCAATAGGGGTTGTCATGGTTTTGTCCTTTCTATCCAATTGGCATTTATTTTATTGGTCATCCATTTATTTATAGCATAGTCTTGATATTTAAGAGATATTTAAATGGTAAAAAAACAGTAACGCAAAATACCACCATAAACGAAAAACCCCTTACCTACGATTGTAGATAAGGGGTTTGTTTTAAACGTACAGTTAGGTCATAAAGACATCAAATCCAATGTGATTAGCTCATTCTAAGCTTGTCAAAAGTTAGCTTGTCGTCGGCACCTACATCGACTTTGATAATATCACCTGCCACAAAATCGCCCGCTAGTAGCTTCAATGATAATGGGTTTTCGATCTCCTGTTGAATAGCACGCTTCAAAGGACGAGCGCCATAAACAGGATCATAACCGACGGCAACCAATTTATTCATCGCGTCGGCTGATAGCTCAATATCCATCTCACGCTCTTGGATACGCTGACGCAAACGATTCAATTGAATATCAGCAATACCTGCCATCTGCGACATACCAAGCGGATGGAATACTACGATTTCATCAATACGGTTGACGAACTCTGGACGGAAATGCTGCCCAACAGAATCCATTACTTCCGCTTTAATATCCTCGTAACTTTCGCCAACCATTTCTTGAATCTTGTGCGAACCCAAGTTACTGGTCATGATAATGACGGTGTTTTTGAAATCTACCACCCGACCTTGCGAATCGGTTAAGCGACCATCGTCCAATACTTGTAGCAAGATGTTGAACACATCTGGATGCGCTTTTTCCACTTCATCGAACAATATGACGCTATATGGCTTACGGCGTACCGCTTCAGTCAACGTACCGCCTTCTTCGTAACCAACGTAACCTGGAGGTGCCCCTACAAGACGACTGACACTGTGTTTTTCCATATATTCACTCATGTCGATACGTACGATTGCATCTTCAGAGTCAAACAAGAAGTTCGCTAGTGATTTGGTCAGCTCTGTCTTACCAACGCCTGTAGGTCCTAAGAATAAGAACGAGCCTGAAGGACGGTTGGGATCAGATAATCCTGCACGGCTACGACGTACCGCATTGGCCACCGATTCGACCGCTTCGTTTTGACCGATAACACGCTCATGGAGCTTTTCTTCCATTGCGATCATTTTATCACGCTCGCCTTGCATCATCTTGCTGACTGGGATACCAGTGGCGGCTGCTACCACTTCTGCAATCTCGTTGTCGGTGACCTTATTCCGTAGCAATTTGACACCATCACCTTCACCAGTCTGCTCTTTTTGCTCAGCCAAGTCAGACTCATGAATACGGCGCTCAAGCTGCGGAATGGTCTCATATTGCAGCTTACTCATGGTCTCATAATCGCCTTCACGACTGGCTTTGTCATAAGCGATACGGGCTTTATCTAGCTCATCTTTTAGCTGCTGACTGCCTTTGACCAACGCTTTCTCTGCCTGCCAAACTTCATTAAGATCAGCGTACTCTTTTTCCAATTCTGCTATTTGCGCATCGAGTACTTTACGCTCAGCTTGCGCGCCAGCATCTTCTTCGTTTTTGAGCACCTCGCGCTGCATTTTTAGCTGAATGAGGCGACTATCAAGCTTACCTAATGATTCAGGCTTGCTGTCCATCTCCATGCGCAGGCGGCTGGCTGCTTCGTCAATTAAATCAATCGCCTTATCTGGTAGCTTACGGTCAGTGATATAGCGATGGCTCATGCGCGCAGCAGCAATGATGGCGCTATCTTGAATATCGACGCCATGGTGCAGCTCGTAACGCTCTTTTAAACCCCGTAATATCGCAATGGTATCTTCGACCGTTGGCTCATCGACCAAAACCTTTTGAAAACGACGTTCAAGCGCAGCGTCTTTTTCGATGTACTGGCGATACTCATCAAGGGTGGTCGCACCAACGCAGTGCAGCTCACCGCGTGCCAAAGCAGGTTTGAGCATATTGCCTGCGTCCATCGCGCCTTCAGACTTGCCTGCACCAACCATCGTATGCAGCTCATCGATGAACAGAATGACATTGCCTTCTTGTTTGGCCAAGTCGCTCAATACGCTTTTGAGACGCTCTTCGAACTCACCGCGGAATTTTGCCCCAGCGATTAGCGCGCCCAAGTCTAATGACAACACTTCTTTGCGGCGCAAGCCTTCTGGTACGTCGCCATTGATGATTTTTTGTGCCAAGCCTTCTACGATGGCTGTTTTACCAACGCCCGGCTCACCAATGAGCACAGGGTTGTTTTTGGTACGGCGCGACAGTACCTGAATAGTACGGCGAATCTCTTCGTCACGGCCAATGACTGGGTCTAGCTTGCCAAGCTCTGCTTGTTCAGTCAGGTTAATCGTGTATTTGTTGAGTGCATCACGCTGATCTTCAGCGTTTTGGTTATTGACGGTATCATCACCGCGCAGCTGCTCAATGACCGCTTTTAGTTTGCTTGCCGTCACGCCTGCACTTTCAAATATTTTTTTGGTTTCGCCTTGCTCAGCGAGTGCCAACATGACCCATTCAGTCGCAATAAAATCATCGCCTTCTTTTTGCGCCTGACGATCTGCCAAGTTCAATATTTTTACCGAGTTTGGGTTTAAATTGACGTCACCTGTCGGCTCCGAAATGGTCGCTTGGTTATCGAGTGCTTTGGCAACGCCATTTTTTAGCGCTGGAATAGAAGCGCCTGCTTGTTGGCAGATAGATAAATTCGACTCATCTTGTAGCAATACCGCAAGCAAATGCACAGGATCAATGCCCGTATGATCACGACCTAACGCTAGGCTCTGAGCTTCTTGAATCGCTGATTGCAGTTTTTGCGTAAACTTCTCAAATCTCATGTTTATATCCTTTTATAATTAGTATTTTCAGTGGAACTTCTAGGGACTCTCCTAGTCTAGTGCCCACTGTTATCTGTCATTTATATAAGGTATGCATACGGTTATTTCAAGACAATAAATCAATAAAACCTTACTTAAGACAATGATATTTATTATTAACAATATTTAAATGGGCTATTAATACCAGATAAAGGAAGTTAGTAGGTAAGAAATGCCATTTTATTGATGTAAATTCAAGAGAAATCTCCGTTGAATATGGTAATAAGCAATGCACTTATTGAGTATAGACCCAATCATAATCCGACTATGCTACTCCACGATTTCAATAGGAGTACCAAGTATCACCGATACCATAATCTCATCCATCTCGGCATTGGTCACGGCGATACAGCCATCTGTCCAGTCGCGTTGTTGATTCAGCCATCCCAAAGCGCCAAAGCCATTCATTTGCCCATGAATCATAATGTCGCCGCCCGGATTGACCTCTAATGACTTCGCTCGTGCCTTGTCTTCATCATTTGGATAGCTAGTATGGATAGAACGATGCGCAATAGAGTTCTCGTTTTTATAATCTAAGGTATAAATCCCAACGGGCGTACGCTGATCGCCTTCTTGTTGCTTATGTCCCGATGGACTACCCCCTAGCGCAATATGATACGACCTAATGGCTTTACCATCGCTCATCAATGTTAAGACACGATCTGATTTGTCGACGAAGACTCGATCAATGACTGTCGACGCAGGAATAGGATTTTTGGGTTTTGAGGTGGTTTTGGCATAAGCAATAGCACTGGTGCTTACAGTAGCAGCAAGGCTAATGCCTATAAGTAACCAATACATGCGCTGCTCATTTGACGGGTGAAATTTATTATAAAAAAATGACATAGGCTTTGATCCTCACAATGAGTTTTTTGTCATTAATCATATGTATCAAAGCACTATGTCAGATTGTGTAGATAAACTTTGTGCAAAACGAATGAATTACTCAAATGTTACACCATACGAATTGCACCATCTAAGCGGATCACCTCGCCATTTAGATAAGCATTATCAATGATATGAGTGACCAATTTTGCAAACTCATTGGGAGCGCCCAAACGCTTGGGATAAGGCACGCCTGCTTCTAGCTGCTCGCGGGCTTTTTCAGGAATGCTCTCCATCATCGGTGTGGCAAAGACACCCGGTGCGATGGTCATAACGCGTATGCCATGACGTGCCAGCTCGCGAGCAAGCGGCAAGGTCAGACCAACCACGCCTGCCTTGGAAGAAGAATAGCTGGCTTGACCCACTTGACCATCAAAGGCTGCGATAGAAGCTGTATTAATAATAATGCCTTGATCTACATTCTTTTGTACATGCTCGCCTGCATTGCTATCATTCGCTATGCGTTTGGCGATGCTAGCCGCGACCAAACGGGCGACATTAAATGAACCCACCAGATTGACATTGACCCCGCGACTAAATGACTCAAGGTCTGCCGGATTGTTATCACGATCCAGTAGCTTTTGTACCACTACGATACCCGCACAGTTGATTGAGCCTTGTAAGCCGCCAAAAGCTGACTCAGCCATCTCAACCGCTGATTGCACCTCATCGCCGTTAGTGATGTCACAGCGCACAAAACGTGCGCTATCACCCAGCTCAGCAACTAATGCTTGCCCTGCTGATTCGTTTAGATCAGCGATGACGACGTTGCCGCCTTGATAGACAATCGCACGAGCCACTGACTCGCCCAAACCTGATGCACCGCCTGTGACCAAAAAGCTATGTTGTTTGACTTGCATGATTAATCCTTTAAATCTTCATTTTTTATTAGCTGTTTTCTATGAATTATCTATAAACGCTCTATCGGGTAGTTACGCAGCAGATAAACTACGTAGCAAAAAGCGTTGAATTTTGCCACTTGGTGTTTTTGGTAATTCGGTCACAAATTCGACCTCACGTGGATAGGCATGAGTTGATAGACGTTTGCGCACCAGCTCTTGGATTTCTTTGGCGATTTGCTCGCTACCTTCGATGCCATCTTTTAGCACTACATAAGACTTGATGGTATGTCCACGCACTTCGTCTGGCACGCCTACTGCTGCAGATTCTGCCACTGCTTCATGCTCTAATACAGTGTTTTCGACATCGGTGGGCCCTACACGGTAACCTGCGGTAATAATAATGTCATCATCACGGCCTGAGAACCAGTAACTGCCGTCACTATGACGCTCGACCACGTCGCCTGTCAGATAGTAATCATCAACGAAAGCTTGTTTTTCGTTCCAGCTATAACCATGGAAATAAAACGCAGGTGACTGACTGACCACGACTGCTAGCTGTCCTTGCTCACCATCTGGTAGTACATTCATATCGTCATCTAATACCACCAGCGTATGACCTGGTAGTGCCATACCCATCGAGCCGACTGGTGATTCATGTGCCAGCGCATGATGCGCACAGCAGGTCATGCCTGTTTCTGTTTGTCCGTATTGATCTTTTACTTGGCAGTTCAGATAGGTCTCAACCCAGTTGACCACTTCGGTGTTCAATGTTTCCCCTGCCGAGTTGGCACAGCGCAAAGCGAGTTTGGCGTTATTGTCTTCATTAACGTTGTCAAAAACGCCGCTGGATTTCATCATGCGAAATGCTGTTGGTGAAGAGGCCAAATTGGTGATCTGATGACGCATCATAAAGTCGCGCGTATTGGTCGCGTCAAATCCTGCTTCATTAAAATAAGTCGTGATCCCTAATAGCAGAGGCCCTGTGATGGCGTAATATAAGCCATATGCCCAGCCAGGATCTGCCATGTTCCAATATTGATCGTCTTCGCGTAAATCAATGGCATAACGCATATATAGGTAAAAAGCAGGTAACGCTGATAATGGCACACTCACGCCTTTTGACTTACCGACTGTCCCCGAGGTAAACATCTGCAAAAATGGTGCATCCGTATCGAGCGTGACGGGTTCTATCATTTGCGCCTGTGATTCCATGGACTGACGGTAGTGATCGTCACCCCACGTCTGAGCATCTTCAGTACTGCCGACCAATACCATTTTGGTTTGCACAGCCAAATCATCAAACTTGCTGCGGTTCTCTACATTGGTAAAGACCACTTTGGTAAAGGCTTTATCCATGCGATATTTGATTGAGTCATAACCAAAAGCGGTGAATAATGGCTGATATACCGCGCCAATGCGCCATGTTGCCAATACAACGGTCAGCAGCTCAGGCGTACGTGGCAGCATCGTCGCTACTTTGTCCCCCGCTTTTACGCCATACGACTGTAGTAAGTTGGCAACCTGTGCACTGGCTTTATCGAGCTCACCAAAGCTCATGCGCGTGACATTGCCTGCCGTATCTTCGTGTACCAGTGCGGCATTATCCGCGCGGCCATCACGTACATGACGACCACAGCAAGCCATATAAGCATTTAATCGATCATCGACATGCTCGCCAAAAATTTCTGACAGCAATGTATCCATATCAAAATTATTATAATAATCGGTATATTCTTTTGGTGTCGCTGAAGCATCTGTGTGACTGATGGTAGGAGTTTGAGAGGCGGTGTTCATAAGCTAATCCTTTAGCAATAGCAGATAAAATGATATTCATATTGTAAAACGGTCACATCCTATAGACCGTTTAGTATCTTTGTATTTAACATGCTCTATTAGTAACGCATTTTTATACTTATTTCAATACATAACGTATCATTTTTATTTTATATAAATAAGCATGACCTATAACTATTTATCATAAAATAGCCATTAGCAAACTTAAAAAACTTGTAAGATCATATATTTAAGTTATTTTGAAGTACTTTCTCAAGTATCGGTATTTAACGATCAGCACTGAGAAAACCTAGTAAGGCTTTCTCCTCACAGCTTTGGTATTTTTTTGTACGACCGCGGCGTGCTTGTTTGTAGTCGTCATAAAATTCCCCTGCCAAAAAACGCTCAATAATGATGGGGTGAATATACGACGCGCGGCATACGGTTGGCGTATTACCCAGCTCTGCCGCCACGCTTTTTACCATATCGGTGACCAGCTGCTGACGCTCAGCGCTTTCTGGTGCGCTGGCAAGTATACTAGCGCCTGCGGTCGTTTGCAGCTCATCATATAGATAACTTGCCGCGAGCACGCTTGCCATCCATGTACGAAAATCTTTTGCACTATATAATTTGCTTTCGCAGTCCATACCGCATGTATGCATTCGCAAGTAGTCGTTGATATCGCTACTGTCGACGACTTGTTTATGTCCATTGTCATCTAAGTATTTGAATATTTGATAGCCCGGCAGCTCAGAACATGCCTGCACGATGTCAATCAAGCGCTCGTCTTGCAGCTCGATGTGGTGTTCTTTTGCGCTTTTTCCGACAAAATCAAACGCCAGTCCATTATCCGTTTCGCTGACATGCTTACTACGTAACGTACTCAGACCATAGCTTTTATTTTGCTTGGCATAGCGGCTGTTACCAATACGAATCAATGTGGTTTCAAGCAATTTGACCACGGCAGCGAGTACATTGGTGCGTGACAATGATTCTGCTTCCAAATCTGTCTCGACCTGCGCGCGTAGATTGGGCAGCGCCTCTGCAAAGCCTATCATTGCATCAAACTTGGCTTGGTCACGAATATTATTCCACGAGGGATGATACAAGTACTGCTTGCGTGATTTTTCATCGCGTCCTGTCGATTGTAGATGGCCTTTTTCGTCTTGACATATCCACACCTCTGACCACATGGGCGGTATCACCAATGCATCAAACCGCTGACGCAGCGCTTTGTCTTTGACTGTCTTGCCCGTTGCATCGCGATAGGTAAATCCGCGACCCCAACGTCTACGCTCATAACCTGGTTCGTCGTCACTCACATAACGCAGATTGGCACGGCGTGCGAGACGCTCATAGTCATGGCGCACATCCTGCGTTGTCGACTGCTCATTTGTTTTGCCCATAAAAAACTCATCTAATAATTTTATGGTTTTAGCATAATCAACTGCGCTTATTTTTGCTGTTTGTTTGCCACGGACAAAGTGTAATCCTGTGTAAAATATAGCAGTGATAAAAATAGGGACAAGGGTTCTAAATGTTGCATTTCTGAGGCATAATTCAGCACTACTCACGACTTAAGTTTATAAAAAATGAACCACTCTTCTATCAAGATAACACCACTCTCTAAGACCGATTACGAGTTGTGGTTAATATTGTGGCAAAACTATCTCATGTTCTATGAAACCAGTTTGCCATCAAGCACGACGGAGACGACGTGGCGCAACTTGTTAAATGAAAGCGTTGCTATCTATGGATTTGGGGCGTGGAGAGAGGATGTTTTGGTAGGTATTACCCATGTGGTACTGCATCCCAACACATGGAATACTAACGCGTGTTGTTACTTAGAGGATTTATATGTCGCGGATAATGTCCGTGGTCAAGGCGTAGGACGCGCATTGATTGAATATGTCTACTCCTTTGCTAAGGACCAAGACTGTAACCGCGTCTATTGGACGACGCAAGAGAGCAACGCCGCCGCTCGTAAACTCTATGATGCCATTGCCACTCAGACAGACATGGTGCAGTACCGTAAAGACTTATAAAGAGTGAGCTAGAGAATGACATGCTTACAAAAAAAGCCAAGCATAAAATACTTGGCTTTTTTTATTTTGATACTACTTTACAATAAAAGTCATTAGATCTCTTGCAAAAGTACCAGTTCATTGACTTCCACTGACGGAGTTACAAGGGCTGACGATGACTTATGCAAGAAGTCTATTATTTACCGTATACACATAAATAAGCGGTTTCTACGTCAACTTTTACTTGGAATTTTTGATTGGCTTCAACGGTGAATTGCTCGCCAGCATTGAACGTTTGCCACTCATCACTCTCTGGTAGCTTGACCGTCAATGCACCGCTCACCACACTCATAGTCTCAAACTCACCAGTGCCAAATTCATACTCACCAATTTCCATAACACCTACCGTTGCAGGCTTGGTTGCTGTTTGAAAAGCAATGGATGTCACTTTGTCATCAAAATAATTATTTACGCTTGGCATAATCTTCCTTAATTACATGTTAGTTGGTATTTGAATTCTATTTTATAGACCTGCTTTTAGACTGGCTTCGATAAACTGATCGAGGTCGCCATCTAGTACCGCGCCCGTGTTGAAGGTTTCAACGCCTGTACGCAGATCCTTGATACGAGAGTCATCGAGCACGTACGAGCGAATCTGGCTGCCCCAGCCGACATCAGACTTATTGTCTTCAACCGCTTGTTGTTTTTCCATACGTTTTTGCATCTCAAGCTCATAGAGCTTAGCACGTAGCATCTTCATTGCCGTGGCTTTGTTGCCATGCTGACTACGCTCATTCTGACAAGTCACCACCACACCACTTGGCTCATGGGTAATACGTACCGCAGAATCAGTTGTGTTGACGTGCTGACCGCCCGCTCCTGAGGAGCGATAGGTATCGATGCGCAAGTCGGCAGGGTTGATGTCAATCTCGACATTATCATCAATCTCAGGCGAGACAAACACCGCCGCAAACGAGGTATGACGACCGTTATTGCTATCAAATGGTGATTTACGTACCAAACGATGGACGCCAATCTCAGTACGCAGCCAACCAAACGCGTAGTCGCCTTTGATCTCAATCGTGGCCGACTTGATACCCGCGACACTGCCAGCAGACACTTCAATCACATCTACCTTAAAGCCATGCGCTTCCGCCCAGCGTGTATACATACGCAGTAGCATCTCCGCCCAGTCTTGCGCTTCGGTGCCGCCACTGCCCGACTGGATATCCAAGTAGCAGTTGTTTGGATCCATCTCGCCGCTAAACATACGGCGGAACTCTAGATCAGCCACGCGCTGCTCAGCATCATCTAGCTCGCTTTGCACGTCAGCTAGCAAGGACTCATCTTCTGCCTCTACTGCCAGCTCTAGCATGGCAGACGCATCCGCTAGCGTGGTTTCAAGAGAGACCACCACATCGATGACACCATCAAGGTGGCTTTTTTCCTTATTAATTTTGGTCGCGCGTTCTGGATCATTCCACAGCTCAGGGTTTTCTAACTCTAAATTGACTTCCTCTAAGCGTTCTTGCTTACCATCGAAGTCAAAGATACCTCCGCAAATCCTGCCCGCGCTCTGATAAATTTTTAATCTGTTCTTGATACGGATTGATTTCCATAAGTGTTCCTGTTTTTCTAAAAAAATAAATAACGCATTTGGCGCTATTTTAAATGAGATTGATCATAAATGGTTGTCTAATTATTCTTGTTCCTACTATTACTAGATTAAGCAATCTAGATTGACCAATCTTCTACTGCCCAGCGATGCGCCAAGGCATGAGCATGCAGCGCCTCATCAGGTGACACACAGATCGCCACATCCGCCCATTCTAGCAATGGAATGTCGTTTTTGGAGTCTGAATAGGCATAGGTTTTTTCAAAGGTGATGCCCGCTGCTTGCTGCTTATTGAGCCACTTATCTAAATGGTAGATCTTGCCTGCCTGAAAGTTTGGTTTATCAGTCAGCTTGCCCGTATAACGCTCATCTTTTATCTCAAGCGGCGTAGCCAATACATTGGCTGACTCAATGCCAAAGCGCTTGGCAATAGCGGACACCACAAAATCATTGGTTGCAGAAATAATCACCACGTCGTGCCCTTGCTCAATATGCTGGCACAATGCTTCCATTGCTTTTGGGCGAATATGTGGCTCGATTTCACTTTTGATGTAATCTTCTCTTAGCTCATCAAGTCTATCAAGCGGCAGACTACTCAAAAACTGCGCGACGAATTCATTGTACTCTGTCGCATCTAACGTCCCTTCGATATAGTCATTGTAAAATTTCTGATTGGCAGTACGATACTCAGCCTCATCGACAAGGTCGTGCTTGACGATATACTCGCCCCAAAGATAATCGCTATCGACATCCAGTAAGGTATGATCTAAATCAAATAACGCCAGTTGTTTTTGTTGTGTTTGTGCTGGATTTGCCTGCATGGTGAGACCTTATCGTTGGTTGTGAAAAAATATGGATCTTTTAATAAAATTGGGTACGATTATCGACTAAGGAGGAGTACATTAATTAAATAGTACATCAATTAGATAAAGCTCGTACCTTGTGATCTGTCCACTTATAATTGCTTTAACCATTTACCTTTAGTCAGGCATCGCTATTTCTGTTAAACCTGTTTTGAATTTTTGACAACGCTCAGCATAATGCAGCGCTGACATTTTCAACATCGCTACTTGCTCATCTGTTAACGTCTTGACCACTTTTGCAGGCGCGCCCATCACCAGGGAATTGTCAGGAATAACCTGACCTTCAGTAATTAAGGCTTTCGCCCCTATCAGGCAGTTTTTACCTATTTTGACATTATTGAGTACCACCGCACCGATACCAACCAGACTGTTATCACCGATCTCACAGCCATGCAGCATCGCTAGATGGCCAATAGTCACGTAATCACCGATAGTCACTTTGATACCTGCATCAGTGTGAATCACACTATTTTCTTGCACATTACTATAGTCGCCGATATGAATACGATCGTTATCGCCGCGTATCACCGCACCAAACCAAACATTGGCCTGATGACCCAAATACACATCACCGATTACTTGTGCTGAATCAGCCACCCAACCATTGAACGGTACGGCAAACTCAGGGGTTTTGTCTAAATATTTAAATATCATCGTTTTTCCTTAGTAAGGATAATGTTATTTTGGAGTAAGTCATTGGTTATACCACAATCATTTTTATGCTTATTTGATTCGCATGTCAAAGAACCATCTCACTTTGGACCATAGCCATAAAAAATATATTTTACAGTATACAATCCCATTTAATACCTTATCGTGTGTCCACTTTATAGTACAATTAGCAAGGCCAACATTCTCATTTTGCTATCGTAGCGCCTGCCCTAACAAGTACCGCTACCCTACTAAGGACGCATCCATGCTTCGCGAAACACACGTACCTATTATCTTGTTGGCAAGTAGTGTGATCATCACCGCGCCCAGTTATGCTGAAGATACCTCAAGTTTGGAGAGAGCCGGTGACATTGTTGCGGTTGCCATACCTGCCATTGCTTATGGCAGCACGCATTATATGAATGATAAAGAGGGACGTCAGCAATTTTATCAATCATTTGCTACCAATCTTGCCGTGACCTATGCTGTGAAGTCAACCATTAATAAAGAGCGCCCTGACCATAGCGACAATGACTCCTTCCCATCAGGACATACTTCTTTGGCATTTCAGGGCGCAAGCTTCATTCATAAACGCTATGGATTAGAATATAGTATTCCAGCTTATGTTGGCGCAACTTTTGTGGGTTATAGCCGTGTTAAAGCGGAAAAACATGATGTGGCTGATGTATTTGCTGGTGCAGCACTAGGGGTTGCCAGTAGTATGTATTTGACCAAAAGCTATAACGATCAGCTTCTCATCACAACCAATCTTGCGCCTGACTATTACGGGCTGTCTGTCCACTACCAGTTTTAATCACTCAGTTTGCCCTTGATACTAGCCATAAGTTACTATTTTGTATATAATACGCAAAATCTGTGCCTAAGCGAGCGGACATGATGCAAGTTACCTATTCACTATCGAGTGAGTTTTGTAGTTTTCATCAATAATGTCTTCTCGCTTTTTTGTGGGAAATTTTTGTGTGCCGTCCTTTTATTACTTCTATATGACAACAGTCAGGTGCGGTAAATAAAAGGATACAGAGCAAAACCCTAACCCACAAAACATGATGGCACTCACCAATAATAGCGGAGGCAATCCTTGAATTCATCGGTAGAAACACAAGCAATTTTGGCACTAGCAGACGGTACAATTTTTCGCGGTGTCAGTATCGGCAGCCTAGGTCATCGTGTTGGTGAAGTGGTATTTAATACCGCCATGACAGGGTATCAAGAAATTCTAACCGATCCAAGTTATGCGCGACAGCTGGTGACCTTGACATATCCGCATATCGGTAATACAGGTACCAATGCCGAGGATACCGAGTCTGGTAACGGTCACAAAGTATGGGCAGACGGTCTCATCATCCGTGACGCGACCATGGCAACCTCTAACTTCCGCAACTCAGAATCACTAAGCGACTATCTACAACGTAACAATACCGTCGCTATCGCTGAAATTGATACACGCCAGTTGACCCGCCTATTGCGCGATAAAGGTGCACAAAACGGTTGTATCATGACTGCATCAAACGGTGAGACGATCACAAGCGACGACGAGCAAAAAGCGATTGAGCTGGCACAAGGCTTTGCAGGTCTAAAGGGCATGGATCTGGCAAAAGAATGCTGCACGACAGAAAGCTTTGAATGGACAGCGGGCACATGGGATCTATCAGACACCCTACTCAACCGTGACGTGGCGGGTAGCCATGACAGTGGTACTGGCGGCTTCTTTAAGCAGCTCGGCATTCATATCGATGCCAAATTCAACGTCGTCGCTTATGACTTCGGTAGCAAAACCAATATTCTGCGTATGCTCGTCGACCGCGGCTGCCACGTGACGGTTGTCCCAGCACAAACGCCTATTGCAGACGTGCTAGCGATGAACCCAGACGGTATCTTCTTATCAAACGGCCCTGGCGATCCTGCCGCTTGTGGTTATGCAATCGACGCCGTACGTCACATTATTGAAGAAACAGACGTACCAACGTTTGGCATCTGCTTAGGTCATCAGCTAATTGGTCTTGCCAGCGGCGCCAATACCATCAAAATGAAAACAGGCCACCATGGTGCCAACCATCCGGTGCAAGATCTAGCGACTGGCACAGTGATGATCACCAGTCAAAACCATGGCTTTGCGGTTGATGAAGATACGCTACCAGAAAACGTTAAGTCAACGCATCGCTCATTATTCGATGGTACTAACCAAGGCATCGAGCTGACCAACAAGCCAGTATTTAGCTTCCAAGGTCACCCAGAGGCCAGCCCTGGCCCGCATGATTGTGGTCCGCTATTTGATAAGTTTGCTGAGATGATGGAAGCGGCTAAAACTGCTCAAGCTTAACGATTCATTATAACTTGATAATAAGTCAATGCTTGAATCGCTAAAAGCGGTTTGAGCAGTACTGTAACAACGCATTGTAAGTATAAAACGCCATAAGCGTTATCAAAAATAAAGATTACTTAAAATATCATCAAACGAAGGTAGCTCTAACTATGCCAAAACGTACCGACATAAAAAGCATTCTTATCATTGGCGCAGGCCCCATCGTTATCGGCCAAGCGTGTGAGTTTGACTACTCAGGCGCACAGGCGTGTAAAGCACTAAAAGAAGAAGGCTACCGTGTCATCTTGGTCAACTCAAACCCTGCGACCATCATGACCGACCCTGTCATGGCAGATGCGACCTATATCGAGCCGATCACGTGGCAGACCGTTGAGCAAATCATTGCCAAAGAGCGTCCTGATGCAATCCTGCCAACCATGGGCGGACAGACCGCGCTAAACTGTGCGCTAGATCTCGATAAACATGGCGTACTGACTAAGTATGACTGCGAGCTGATTGGCGCCACCAAAGACTCAATTGAGATGGCAGAAGATCGCGACTTATTCGACAAGGCGATGAAACGTATCGGCCTTGAGTGCCCGCGCGCTGAAACGGCTGAAACGATGGAAGAAGCCTTTGCCACTCAAGAAAAGATGGGTTATCCGTGTATCATTCGTCCCTCATTCACCATGGGTGGTTCAGGCGGTGGTATCGCTTATAACCGCGATGAGTTTATCGAGATTTGTGAGCGTGGTTTTGATCTATCACCAAACCATCAGCTACTTATCGATGAGTCACTCATCGGCTGGAAAGAGTACGAGATGGAAGTGGTCCGTGACAAAAACGACAACTGCATCATCATCTGTGCCATCGAAAACTTTGACCCAATGGGCGTACATACAGGCGACTCAATCACTGTCGCACCCGCGCAGACGTTGACCGATAAAGAATACCAAATCATGCGTAACGCCTCACTCGCAGTATTGCGTGAGATCGGTGTTGAAACAGGCGGCTCAAACGTCCAGTTCGGTATCAACCCTGATACGGGACGTATGGTAGTTATCGAGATGAATCCACGCGTATCACGCTCGTCTGCCCTCGCCTCAAAAGCGACTGGCTTCCCAATTGCCAAAATCGCGGCAAAACTGGCAATCGGTTATACCCTAGATGAATTGCAAAATGACATCACAGGCGGAAAAACGCCAGCCAGCTTTGAGCCTGCGCTTGATTACGTTGTCACCAAGATACCGCGTTTCAACTTTGAAAAATTCCCACAAGCGGACAATATCCTCTCGACGCAGATGAAATCGGTCGGTGAAGTCATGGCGATCGGTCGTAACTTCCAAGAGTCGATGCAAAAAGCATTACGCGGTATGGAAACTGGCGCGGATGGTTTCGATGAGCAAATTGATTTATCCAAAGTCAGTGCTGAGAAGGCTCGTAGTGAGATTATCAACCGCTTAACCATTCCAACGCCTGAGCGTATCTATTACGTTGCTGATGCCTTCCGTGTCGGTATGAGCGTTGATGACGTATTTAATTACACCAAGATTGACCCATGGTTCTTGGTACAAATCGAAGACATCGTTAAGACTGAAGCGACGGTAAAATCACTCGGCTTTGGTGGCTTAAACGAAAACAACCTACGTCGCTTTAAGCGTAAAGGCTTGTCAGATTTGCGTTTGGCTAAATTGCTTGGTATCTCACAAAAGCAACTACGCAAAAAGCGTTGGGATTTAGGCGTCTATCCCGTGTATAAGCGTGTCGATACGTGCGCTGCAGAGTTTGCGACCAGCACCGCTTATATGTACTCAACCTACGATAGCGAATGTGAAGCCAACCCAACTGACAAGAAAAAAATCATGGTCATCGGTGGCGGCCCTAACCGTATCGGTCAAGGTATCGAGTTTGATTATTGCTGTGTACATGCAGCGCTTGCCATGCGTGAAGACGGCTATGAGACCATTATGGTCAACTGTAACCCTGAAACGGTTTCAACCGATTATGACACCTCCGACCGTTTATATTTTGAGCCAATCACGTTAGAGGACGTGCTAGAGATCGTCCGTATCGAAAACCCTGATGGCGTGATTGTACAGTTCGGTGGCCAAACGCCATTGAAACTGGCCCGCGCGTTAGAGTCAGCAGGCGTAAAAATCATCGGTACGAGTCCTGATGCGATCGACCGCGCTGAAGACCGTGAGCGCTTCCAGCATATGATTCAGCAGCTAAACCTTGTACAACCATCGAACGCCTTAGCAACCAGCTTAGAAGACGGCTTGGTTAAAGCAAAAGACGTAGGCTATCCATTGGTGGTACGTCCATCTTATGTATTAGGTGGCCGCGCGATGGAAATCGTCTATAACGAAGATGAGCTAAAACATTACCTGCGCACTGCAGTACAAGCCTCAAACGAAGCGCCTGTCCTACTCGATCGCTTCTTAGATGACGCCATCGAAGTTGATGTTGACTGTGTATGTGATGGTACCGATGTTGTCATCGGCGGTATCATGCAGCATATCGAACAGGCAGGTGTCCACTCAGGCGACTCAGCATGTTCACTGCCGCCATACTCACTGTCTAAAGAGCTATGTGATGTCATGCGCGCGCAAACAGTCGCGATGGCAAAAGAGCTTGGCGTTGTTGGTCTGATGAACGTTCAGTTCGCGGTCAAAGGCGAAACCGTTTACATCTTAGAAGTGAACCCACGCGCTGCGCGTACCGTACCCTTTGTCTCTAAGTGTATCGGTACTTCATTAGCACAGGTTGCGGCTCGCTGTATGGCTGGCACCTCGCTCAAAGACCAAGGCTTTACGACTGAGATTGTTCCAGCATTTTATGCGGTCAAAGAAGCAGTGTTCCCATTTGCTAAATTCCCTGGTGTTGATCCAATCTTGAGTCCTGAGATGAAATCGACGGGTGAAGTCATGGGCGTGGGCAAAACCTTTGGCGAAGCATTTTACAAAGCCATCATCGGTAGTAACGAGCGTCTACCAGGCCTACCAACTGAAGGCGAGACCAAAACCGTCTTTATTTCGGTTCGTGACAGTGACAAAGCGCAAATCGCCCCGATCGCCCGTCAACTGGTAGACTTTGGCTTCAAAATCGTCTCAACGACTGGGACGCAAAAAGTACTGAGCGACGCTGGTATCGAAAGTCAGCAAATCAACAAGGTCACTGAAGGTCGCCCGCATATCGTTGATGCCTTGAAAAACGGCAAAATCGACCTTATCATTAACACGACTGAAGGCAAGCAGGCACAAGAGGATTCATTCTCTATTCGCCGTAGTGCGCTACAAGGCAAAGTGTTCTATGTCACCACGTTAGGCGCGGCAGATGCCGTCTGTAAATCTTATGCGATTGACTTACCGTTTGATGTCTATAAGTTACAAGATTTGCATGAGCAAGCAAAGTCTATTGACGCGGCTAAATAATTTCAGTAGATTAAGCATAACCGCTAAGCTTATATAAAAGCTTAGCCAAGACTTGTTATTGATTATTTTGTGATAATCATACGTTAAAAAAACAATATCTTGAAAGAGACAAACCTACAAAAGCATAGTGGCTAAATTGCGACTATGCTTTTTATTACGTAAGGTTCAGTGCGCTTGGTGCTAAAAGTAGAGGTGCTAACACACAACAGCCTATTTACTGACGACACCATCTGAACCCCGCTCTTTTTATATTTCATACTCATTGCAACAACATTGACACCATCTCCTTATGAGATGGTGTGGTGTTATTGGTTTAAGGAAAAAACATGCAACGTTATCCCATGACTCCGCAAGGACATGCAGCTTTAGAAGCTGAATTAAAACAGTTAAAAAGTGTCGACCGTCCACGCATCACCGCATCGATTGCTGAAGCCCGCGAGCACGGCGATTTAAAAGAAAACGCTGAGTACCATGCTGCCCGTGAGCAACAAGGCTTTTGCGAAGCGCGTATTCGTGATATCGAAGCGAAACTTGGCGGCGCACAAGTCATCGATCCCTCGACATTGCCAAAAGAAGGTCGTGTCGTGTTTGGCGTCAGCGTCATAATCGAAAATATGGACACTGAAGAAGAAAAACAGTACAAAATCGTCGGCGATGATGAGGCTGATTTCAAGGCTGGCAAAATCTCAGTCAATTCACCAATCGCTCGTGGCCTCATCGGTAAATTCGAAGGCGACGAAGTACGTATCGAAACGCCAAAGGGCGTGGTTGAATATGAAGTGATGAAAGTCATATACGACTAATAAGACTCACTATTTCTGGTCATCCGTAGGCGTGATGCTTTAAAGGCTGGATAAAAGGCGCTTTGAATAATAGCTCTTTAAATACTAGTTCTCTTAAATAGCAAACATGTTTGACAGTGGCAGATACCACTGGCTACTCGCCACCCAATAACATGAATATAAGCAACATTACGTATTGATAGCATTTATACCGTTTCGGTTACACAATGCAGCTTTTATACACGATTTGTTTTGGCGCATAATTATTTGAGTTTTTAGTGCATCGTAATTTTTATATTAGGTGATATTACCCACATAATATCGATGTAAATTTATACTGAAGCACTTTTACTCAAAATAATGATGGTCTGATTATAGACACCGACTATCGTCAGTACTGATACCCTCGTTATTTGGCATACTTTTTGGTGTCATTTAGCGGGGGTTTTGCTTGTTTAGATGTTAATTATTGCTGTTTTACTTATTGCTGCTTTTTTTTATTGATACTGTTAAGGAGTCTATTATGACCATGAAATCTTATGCACCATCAGCACTAACCACCACGGTATCTGCAATACTCGCAGGTATGGTGCTTGCATCCTCAGCCCATGCCGCTCCTGAGATTGCGATTAGCTCATCTGCTGGTGGTAGCACGACGGTAGTTGAACAATATTCTAATGGGCAAACAGCCACTATTACTGCGACACCTAACGGTATCACCATGCAAGATGGCATGCCTTATGCCGTGACTCAAGTGACGACTGTGCCGCGCTATGTCGTTCGCCAATCTCCTGTTGTTCAAGGCAGCACGACTGTCACAAGCGTACCTGTAACCAATCGAGTGACCAACAATGTCACTAAAGTGGATGTCATCACTACGCCAGTTAGCACTGTGACACAAGCCCTGCCTGTCACTACCGCTACTCCGTTACCTGTGATGAATGCGCCAGCGACAACCGTCATCACTAACCAGCCTGTCGCCAATCAAATCACTACGACCACGTTAGATACCTTGCAATTGACCCCGACTTTTAGCACTCCGGGTGTCGTCAATGCAAACACCAAGGTCATGAAAATCATGAAGAATAGTGCTGGACGTGAAGTTGCGGTGCCTGCCAACCATATCGCCCCTGGTGATGTCATTGAGTATCACACCACCTACACCAACACCACGGCACAGCCAGTTAATGACATCAATGCTATGGTTTCATTGCCGAGCGGCGTCCAGCTGGTATCGTTAAATAGCCCATTACCAACGTTTGCCACCACTGGCGGTGACACTTATAAAACCATTCAGCAAGTTGGCAATACCGTTGTTGTGCAAGAAAACTACTCTGGCCTAAAATGGAACTTAGCAAATCTTAATGCCAATGGCAATCAAACCGTCGTGATACGTGCCAAGGTTCAATAAATGACTCGTTCACTACAAATACACGTCTTTAACAGTATCATGTTGCAAAGGGTCTTGAATATTCAAGGCCTTTTTTAATGTGTGTCATATCGAGTAGCACGTATGCTCGCTCACAACCTCTTGATGGATACGACACTATTTGTCGTGTTATTTTTTAAATTTTCTTATAAATACAATGACTTAACACATATTTTGGTAAAATAGTTACTCATTAATTAATTGGTAATAACCGACTTATGGCAAGCATCAATTATGAAAGATTACAGGGCAAGCTCAATATTTTGGCCGACGCTGCCAAATATGATGTCTCCTGCTCATCCTCCGCTGGTACTCGCAAAAACCAAGGCGGCGCTCTAGGCGATGCCTCAAGAAGTGGTATCTGTCACAGCTATACCGAAGATGGTCGCTGTGTCAGTCTGCTAAAAATTCTTTTGACCAACCATTGCATCTATGACTGCGCGTACTGCACCTCGCGTAAAAGCAACGACACGCCGCGCGCGGCTTTTACGGTTGAAGAAGTCGTCGATTTGACCATGCAATTCTACCGCCGCAACTATATCGAAGGGCTGTTTCTCAGCTCTGGTATCTTCAAAAGTGGCGACTATACGATGGAGCGACTGGTCGAAGTGGCAAAGATACTGCGTACTCGCGAGCGTTTCAATGGTTATATTCATCTAAAAACCATTCCTGGCGCTTCAAAAGAGCTATTGTTAGAGGCAGGACTATATGCAGACCGTCTGAGCGTCAACATCGAAATTCCAACCAAATCAGGATTGGCTTTGCTCGCGCCAGAAAAATCACACGATCAATTAAAAGCGCCGATGGAAACAGTAAAAGAGGAAATCATCACCATCCGTGAGAGCCGCAAAACTCATAAAAAAGCGCCTAAATTTACGCCCGCCGGTCAGACCAGTCAAATGATCGTCGGTGCTAGCAACGAGACTGACTTACAGGTGATTCAATTATCAAGTCACTTTTATAAAACCTACGATCTAAAACGCGTCTATTACTCAGGCTATGTACCGATGCTCTCTGATAATCGCTTGCCAGCGATTGGGACCCCTGTGCCGATGGTACGTGAGAACCGTCTATATCAAGCAGATTGGTTAATGCGTTTTTATGGGTTTGGTGCGCATGAAATTGTGGAGCCAGAATCGCCATTTTTGGACTTAGACTGCGACCCAAAACTGGCGTGGGCGATACGCCATCGTGAGCATTTTCCCGTCAATATTCAGACAGCTACTTATGAGATGATCGTGCGTATCCCTGGCATCGGTACCAAGACTGCCAAAAAAATCATCAAAGCACGCAAATTTAACCAGTTGACGCTCTATCATCTAAAAAAGATGGGAGCCGCGGTCAACCGTGCCAAGTATTTTATCGCAACCACTGGCAAAAACGAGCACCTTGCCCATTTGACACGCGATAACTTCCGCCAGTACGTACTGGCGCAAACGCAGACCAAGTTTAAAGATCAACGTAGCGGACAGCTAGCGTTGTTTTAAATTTGGCATTGTCGTAAATATAAATCAATCTAAAATCAATAAAATAAAAAGGTAGCGCTACTGGTGATATTTTTTGCAGCCTCTGTCATGCGATGCGAACAGCACGCAAGAAAAATATCCAACAGTAGCATTTGACAATACTTACATAGATTTTATGACGAGCCAAAATACATTTCACATCGTTTCAGGATAAACCATGTCAGCACTTGCGCAAAACGACAATTATACTATCGGTCAGTTAACGCCCAGCGTTGTGCTGTATGAGCCAAGCTTTGAGGGCTGGCTCAGCGCGGTGTTTTATGTCTATGCCAATCGATTGCAAGATGACGCCTCACTCAAACTCACCGCTCAAGACTGTTATATACCCTCCTTGATTGCGCAAGCGACTGGTGTTGCAACCAATGAAGACCATGCAGAGCGGGTACTGGTAAAGCTCAATAGTTTGCTTGGTCGCTCAGGTATGCGCAATATTTTGTGGGGGTTTTTGTCAGAAAAGGACGATATCGGCACCACTTTGTTTCGTGTGGTTAAGTATGCCATTGACTACCCTAGCCGTTACATTATGCAAGATCTTGGTCACTTGGATGTGTTAGAGCTGGTACAGACGGTCAAATCCGTCGGCCGTGAAAAGCATCGCATGGAGGCCTTTGTACGTTTTGAGCACACGACCGATGATATTTATTTTGCACGGGTCGAGCCTGATTTTAATGTCTTGCCACTAATCGGAGAGCATTTCCGTCAGCGTTATCAAGATCAGCACTGGGCGATTTATGATCTGACACGCGGCTACGGCGTTTATTATGATAAAAGTAATAGCACGCCTACTCGTCCTGCACCCCTGCAAACCATCACCGACCTCGATGATGCGGTACTACGCAATCCTGCCAGCATTCATAGCCCTGATGAGCAGCGTTATCAAAAGTTTTGGCAAGGCTACTTTACCAACGTCAATATCAAGGAGCGCAAAAATCCTAAGCTACACAGGCAATATCTACCGCAGCGATATTGGAAATACTTAAGCGAAAAACAAGTGTTGCCCAATGCTGAGCATCTACAAAAGCGCCGCTAAAGATTTTAGGCATTTTTGCCAACGCAATCATGATTATAATGTGGCAAAAAGCCACATATCTGACGCCATCTTTTTATCTTGATGGTTGAGTTTTATGCGCTTTTAACTGACAATAGCAGCTTGATCCTCCTAACCTGTGACCTATGTTATTATGAAAGTGATGCGCCTACTGTCGTCTTTGAAGCATGATGAATCCGAGCGCGGTATTTTTCATCTTGGGCGCGCACTGGTCAAAAACGGGCATACCTCGATCATTGTTTCTAGCGCTGATGAGAGCAATGACTTGGTCAGACGGCTGAAGCGTGATGGCAATCACTATCATCAAGTCCACATGAACAAAAAATCGTGGCTGTCATTGCTGCAAGTCTCAGCACTGCGGCATTTGATTGAGAAGTATGAGCCTGATGTCATTCATGTACATTCGCGCACCCCTGCATGGATATTGCATTTAGCATTGCGCCGTGCGCGCGTGAAACGTTTCCCAAAGCTGGTCTCAACCATGTATGGCTTTTATCCCATCAATAAATACTCTCAAGCATTGCTCAATGTCGATACAATTATCACTGTATCTGATAGCGTCACCCAATACCTAAAAAAAGGCCTACGCCGTGAAGAAGTCGATCCGAAAATCATCACGCGTATCTACCGCGGCATCGATACTCGGCGCTATCCTTATCGGCACAATCCATCGGTCTATTGGTTGCGTCATACCTTTGCGGAATATCCTGAGCTTGAGCACAAGAAGTGGCTCGTATTTCCAACGGTCATTGGCAATGAGTATGGTCAAGAGTGGCTGATTGATATCTTGGGCAATCTACAAGAGCAATTTCCCAATATTCATGTCATCATTATGGACGATGATTATAAAGATGGTGATGTCGCTCATGAAGACTTTCGTCAACGTACTCACAGTCTGGGGTTGGCTGAGCGCATTACTTATGTGGGTAGCAAGCGTAATGACATGCGTGAATGGCTCTCAGCGGCCAATATCGTTATGGCACTTGCCAATGAGCCAGAATCGATCGGCATTAATGCCCTGCAAGCGATTCATTTGGGCACACCTGTCATTGGCTGGGATAAAGCCGCCTTTAGCGAAATCTTACAACCGCTCTATCCGCAAGGTTTGGTAAAAGAACACAATGCCAACTCGTTATGTAAAGCGGTGCGCAATCAATTAGAAAGTGTGACGCGACCTGAGATGACCAACAAATTCACCATGCGTGAGATGATCGAAAAGACAATCGCGGTATACCAAGGATTGTACGATACTGCGCTGGCAGAAGAACAGGCTGAGGCCGATGCGCTCGCCGTACGAAGAATCAAAAGAAGCCTTAAAAAAACCTATAAACCTGCCTTTGGTGCGGCGGTCAAACATGTCGAACCCATCCCCAAACGCCCAAAAGTCAAATTGATCAAAGAAAAAGCAAGAAAAGCGGAATCGCCAGAAATAGAAGATGAAATAAAAGTAGAAGAAACAACAAAAGTAGATATCAAATCAGAAGCACCTGACGCTGATCAAAAGTCATAAGCTGACTGCCTACCTCTATCTGTGCAGGAGCCAATCTCAGTCATGATGAGATATATTAAGCAAAAAAATGCCATTTCCAGCAATGGAAGTGGCATTTTCAATCTGTATTAAGATGAGTATTCAGTTTAAAGTTACAGAACACGAGCCTAATAAGTCATTGGTGTATGTGCACTTTGAAAAAATCTTTCCGCAGCATCAAGTAATCGGCGTACGCATCCGCGAGATTGTCTATGGCGGCGGCAATATCCACTGTATCACTCAGCAACAACCTGTGACCAAATCGTCACTCTAAAGCGTGCCGCTTGGTATAGGATGAACCATAATAAAGCATACTTAGCAGTAAGCAAAAGTATACTTATAAGAAGACGAATATAAATGGATATCAAATCCAATAACACATCAAAAACAAGGACAGCGCTATGAGCGATTATCAAATCAACAATCCAGCCACTGGCGAACTAGAAGCCACTTACCCTACCGCCACTGAACAAGACATCCAGCAAGTCATCGAGCAGGCTGACAACGCCTATCAAGACTGGCGTCAAGTCTCATTGAGTGAGCGCAGTGCACTACTGCATAAAATTGCCGATAGCTATCTGGAACGTCAAGACGAGCTGGCTCGTATCGTGGCGGGTGAGATGGGTAAACCCGTTGCACAAGCCAAGGGTGAAATCGGTCTGGTCGCTGAGATCTATCGTTACTATGCAGACAATGCTGAGCAGCTACTCGCGCCGAATACCATTGACGTTGACTCAGGATCAGCTTCGGTAGAAAAACGTCCTGTTGGCGTTCTACTCGGTATCATGCCGTGGAATTATCCGCATTATCAAGTGGCACGTTTTGTCGCGCCAAACTTTATGGCAGGTAATACTATTATCTTAAAGCACGCGCCTCAATGCCCTAAGACTGCAGAAGTTATCGCTGATATGTTCAAAGAGGTCGGCGTACCTGAAGGTGTTTATAACAATATCTTTGCCACCAACGAGCAGGCAGCGACTATTATTCATGACAAGCGTGTACAAGGTATCTCACTCACTGGCTCTGAGCGCGCTGGACAAGCCGTTGCCAAAGAAGCAGGCGGCGCACTCAAAAAAGTCGTGTTGGAGCTTGGCGGCTCCGATGCCTTTATCGTTGCAGCAGATGCCGATATCAAACAAGCGATAAAAGGCGCGATCTCTGGTCGTTTTGGTAATGCCGGCCAAGCCTGTAACGCCGCCAAACGCCTAATCGTGCTTGAGTCTGTCTATGACAAGTTCGTTGAGGGCTTTACCGATGCTGTACGTGGTATGACATTGGCCGATCCTCTTGATGAAAAAACCTTTATCGGCCCAATGTCTTCAAAGGCTGCCGCGGTCAATCTGCAAGCGCAGTTAGATAGTGCCGTTGAAGCAGGCGCGACGGTCCTAGTAGAAGGTGGACTGCTCAAAGATAAGCCTGGTGCATGGTTCAAACCTGCGGTACTAACAGATGTCACTGAATCAATGGATGTCTACCGTGAAGAGTTGTTTGGTCCTGTCGCCGTCGTCTACAAGGCTCGTGATGTCGATCACGCTATCAAGATTGCTAATGATGTGCCTTTTGGTCTTGGTGCTTCTATCCAAACGCAAGATGCTGCCCTAGCTGCTGATATTGCTGATAAATTAGAAGTAGGCATGGTCACTATCAACGCGCCGTCTGGTACGGAAGCAAACACACCGTTTGGCGGCGTTAAACGTTCAGGATTTGGTCGCGAGCTTGGTACGCTTGGTATCACTGAGTTCTTAAACTATAAGCTTATCCGTGATAAGTCTTAATCGTATAAGCACTTGATTGTATGCACTAAAAAAGCCTAACGTTTGACGTTAGGCTTTTTAAGGTGGTTAACTGACTAAAATGAGACTATTATTTATATGGATTTTCTTTTAACCATTGTTGATTAACAATTTTGAGCTCATGCAGCTCATGATCCATAATCTCTTTACTCTTACCAGGGTTTTTCATTGACGCATAGCCATACATTGCGCCGCCAAGAACCGTCCAGCCAAGGAAAATCCACCACTCGATAGGAACCAATGCCGACGGCATACCTGGCAGATAAAGCGCCAACATACCAAGGCTGAGTATGATTGTGATGACACCAACCAATTTACCTGCTGGTACTCTAAATGGACGTATCATATTAGGCTCACGGTAGCGTAGCACTAAAAATGACAATGCAACACAAGTATAAGCGATAACGATACCAAAGCCGCCCGCATCAACAATCCACACGAGCATTTTGCGACCAAATAATGGCGCTAGTGTTGCAAGGCCACCGATCAACAAGATCGCATTGACTGGGGTGTTGTATTTAGGATGTAGCTTGCACAAGAACTGTGGCAACATGTGCGTTTTACCCATGGCGTATAGCAGACGGCTACCACCGATAAGAAATGCATTCCAGCTTGATAAAATACCCAGTACACCGCCGATAACCAGCAGCGTACCTGCCCATTTACCATTCCAAGCGTTGGTCATTGCATCAGCGGTTGCCAATGTCGAATCTTGCGCTTGTAATAATGGCAAGGTTTTGCCCACACTCCAAGCGACAGCCACGTACCAAAGCACGGCAATGATAATAGAGACAATCAAAAATTTGCCGATATTTGGACGCGTCAGATTGATCTCTTCTGCGGCCTGCGGAATCACATCGAAGCCGACAAATAAGAACGGTACCATTACCATCACCGTCATGATGCCGCCCATACCACCGATAAAGTTTGGTGCTTGTACTGAGTTGGAGGTTTCAGGATTGAATAATAACGCACCAACGAATAGTAAGATACCGACGCAGAAAATACCGACAACGGCCAACTTTTGGAACCATGCACTGACTTCCATACCGCGTATATTGAGCCAGGTGACAATGATGGAGCCAAGCATACCGACAGCTACCCACGTGGCATAAACATCCCAGCCTGCAATATTCCAAAGATAGCCTTGACTATAATTGGGAATGACATATTCGACAACGGTTGGCAGTGCCACCGCCTCAAACGCCACGACGGAAAAATAACCAAATAAAATACTCCATGAGCAGATAAAGGATATATTTACCCCCAGTGCACGGTGTGTATAAGTGTGCTCGCCTCCTGTGATAGGCATGGATGCCGCCAATTCAGCATACGTTACACCAATCAAAACCACCACAAGACCGCCAATCAAGAATGCACTGATTGCGCCCCAGATGCCTGCCGAGATAATCCAACCACCCGCCAGCACGACCCAGCCCCAACCAACCATTGCGCCGAATGCCAGCGCAATGATATCGAACACACCTAACGTTTTCTTTAATTCAGACATAACCTACTCCTTGTCTGTGTGTCATCCGTGTGAACCTTTTATGGTTACACTATTTCTGTTTAATGAGATATCACTCATCATATTTACTATATATCGTTTCCGCCAAAGAAAGCCGATTGCTCGTTGTTTGATATTCACATAGCAAAAACGGCGCTTTGACTTGCAAGGCACCGTTTAAAATCACACTCCATGTGAGTGTCATAAGGGCAACCTTGCCGTTATCTTCACTATAACTTTTCAATCAAAATCAATGTTTGATTAGAAGCGATCCATCGCTAAATTTTATGACACTCGATAACTATTAAGCTGCAAGGATACCTTTAATGATATCAAGACCTTCTTGTAGCACCTCGTCTTCAACCGTTAATGGCACCATCACACGAATAGCATTGCCATACATACCACAAGACGCTAGTAGCAAGCCTTGCTCAAATGCTTTTGCTTTTAAGTTGGCTGCTGCTGCTGCATCAGGTTTGCCTTCGCTATCGATTAGCTCAAACGCTAGCATCGCCCCTTTATAACGGATATGACCGATGCTGCTTAGGTTCAAGCCTTTTAAGAACGACGCGATGGTATCGCCAATCTCGACACTACGCTCCAGTAAGTTTTCTTCTTCGATCACTTCCATGACAGCAAGCGCAGCCACACAGGCGAGCGGGTTACCAGAGTAAGTGCCACCTAAGCCGCCGACTTGCGGCGCATCCATGATATCAGCACGGCCGATGACCGCAGAGATAGGATAACCACCCGCCAAGCTCTTTGCAGCAGTCATCAAATCAGGCTCAACACCTAACTGTTCAGTGGCGAACAATGTCCCTGTACGCGCAAAACCACACTGTACTTCGTCAAAAATAAGCACGATGCCATGCTCATCACAGATCTCGCGTAGTGCTTTGGCAAATGATGGCGTTACCTGATGGAAACCACCCTCGCCTTGGACTGGCTCAACAATCATCGCCGCCACTTCACTCGGATCGATATCTGCTTGGAAGATCATATCAAGGCTGTGTAGCGCTTGTGCTTCGGTCACATTCAGCTCTTCTGCAGGGAACAATGCATGGAACACAGGTCCTGGCATTGGGCCGAAGTTCTTTTTGTATGGGAGTACTTTGCCTGTTAGGCTCATACACATCATGGTGCGACCATGCCAGCCACCAACAAAAGAGATCACACCTGGACGACGGGTTTTAGCACGTGCAATCTTGATGCAGTTTTCTACCGCTTCTGCGCCAGTGGTCAAAAAGAACGCTTTTTTATCACCGCTGATCGGTGCTTTTTCACACAGCTTTTCTGCCAAATCCACATAGCACTCATAGTTGATCATTTGCGCCGCAGTGTGCGTAAATTTGTCGAGCTGCTCATGCACACGCTGAGTGATTTTTGGATGGCTGTGACCGGTGTTCAATACTGAGATACCACCGACAAAGTCGATATAACGCTTGCCTTCAATGTCCCAAATCTCTGAGTTCTTTGCTTTTTCTGCAAAGATAGGAAAGGCAACCCCAAGTCCTGTTGGTAAAACAGCTTTGCGGCGCTCAAGTAATGATTGATTGGTAGTCATGGGAATGTCCTTTTCTGTGTTCGTAACATAAATGCCATCTAGTGATTGGCGGTTCATTTGAGACTTAGTGATATCAAACGGTGCTTGTTTGAGATAAAACACCGTTCGATATCTAAAATGTTTCGTTAAGTTTTTTGTTAAACGAATGTTCTGCTAAATGCTAGCCGAGTTATTTATTAGCTGATGTCAGAACACCAGTATTTAGTCGTAATATAGTCTTCGATACCATATTTTGAACCTTCGCGACCAAAACCAGACTGCTTCACGCCGCCAAATGGGGCAACTTCTGTAGAAATCAAACCCGTGTTATGGCCGATCATGCCGTACTCTAACCCTTCAGTTACGCGCCATGAGCGTGCATAGTCACTACTATAGAAGTAAGCGGCCAAGCCATAAATGGTATCGTTGGCAGCACGAATCACTTCTGCTTCGTCTTTGAAGGTAAATATGGTCGCAATTGGTCCAAAGATTTCTTCAGAGGCGATATCCATATCACTGCTGATATCGGTAATAACGGTTGGGTTATACGTCAGCTCTGAGGCGTCATTGACACTACCGCCCGTGACCAATTTGGCACCTTTATCTAAGGCGTCTTTTAGCAGGGCTTGAACTTTATCTAATGCTTTTTTGTTGATAAGCGGGCCAATATCGACGCCTTCTTCTAAGCCGTTACCTACTTTTAGTTCAGCGACTTTTTTGACAAAGACGTCTAAGAATTCATCTTTGATGCTGTCTTGCACGTAGACACGGTTGGCGCACACACAGGTCTGACCCGCATTGCGGTATTTGGAAGCGATGAGACCTGCAGCGGCTTTCTCTAAATCTGCATCATCAAAAACGATAAATGGCGCGTTGCCACCCAGCTCGAGTGATAGCTTTTTAATAGTCGGCGCGCATTGCGCCATTAACGTACGACCGACTTCTGTAGAGCCGGTGAACGACAGCTTATGAATACGTGCATCGCCAGTTAAGATTTCACCAATGGTTGATGATTTGCCCGTTACAATCTGGAGCACGCCTGAAGGAATGCCCGCTTGCTCTGCCAAAGCGCCCAACGCCAAAGCTGAGAATGGCGTTTCGGTGGCTGGTTTGACGATAATTGTACAGCCTGCCGCCATCGCTGGAGCGACTTTGCGCGTGATCATCGCCGCTGGAAAGTTCCAAGGGGTGATGGCGGCACAAACACCGACGGGTTGCTTGAGCACAACATGACGTAATTGCGTACTATTGGCAGGAATGACATCACCGTAAACGCGCTTGCCTTCTTCGGCAAACCAGCGAATAAAGCTATTGGCATAACCGATTTCGCCGCGTGACTCAGTAAGCGGCTTACCTTGCTCAGCGGTCATGATGATCGCAAGATCTTCTTTATTGGCATCGATAAGATCGGCCCACTTTTGCAGCAGTTCTGCACGCTCTTTGGCGGTTTTTGCCGCCCAAGCAACTTGCGCTTCATGAGCATAGGCAACGGCGTCATTGACATCTTCTGTCGTAAGGCTTGGTACAGTACCAATGAGCTCGCCGTTAAAAGGATTGTCCACATCGAGGGTTTCATTGTCACTGGAGACATGCCAGCCGTCTTTAATGAAGCAAGATTGTTTGAGTAGGTCTGGATTTGATAACTGTAGCGTATTTGACATGTTGACGCTCCTTGTCATATAGAGTGTATGTTTATAAGAATGGATATAATGGTAACTATTAAATAATTATTGATAATTGTTTTTTTGTTCAATATACTGAACACGTATTCTATATACGAGACATCATTATAAGAACGATATGACGCGATTTGCAACCCTTAATCGCATTATTTTGATAATTACCTTGTACTTTTTCATTTTATTTCACTTTTATAGGTTACTTATGAGCTCGACTGCCGTGCCTGCACTAGACAAAACCTTTCAAATTTTGGACTTGATTACCGATAGCGCACAGCCGCTAACCGCCGCTCATATTGCCAAAGAACTTGGGCTTCCTCGCAGCTCTACGCATAATATTTTGCAAAGTTTGCTGACTAAGCATGTCATTTATAAAGATCCTGAAAGCCGCTTTTATTTGGGCTCATATCTAATGTATTGGGCTGGAAAATATGAGCAGCAGCAAGGCGTTGTACGATTATTCAAAGATTTGATTGTGCAATATCCAGTACTACTGCAACATACCGTGACGTTGTCAAAACTGGATTTGGGAGAAGTGGTGTTTTTGGCCTGCCATGAGTCGCCTGCTCCGCTTGGTTTTACCTTTCGGGCAGGCGTGCGCGTGCCTGCGGTATTTTCGGCAACAGGCAAAGCCATGCTCTCAACATTGTCGATGGATAGCATAAAATCATTGTATAAGGATAAGTTTCCGACACCTATGACCCAACATGGCGTCAAAAACTTTGCGGATTTATCCAACGAGCTTGCAGCGACTCAGGAAAGTCGATTGTCACTCGATGATGGACAGTTGCGTGATGGGATGTACTGCTTAGGTACTTATATTCGTAATGCGTCAGGCACGGCGGTCGCTGGCATGGCAGTGAGTTTTTTGCAAGGAGAGTATGAGGCTAAACGGGCTGAGGTCAGTGCAGTATTGATTGAGTTGGCCGAACAGATTGAGCGGCATTTAGGTTTTATAGCTGAATCATAATTGATTGCTTATGTGACGTAGTTGCAGGATTCATTATCATGAACGGCTAATATGGGCGCGATACCGATATCGGTGGCAGCGGTAACCTCTAAACCCAATGCTGCTGGTTCTTTTAACAATTCCACCATACGCTCTGGTATCTCTAAAGGCTCATGCATCTTGCCATAAGAAAAATAGGGCAACGGTCTATACAGACTTAGGTTTTCATGGCTATATATTTTCATGCTTAACATTCCTTGTTTTACACTACTTGTTTTACACTACTTGGTTTAGATTGTTTTGTTTAAAAATTCCATTTTTTAGTATTTATCACTGTAAAGATACTGTGGCAAGCATTGAACTAAACAATGCCGTCCGCCTTTAGCTTGTCGATTATCTCGCTGTCGTAGCCTAAATCAGCAAGCGTACTATCGGTATGCTCGCTCAAACGCGGTGGCGGTGTGCGATAGCTGACAGGTGATGCCGATAATTTGATGGGATTGCCAAGGGCGCGAACGGGGCTGCCTTGAGTCGCAAAATCTACAATCATCTCGCGAGCTGAGACTTGTGGCATCGCCAAAGCTTCGGCGACGTTATGAATCGCACCGCAAGGTACGCCCACCTGATCCAAAGCTGCAAGCCAGTAAGCACGTGGCTGTTTGGCAAATATTTTAGTCAGCTCAGCACAAAGCAGCCCACGATTGGCAACGCGATTAGGATTGGTCGCAAAACGTGCATCAGTATGCCAATCGACTGACAATACGTTGCACAGTTTGGCAAACTGATGGTCATTGCCGCAGGCCAAAATAAAGTGCGCCTCCCCTTTAGCCGCAAATACTTGATAAGGCACAATGTTGGGATGCTGATTGCCCAGTCTTGGTGGAATCTTATCTGATGCCAAATGATTCATGCCGACATTGGCCAGCATAGACAGCGCACTGTCGAGCAATGCGACATCCACGTGTTGACCAACGCCAGTATGTTGACGCGCCAATAGCGCCGCTTGGATACCAATCGTCAGCTGCAACCCTGCAAATAAATCAATCACTGCGACGCCAACTTTGTGTGGTTCGCCATCACTTGGTCCTGTGATACTCATCAACCCTGACAACCCTTGAATAATATAATCATAACCGGGACGCTTGGCATCTGGTCCTGTCTGCCCAAACCCTGTCAAAGACGCGTAAATCAGGCGCGGATTGTCTTGCTTGAGGCTGTCGTAATCTAAACCGTATTTTTTGAGACCACCGACTTTGAAATTCTCTACCAAAATATCACTGTCAGCGATGAGCTGTTTGATTATGGTCTGCCCTGCTGGCGTGGTGATGTCTACCGTGAGCGATTTTTTGTTGCGATTGATGGTAGCGTAATAAGCGGAGGTGTCATCGCTGAATGTTGGCGGTGCCCAGTGGCGCGTTTCATCACCGATATGTGGACGCTCAACTTTGATGACGTCTGCGCCCAGATCGGCGAGCACTTGCGTACAAGAGGGACCTGCCAACACTCTTGATAAATCGAGCACCTTGATACCATGCAATGCACCTTTTGGTATATCCGTCATATCAGTTATATCTGCCATGAAATTCCCTTACTCTGTGGCGTATTCTTCGATTTTCTGATTAGAAAATTGCTATTCATCATTTAGTTTTTTGCGTTGTTTAATGACACACTGTTAAATAAATGGTGAGTAACAACTGAAAAACGTACGCCACTGTCGATACTCTTTACAAAAAGCCAAGCAGTAACGTACGTCATGAAGTACAACTTTGTTAAATATTCTTAGCTAAAAATATTTAAAAGAACGCTTGAATACCTGTCTGTGCACGGCCTAAGATAAGCGCATGAATATCATGCGTGCCCTCGTAAGTATTGACGGCTTCCAAGTTCATCACGTGACGGATGATGTGGAACTCATCAGAGATACCATTACCACCATGCATATCGCGGGCAATACGAGCGATATCGAGCGCTTTACCGCAGTTGTTACGCTTAATCATGGAGATCATCTCAGGTGCAGCGTTGTCTTCATCCATCAAACGACCGACACGTAGCGCGGCCTGTAGACCTAAGCTGATTTCGGTTTGCATATTGGCAAGCTTTAACTGTACCAGCTGCGTTGCCGCTAGTGGACGACCAAACTGCTTACGATCAAGCGTGTATTGACGAGCTGCTTTCCAGCAGAATTCAGCCGCACCCATCGAGCCCCAAGCGATACCATAACGGGCTTTGTTCAAGCAGCCAAATGGCCCTTTTAGACCACGGATATCTGGGAAAGCATTGGCTTCAGGAACAAACACTTTGTCCATGACGATCTCGCCAGTGACTGACGCACGTAATGAGAACTTGCCTTCGATTTTCGGCGCAGATAGGCCTTTCATGCCTTTTTCTAAGACAAAACCACGAATCTCGCCTGCATCATCTTTTGCCCAGACCACAAACACATCCGCGATAGGACTGTTGGTAATCCACATTTTATTGCCCGTCAGCTCATAACCACCATCAACGGCACGCGCACGTGTCGACATTGAGGCAGGATCAGAACCCGAATCAGGCTCAGTCAGACCAAAGCAGCCGACGTACTCACCTGTAGCAAGCTTTGGCAGATACTTTTCTCTTTGCTCTTCTGTTCCATACGCCCAGATCGGATGCATCACTAGGCTTGACTGCACACTCATCGCTGAGCGGTAGCCTGAGTCGACCGCTTCCACTTCCTTGGCAATCAGACCGTAAGCGACACTGGACAAACCCGCACAACCGTAACCTTCGATGGTCACGCCAAGCAGACCCATCTCACCCATTTGACGCATGATATTACGATCAAAATGCTCATTGCGATTGGCATTGATAATACCGGGCATCAATTCCTTTTGAAAAAATTGACGGGCACTGTCAGTGACCATACGCTCTTCTTCAGTAAGCTGGTCGCGTAATAAGAAAGGATCTTCCCAATCAAAGCGTGGGCTGGTAGATGTTGCCATGTGTCTCTCCTTGATATCAGTCATCCTGACTGACGAATAGTGGTTGATACATCATTTGGTTTAACAAGTTATTGACTTTGTCATTCCGCTGTGCGAAACTTAGTTTCATAATATAAACTATTTAAACAAACTTTCGCCGTCCTGTAAACCTTTATTAAAAAATAGGCATCAAAAGAGATAATCATTAAGGGAAATGGAGATAAAATGACAACATCTACATCGGCAGCTACCTCACTACTCGAACGAATGGATCACCTGATGGGTCAAAGCAAGGATGATAATGACCGACAGTTTGTGACGGCACTAGGTCGTGGATTGGTTATACTGGCTGCCTTTGAACACCATGAGCGCCTTACCCATCAGCAACTATGTCAGATGACCAAACTGCCAAAAGCGACCATTAGTCGCCTGATTCATACCTTGACCACGCTTGGGTTTTTGCGTACTAATGAGCACGGACAGTATCAACTGGGCAGTAGTGCAGTACGCCTAAGCGCGACCGCGTGGAGTCGTCACGATATGGTGGCCTATGCTGAGCCACTATTACGGCAGTTCGCTAGCGAAAATGAGGTATCGGTAAATCTAGCGACCGAAGTTGAAGGAGAGATGCGCTATCACGCCTGCTGTCGTAGTCCTGCACGCCTATCGGTCAACTTGCAGGTTGGCTCAGCGGTGCCGGTGGCACGTACTGCCATTGGACGGGCTTTTTATGCAGTAAGCTCTCAAGCGAGACAGGCAACGATTATTAGCAATTTGAAAGAGAATTTATCTGATGAAGATTACATTCACGCACAGTCAGCGCTCACTCAAGCAGCCCAGCATTATGAGCAGTACGGCTATACCGTCTCTGATGGGGAGTTCTCTACTGATATCTTGGCAGTCGCGGTTGGGGTATACGATGTCGCGACTGGGCAATACGCCTATTCGCTCAATGCCAGTGTACCAAGCGCTAATTGGGAGGCGGACGACTATGCGGCAATCATAGTGCCAAAATTGCAGGCGTTGGCGGAGCGGATTGGCGGTGGTGATGCGTAAAAGTAAGCGACTGTCACTTCAAGCCTCATCACCATTATAAATGGCTATAAACAGCACGCGCAGTTGCGTTTGGTTTTTGGCATTTGACCGATACCAGGGTTAAAAGTATTGGTAGGATCTAGGCGCTCATAAAATTGCTGCAAATCAGGTTCGGCTTCATATAAGTGGCCGACATTATGCTCAGCAGGGTATTTGGCACCGCGCTTGTTTAATAGCTCAAGCATCATCTTTTTGACCTGCTTGGCATCACTGCCCTTTTTTAAAATATAATCTTGATGAAACACATAACAAAAAAAGTGACCGTAATACAGCTTTTTTTCTAAGTGCTGAGTGATGCTCTCAGGCAAATTTTCCAGCCAATCAAGCGTGTTACGCGGGATAGCAATATCGAGCGCCAGTATCTCTCCGGCGGTCTCTTCATGCATGACCTCATAACGTATGGCGGCCCCTGCAGCAGCAAAGCGATGCAAAAAGGCGCTGTCTGACTCAGCTTGCGTGCAGGTAAAATAACTACCCGTTTCTGAGTCTGCAAAAAACGACTCTAAAAAAGACTGCGCCTCATAGATGCCCTCATCACTCATTTTGATAATCAGGTGATGCTCATACTGGTTGCGGTACTCCAGCATGCGCTTGGGCAAATGCTGCGGCAATATTTGGGCGATCATTTGCATAACTTTATCGGTCAAATGATTGGGCACCCATGACCATTTACTCAGTTTGGCATCAATACTGCCTTTGATAGAAAACAGCTTGGGCAAAGCATTGGTACCCAGATGCTTGATGCTCAAAAAGGTGTCTTTGCCGTACTTGGCAGACACATCAAATATATCGCGGTGCATATATTCGCCCACTTCAGGGACGTTTTTAAAGCTCGATAGTATTTGTCGTCTCAGTAGTGCCAACTCCTGCACACTATTGCTACCGACATAAAAGGTTTGCTCTTTGGTCGCGGTGGGATACGTATCCAGGCGAACGGCAAAAACGGCCAACTTGCCTGCACAGCCACTGGCTTCATACAGCCTGCGCTTATCCGCATTAAAGCGGCTCGGCGTGTCGGCATTGACATCCTGTATTCGGGCGACATACTCTTTGTCTGAGGCCAGTTTGTTGCTTTGGGATAACTGTGACTTGTCAAAATAGCCGTTTTGTAAATTGGTGAGGATTTCTTCGGGCGTATCGCCCAAATCGACCTCTAAATGATTCACCAGTACCAGCTGACCGTGTTCATTAATCTGAGCAAACAGCGACAGCTCTGTGTAAGCAGGGCCTCGTTTGACCAGCGCGCCGCCCGAATTATTGGAGACACCACCGACGATTGACGCGCCCAAAGTCGATGAGCCAATCACCGAGTGCGGCGCTCGATTGACCGCTTTTAACTCGTTTTGCAGTTGATGCAAAGTCGTACCCGGTAGGCTGATAATTTGCTCATTATCATTGATCAAATACAGCTTATTTATCGCCAGCGTATTGATGACCACCACGGGTCTATCGTAGTCATCACCGCTGGGCGTTGAGCCTTCTGTCAGACCTGTTTTGGCCGCTTGCATAATGATAATACAGTTGCCCTCAACACACACTTCCAGACATTGCCAAATCTCAAGCAGCGTTTGCGGAAACAACACTGCCAGCGCGATACCGCCGCCTGAGCGCCAGCCCATGCGGTAGTGCTCATTTTTTGCTGGATCTGCCTGTATATTGGCAGCGCCCAGTATTTTGATCAATTTAACCAACACCTGATCTGATGGTAGCTGGCTTGTATAGGAGGCGGTCGATCGATAACGGTTCATTACTTGCTCTTTTTTTTGCTGTGCATTCATAAGGTTAGCGGTCCTTGAAAGCCAAAGAGATAAATGGCTGCCATAACGATGATGCCACTGAACAACACATAATAGATGGTTGGTAAGATGGTGCGTCTCAGCGTCGCGCCCTCCATCCCAAGCAGCCCAACGGTTGCTGATGCGGCCACCACATTGTGAATGGCAATCATGTTACCCGCCGCGGCGCCAACCGCTTGTGCTGCGATGATGAGTGAGGGCGAGATGTGCAAGCTCATGGCCGCTTCATACTGGAACTGACTGAACATCATGTTTGATACGGTATTCGAGCCTGCGATAAACGCACCTAGGGCACCGATGGTTGAGCTGATCAGCGGAAAGGCGCTGCCAAACGTGCCTGCAAACAACTCAGCACTGGCAACTGGCATACTCGCGACATCGGATAGATTGACCCCAGAGTTGATAAAAATCCGAACCATAGGGATGGTAAAAATAAGCACAAACCCAGCGCTTAAGACGGTTTTGCTTGATTCGCTCAAAGCATCACCCAGCGCACGTGTTGGATTTTTAGTTTGCACAAAAGCTGCGATTAAGGCGCTGATTAACAACAGGCCGCCGGGCAAATATAAAGGACTAAAACCTGCACTGATATCGGCCTCGCCCAAAATCGTATTAAAATCTAGCGTGGCGCTGCTGAGCAAGTCCTTAAAGTCAGCAAACATTCTCGAACACACTAGTAGCAGCGCCACTAGCAAGTAAGGAAACCATGCCATCAGCGTAGACATGGTCTTGCCTGCTGGGGTGGCCACATCTTCTTTGCTGACCACCAGTTTACCCATCCAATCGCTTGGCCAGCTGCTTTTGGCTTCAAAGTCCCACGTGGTCTTTGGTACCAAAAATCCTTTTTTAGCCGCCTGAATGACAATCGCCACACTGACCAGTCCACCAACCAACGATGGAAATTCAGGACCCAAGAAAATACCCGTTAAAGCGTAAGGTACAGTGAAGGCCAACCCTGCAAAGATGGCAAAGGGCCAAATGGCTAAGCCTTCTTTCCAGCTTTTATTTTTACCAAAAAAGCGGGTGAGCATCATCACCATCAGGAGCGGCATAAACGTCCCAATCACACCGTGAATAATCGCCACTTGGGTGGTAATCAGTTGTAAAAATTCTTCCCATTGCATGCCTTCTTGCGCCAGCAGCGCACTGATGGCCACGGTATCTAGACCCTTATTCACCCCAATGACAATCGGCGTACCGACCGCCCCGAACGATACGGGCGTGCTTTGGATCATCATCCCCATAAGCACCGCACCCAATGCAGGGAACCCTATCGCGACCAGCAGCGGTGCCGCAATTGCAGCCGGTGTGCCAAAGCCTGCCGCACCTTCAAGAAACGTCCCAAAACACCATGCAATGATGATGGCTTGCACTCGGCGGTCAGGCGATACGTTGATAAAACCTGCGCGAATCACTGCAATAGCGCCCGTGTGTTTTAGAGTATTTAATAAGAACAGGGCACCAAATACGATCCACAATACCGATATCGTAATCACGGTCCCTTGAAGAATAGAGGACGACACGCGGTTAAACGTCATGTCCCAAATAAAAAGTGCGAGCGCGGCAGTCACCGCCAAAATGATCGGCATGGTCTTTTTGGCCGACCATTGTAGACCAATAAGAAATACGCCACTGAGTATGATTGGCAATAGGGCAAGTAACCCATAGACAGTCTGATTCAAAATTCCCTCTCCCTGTTATCGTCTGTGCATCCTTGAACACCACTCTTAAACGCCGCCCTTAAGCACAGTCCTTACATACAGCCACTCAATCGCTCAGATTAACAGCCTCATTGTGCTTAGGGTAGAATTCACACACTCTACGCTTTACAAGGGCAAAGATAAACAGCATGATCAGACAAGGTTATTTTCCTTTTTTGCTATAATGCGAAATATATTACCCTGATTAGAGAATCGGTATGATTAAAGCTGATGACATGGTTTTGTTTGTTTTGGTGGTCGATGAAGGCTCTTTTTCCAAAGTTGCTGACAAACTGGCGCTGACCAATTCTGTAGTGAGCAAACGTATCGCGCGCCTAGAAGCCAACTTAAATGCACAATTGCTCTACCGAACCACCCGAAAACTCAGCTTGACCGATGCCGGCCGAACGCTGTATCACAAAGCCAAATTGGCTCAGCTTGCCTTTCAAGAAGCGGAAAATGCTGTCATCGGCTATGGCGAAAACATGAAAGGCTATATCCGCGTCACCGCCCCTGTGGTCTCTTCTGACTTACTACTCAGCACGGCTATCGCTGAATTTTGTAAAAAATATCCTGAGATAACCGTAGAGCTATACATCACCAACCGTTTGATTGATTTGGTCGAAGATGGCTTTGATTTGGCCATCCGAACGGCGGAGCTTGAAGACTCCTCCTTGATTGTCAAACGCCTGATAGACAGTCAATGGGTGATTTGCGCCACCCAAAATTACCTCAACAAATATGGTACGCCGCAAACCCCCGCCCAACTGCAAAATCATGATTGCCTCATCTATAAATTTGATAACACCAGTAGCGACTTGTGGCCGTTATATGAGGATGGTGCTGAGCTGCTGCTGCCCGTCAGTGGCCGCTTTTATAGCAATCATTTAAGCGCGATCAAACATGCTGCGCTGAGTGATTTGGGCATTGCTTTTTTGCCGCAAGCACTAGTGTATAAAGCCTTTCAGCGCCAGACTTTAACCCAAATTTTGCAAGATTTTACCCGCAAGCGTATGGGGATGTTTGCGGTGTATCCCAAATCAAAACAGCCCGATCAAAAGCTCAAATTATTGGTTGCTTATTTGCAAGACGCGCTAAAAGACAAAGAAGCCTACTACTGCTAAAGCACTAGTTTTATAAGCCGCCTCATACCCAACTGTTTTATCGGACATAAAAAAGCCACCTGTTTGGGTGGCTGATTTAATATTTTTCTGTGACATTCTAGATAGCGATACGACCAAATACGTCATCGTTTTTTGAAATGAAATTAGCAGCGTTTTTCATGTACTTTTATAGGCTTATTATCTATATTGACCTACTGACTGATTAAAGCCATTATCCAATCCATCAAACTTCAGCTCATCAAACCTTAGCCCAAATTTCATTAAATACTTACGCAGTCTGTCGCTATCATTAGGATTTTTCAGCTTGTCGCGGGAGTTGGCGTACAGATAGCGCCCTGCCGCCGCTTGGCTGCTATGCTGATAGCAGTCCTCAATCACATATGCCAGCTGCACCGCATCAAAGGGGTCGAGCGCGTCTTTGTCGTCGCTTGATAGATGACGACTCAGCACCGTATCCGCGTGCGCTTGCTGCTCGGTTGGGCTGGGCGCATACGCCTTGTCCGCTTGATTCTGCGCGCTATTGGGCAATGCCCACAAATGCTTAAGGCGGGTAATTTCTGCCTTAACATCGGGCATACGAATCACTTTGCCTTCGCACAATGTCGTTAAGCGCGTCATGCTGGCGCTCAAATCACGAAAGTTGCCCTGCCACGTCGCCTCAGAACTTGTGGCAAAGGCTTCAAAGTACGCCCGCGCCTCAGGCTCAAAGCGGTACTGGTACTGCTGCTCACTGCCCAGACGCGCCAGCTCGTAATCAATATTGGCAGGCAAGTCCTCGATACGGTCTTTTAACGATGGTAAAAAAAACGTCCACGTGTTCAGGCGCGCAAACAAGTCGGCACGGAATTCACCATCCGCGACCGCTTGGCGCAAGTCCTTGTTTGTCCCTGCCATCAGCTGAAATGACACATCAATGGGCGTATCGCTACCAAGCGGATAAAAGCGCTGTGCCTCAAGCGCGGTCAAGAGCATCGCCTGTTCGTCCAGCCCCAGCTCGCCGATTTCATCCAAAAACAGCAAGCCGCCGTCCGCTGATTTGAGCAGACCCTCACGGCTCGACGCCGCGCCCGTAAACGCGCCTTTGACATGACCGAACAGCACACTCATAGCGGTATCACCGCGCAAGGTGGCGCAGTTGACCTCGACGAACGCGCCGAGTGGCTGTTTGTTGTTGGCTTTGTTTTTCTTGAGCGCGTAGATTTGCGTCGCCAGTTGCGACTTGCCTGCCCCTGTCGCGCCCATCAGCAAAATCGGGGCGTTAGAGCGCGTGGCGACCTTTTCAATATCCGCAATCAGCTGTTGATAGGCGGCGTTTTGGGTGACGAGATTGGCTTGCAGGGTTTGCCAGTGCTGAGCTTTTTCTGCTTCAAAACGCGCGCGCAAGCTGTCATAACGCGACACGTCTAAATCAATGATTTGGTAGCGGCCTTGTGGGTCGTATTGGTCAGGCTTGGGACACGGCGAGGTCTGAATCAAATCAGCAGGCAAAAACCCCGCTTCAACCAGCAAAAACCAGCAAATCTGCGCGACATGCGTGCCTGTGGTCAGATGCAGCAGATAGTCTGTGTCTTCACGAAAGGCGAAGCCTGTGACAAAGTCATACAGCTCAGCATAGACATCAGCAAAATCCCATGGGCTCGCCAGCGTCACCCGATGCCCAATGACTTTGGTATCGGCGCTGACCTGCGCCACATCATCAACAATGACGTTAAACAGTCGCTTGTCGCGCTTGCTATAGAGGATATGCAGCTCATCGACCAGCAGGTCATCATGCAGGCACAGACTGACGGTCGGACGCCAGCGCTGCCAACGCTTGTCATTAAAGCCGTTGTCCAAGGTCGTACCGAGAAAGCCGATAACGGCGGATTTTTTACGCTGCACTTTATTAACCTCTATTTATCACACCTTTTCTAATCAGTTACCAATTTGCATTAATTGCTTACTGTCCAATTGATCTTCTATCTGACCTTCATTGATATGGTTATACCCCAACCCAATCGAACATTCAGGCAGCCCCACTACTTCGACCAACTTTTCGTGCGCTTCAATAGCAAATACGAAATCTTGCATCAGTACCTCAAGTAGCGGCTCTTTATTCACCTCATCAAATGCCTCAGATAAGGAATCAACCATCACACGAGCTTGCTCTTCCTTTTGCTGTCCCTGCGGTTCATCTGCTTCTTCGTCCATATCTGGCAGCTCGTCATCATATTCAGCATACATTTCTTCAAAGCTCATGCCGCAGCTATAATCTGCTATGAGCTTGCCTTTATTACACAATATGGTAAGCAGCAAATCATCATCATGATTAAGCACGCCCAATGCGCTACAGTCCAGCTCAGATGTCAGCATTAGCAGCATCTCGTAGACGTGTGCTATATCTTGAGTATCACATTGCGCTTCATAAATAACACATTGCTGCTCACTGATTGGCATCACGTATGCGCTAGTAGCCTTCTAGCCAAATCTTACAATTCTATAAACGTCAGAATAGAATAAAAACTATATTTATAGAATAAATTATATCTTTGTTTACTTGATTAAAGTTCATTATTTTACAAAAAAAGAATTTAAAATATTTTTTATTATTCAATATCAAATACTTATAAAAATAAAATTTATCTTTAGCAAAACTGGCACACCCTTAGCAGTATATAAAGTACAGACAGAACATTTTTATGAAAAGCTAAGGAGCACACTATGCAGCCTATCAATCACAACATCATTCAAGACGGTGGTACCCCTATCCGCCTATGGACCAAAGGCGTGCCTGTCGACCCAAAAGCCCACGACCAGCTGATCAAAGCCTCACAGATGCCTTTTATTTATAAATGGCTCGCGGTGATGCCTGATGTCCATGTCGGTATTGGCGCGACAATCGGTACGGTGCTGCCGACCAAAGAAGCGATCATCCCTGCGGCCGTCGGTGTCGATATTGGCTGCGGGATGATGGCGGTGCAAACCACGCTAACCGCAGATGATTTGCCCGACAACTTGCACGGACTGCGCACCGAGCTGGAAAAAGCCATTCCGCACGGTCGCAGCAAAACGCGCGGTCGCGGTTCGCGCCGTGACGTGGGCGCGTGGGCGAACCCTGATGACAGCGTGATGAATGGCTGGGGCACGCTGGTCGATGATTTTAATTATCTGACCCAAAAGCATCCCAAACTAAAAAACACCAACAACCTAACCCACTTGGGGACGCTGGGCACAGGCAATCACTTTGTTGAGGTATGCCTTGATGAGACCAATCAAGTGTGGATTATGCTGCATTCAGGCTCGCGCGGCGTAGGCAATGCCATCGGGCGCTACTTTATTGAGCTGGCGCGCGAAGACATGCGCAAATGGTTTATTAACCTGCCTGATAAAGACTTGGCGTACTTTGCCGAGGGCACTGAGCACTTTGATGATTATTGGTTTGCGGTTGGCTGGGCGCAGCGCTTTGCCTTTAAAAACCGCGAAATCATGATGGAAAAAGCCATCCAAGCGCTACGCACTATCGTGCCAAAACCGTTCGATGCTGCGGTAAAAGCGGTCAACTGTCACCACAACTATGTGGCAAAAGAAGAGCACTACGGCGAGGAAGTCTTTGTCACACGTAAAGGTGCGGTACGTGCCCGCGTCGGCGAATACGGTATCATTCCAGGGTCGATGGGCGCAAAATCCTTTATCGTCAAAGGTAAAGGCAATCAAGAGTCGTTTTGCTCTTGCTCGCATGGCGCAGGCCGCGTGATGTCACGCACTGAGGCGAAAAAAGTCTTTACTATCGATGACCAAATTGCCCAGACCGAAGGCGTAGAATGTCGTAAAGACGCGGACGTGATTGACGAAATCCCAGCGGCGTACAAAAACATTGAAGACGTGATGAGAGCCCAAAACGACTTGGTGGAAGTGGTGCATACTTTGCGACAAGTGGTTTGTGTTAAGGGGTGAGCATGAGATACTTAAGACTATATAATCTCAAAAGTTGGTTCCACATTTCATAATATAAACTTAAAACAGGTATATCCACATTAAGAAATAAGGAAATTAGTCATGGCTAATACAGTAAAAGAGATTGAAAGTCATTTAGAGTTGAAAATAAAGACAGCTTGCAATAAATTTTTATTATCTAAAGGCTGGAGTTCTACGTTACCAAATACCTACGAATTAAGTCTAGTTAAGTATTTAGATTTTATAGATATATTGAGAATTAAGGATAAACCTTGACAATGCATAGAGCTTCCGAACCTAAAATGTCCTCCCGAACTAAAAGCTGGTTATGAAAACCTTAAAAAAGCTCTTACTAGTGGAAAAGATATTGATAAATACATGAGCAAAGGTATTTTTAGAGGAAATAATGATGCTATGTTTAATGACTGGGGTATACTTCATTTCCATCTTGGTAGCCAATTAGATAATACATGAAAGTATGTTAGACGAACTAAAGAACTAGTATTTATAAAATTTCACGAAAAAACTGCTTATATCATTGCCATTGGTAAACATGGAGATTGGACAAAACAGAAGTTAATAGAAAAACTTGACAGCCATACACCTGAATTAATTAGTCACGGTCTAATTAATGCTATAGATATTTCCCATTCACCTTCTGACGAAGAATTAAAACACCTCAGAAACGACAATATAAACTCAGCTATTAAATTAGACAATGGGAATATTTATATGGTAATTAATAGTGGCTATTCATTAGCTGGTAATAAAATGACTAGCACTATGGGGTTGACTACAATAAATCGCTGCATTCACATGATTTCTAGATTTATTATATATAACAATTTAAACACAAAACTAGATGATTTTATTTTTTATGAATATAGCATAAAAACTACACACTGGGGAAATATTATTAATGGAATTGCATTTATTAACACTAAAAATGGAAAATTTCTTTACTCAATGGGTAGTCAAGCCAAATATTCTTGTACACTCTCATAATTTTTATTTAAATATAGTATTTCTATCTTTTATAAGAAAAAATCTGAGTTTTTAAATAAAATAGTAGATGCATTATTTATATAGACTTAGCTTCCTTTATATCAATTATACATATGAAATTTTAAAATAAATTAAAATAAGAGAAAACCAATATGAAACTTGCAGAAGCCCTACTCATCCGTAGCGATATGCAAAAAAAACTGGCGCAAATCAAAGGACGCATTCGCAATAATGTCAAAGTCCAAGACGGCGATACGCCAAGCGAAGACCCCAATCAGCTGTTAGTGGACGCGAGCCAGCTGATTACTGAGCTGTCCGCGCTTATCGCCCGCATTCAGCGCACCAACGCGGTGGCGATGACGGACAACAATCAATCGATGCTGGCGCTGCTCGTTGCGCGCGATACCCTTGAGATGCGCCACAAGCTGTTGACCGAGTCGATAGCGGCGACCGAAACCGAGGTCGATCGCTATAGCCCGCGCGAGATTAAATGGCAAGTGATGGTCTCGGTCGGTGCATTGCAAAAGCAAGCGGACGATATCGCCATGAAGCTGCGTCAGCTTAACATTGTCATTCAAGCCAATAACTGGCAGATTGACCTTGTGGATTAGCTTTGTAAACCTTTTTTAGCTTTGTCTGTCTGATAATGGACAGACTCCCCTTTTGGAACCGATTGGGCGAGTGTCAGACCCCGCGTATCCACAGCAGGGGGTTGAAAATATACTGTCGTGGCTGCTACGCGTTGTGGGCAGGCGCATTTTTTACCACTTATGCCCCGCACATGGCACTTGGCACAATGCACCATTTAGACCTTAGCACCAGACACTGACAGTCGGTTTCAATCTTATTTTAAATGCGACCCGAAAAGTATTGGGAAGCATTTTATTATGTCCATTAACAACACTACCAATCAATAGTCATACAAATCATAAAGACATTTATCATGCCAGCATCAACACATAAAACCCTAAAAATTAACGGCAGCACAGGCGAAGGCGGTGGACAAATCATTCGTACGGCACTGTCATTATCGATGCTCACTGGTACGCCAATTGAAATCACCAATATTCGTGCTGGACGCGCCAAACCCGGATTGATGCGTCAGCATTTGATGTGTGTACAAGCGTCACAACAGATATCAAACGCTAGCGTATCGGGCGCGCATTTGGGCAGTATGGCATTTACTTTTACGCCAAGTACTGTACAGGCGGGCGATTATGCCTTTGATATCGGCTCGGCAGGCAGTACCAGTCTGGTGCTACAGACGCTACTGCCTGCCCTACTCTTTGCCAATGCTGACTCAAGCAACAAGTCCACCGTTACCATCATAGGCGGCACGCACAATCCGTTAGCGCCAACCACCGACTTTTTGCAGCACGCCTTTGTGCCGCTACTTGCCAAGCTCAGCATGCAGGTGGATATTGAATGCTTGCAAGCGGGCTTTGCCCCTATCGGCGGCGGCGCGATTAAAGCAACTATTGCGCCATTTGTGCGCCGTGCTAATGCTTCACGATTAGACCTCACGGAACGCGGTAAGCTTGTCAGCACGGAGCTGGTCGCAAGCGTGCTCAATCTAGAATACGATATTTGCAAACGCGAGCTTGCCAGCGCCAAGGCCGCGTTGATTGAAGCGGGTATGGATGAGGCGCTTATTACAACACGCGGTAATAAATTATACGGCATTGGTGAAGGCAATACCTGCTATGCAAAAGTCACTCACGAGAGTATTAGTATCCAAAATCACAAAGAATATCACTCTGAAATATTTACGTTACTAGGAGAAAAACGCAGCTCAGCAGAAAAGATAGGTGGTCGTTTGTCAGGCTTAGTAAAGCGTTATTTGTTTGACACCGATGCGCTGATTGATGAATATTTAACCGATCAGCTGCTATTACCGTTAGCCTTATCAGGCGGTGGTACATTTAGCGCGCGGGTTATTAGCGAGCATAGCAAAACCCAAGCATGGCTCATTGAGCAATTTTTACCCGTTGCGATCACGTTTGATGCTATAGACGATGAGCAAATATTAGTCAGAATCACCTGCTAAAATTTGCCAGCATTAGTATACTGTTACCCAATGATACCGACGTGGCGATAGCATCGGTGTATGATATACGCGACAAATTTGATCGTCTTATCTATATTTACAATGACTATTGAGCCTCGTTATGCCTGAATCTCGTACCAATCTACACCCTGAACCCAAAACCAGCTCGCCGTATTTTGTCGGGTTGCTGCTGCGCTATAGCACGCTGGGTGCAGCCATTTGTCTATTATTAGCCGGATTGCTGCTGATGCACGGTTGGCTAATTGTGATTGGAGGTTTTGGCGTAGGACTCGGTATTTATGATCTGATTCAGTCCAAGCATTCAGTGCTAAAAAACTACCCGATAGCAGGACATATACGCTACGTACTAGAGGATTTTCGTCCTGAGATTCGTCAGTATTTGCTTGAAGATGACAAAGAGCAGGTGCCATTTTCACGCCAGCAGCGCGCGCTAGTGTATCAGCGGGCAAAGAACGTCAGCGATACCAATGCGTTTGGTACGCTAGACAATCTTTATACTCATGGTAAAGAATGGTTTTTGCAATCTGCCATCAGTCAACCGCTAAAAAACAAAGACTTTCGTATCACTGTTGGCGGCGAGCGTTGTAAGCAGCCGCATGATATGTCGGTATTTAACATCTCCGCGATGAGTTTTGGCAGTCTGTCCGCAAACGCCATTATGGCACTCAATCAAGGCGCAAAAATAGGCGGATTTACGCATGATACGGGCGAAGGCGCGATCAGCCCTTATCATCGTAAGTTCGGTGGTGATCTGATTTGGGAGTTGGGTACAGGGTATTTTGGCTGCCGTGATGCCGAAGGCAATTTTGACCCACAGTCTTTCGCCGAAAAAGCCGTCGATCCGCAAGTCAAAATGATTGAGATCAAGCTGTCGCAAGGTGCCAAACCGGGTAAAGGCGGCGTGTTGCCATCGAGCAAAATCACTCAAGAGATTGCCGATACTCGCCAAGTGCCGACGGGTCAAGACTGTATTTCGCCCGCTTCGCACACCGCGTTTAGTACACCGCGTGAGCTTGTCGCCTTTTGGCAGCAGCTACGCGAATTATCTGGCGGCAAGCCTGTTGGCTTTAAGCTATGCGTGGGTCAGCCTTGGCAGTTTATGGCGATTGTCAAAGCCATGATCGAGACGGATAACTATCCTGATTTTATTGTTATTGATGGTGCCGAAGGCGGTACAGGTGCGGCGCCTGTTGAGTTTATGGACAATGTCGGCATGCCGATGGTCGAAGGATTTTTGCTTGTTCACAATACTTTGGTCGGTGCAGGCATTCGTGACAAGATCAGACTTGGTGTCAGTGGCAAGATTGTCTCAGGGTTTGATATTGCACGGATGATTGCGCTAGGTGCCGATTGGTGTAACTCGGCGCGTGGCTTTATGTTTGCGGTTGGTTGTATTCAGTCGCGCTCTTGTCACACCAATACTTGCCCGACAGGCGTGGCTACCCAAGACCCTTACCGTCAAAAGGCGCTCGATGTGCCTAGTAAAGCAGAGCGCGTGGCAAGCTTCCATAAAAACACACTCAAATCATTGGCCAGCATCGTCGGCGCGGTGGGCTTACAGCATCCGAGTCAGCTGCAACCTTATCATATCGCCCGCCGTCTAGATGACGGGCAGATTAAGCTGCTATCTAAGTTTTTCTACTTTACGGATAAGGGCGCATTACTTGATAATAGCGCGCGTGCGGATATTTTCAATCAAATGTGGGTGATGGCCAATCCTGATAGTTTCTTAGCCAATAATGATGCGCTAATTGCTTATAACAAAGACTCTCGTGATAAAGGCAAAGAGACTAGCGCACCAACCGAACACCGCGCTGGATATAGCTCTCCATACAGCTCCGACCACTCGATCATGACCGATGGTGGACAACTCATCGGCAATGTGAATAATACTTTCCGTGACTATCCGTCCAGTAGCGACTAAAAGCGAGTACCCAAGATTTATATATGAAGCAGTAGCAAATAAACCATAAATACCCTCTGTAAAAGACGTGTGATTGATGCCAACCTCCATTTTGACCTTATCGTTATCATTGATAGTGCTTGCGCTTGGCCTTAGCGCTTGCCAGCAGACAGACACTGACACGACTAACCTCGATACAGACAGTTGGTCGTGTCAGACAAAAGACTCGCCATTTACTTATAGCGTCTGCCGTGTGGATGCAAGTGGATTAACAAGCGATCGTTATTCACTGCAGCTGTTTTGGCAAGCCTCTAATGACCAACCACTACTAACCTTTGATACATTGTTGTCCACTTTACCAAAGACTGAAACTCTAAACTTTGCCATGAACGCAGGAATGTACAACGAAAACTATGCACCAATTGGTTACACCGTCATCAAAGGCGAAGAAGTCAAATCGCTCAATCTAAAAGAAGGTGGTGGCAATTTTCATTTATTACCCAATGGCGTTATGTGGTGGGACAAAGCTGGTCACGTACAAATCACCGAAAGCCACGCCTTAGATGAACAGATAAACAATGGCAACGCACAGCATTGGTATGCGACGCAATCTGGTCCTATGCTAGTCATCAATGATGAGATACATCCGCAGTTCAATCCTGATAGCACATCCATCAAACTGCGTAATGGTGCAGGCATTTGCCGAGATGGCAGCATACAATTCGTCAATACAGATGAGCCTGTGACGTTTTATCAGTTTGCGACTCTATTCAAAGACGAGTTAGGTTGTCCAAATGCGCTATTTTTGGATGGCGGCATTGCCTCAGCACTGTATGCACCCAGTATCGATAAGCAAGACAAAAAAGAGATGGGCGTAATGATTGGATTGGTTGAAAATAAAGAGTAATGTACCCTAATACGCTTTATTTTCAACTAAGATTAAAAAAGCACTTAGCGTAAAATAATCACGCTAAGTGCTTTTTTATAAACGTTTATTTTGAATATTATAGTCAAAGAACTCTAAAATGGGTACAAGGCAGCCGACTGCAAATAGTACAAATAGTCCATCTAAGGAGGGTAACGACGTAGCGGTTTAGTAGTTCACCGACTATATGTTAAAAACTAGCCACCCAAGCTCATCTTAGGGCCAAATGGTTCGTAGTGGACGCTATCGACACCATGATCTAATGCTACTAACCCATCAATCATGCTCTCCATAAATGGCATCGAGCCGCACACATAGATATCGGCAGGATTAGGCAAGGTAGCAAGCCACGCGGCATCCAATAACTGCCCAGACTCAAAGTAAAATATATGCTTTTCTACACTCTCAGCCTGTTCGAGTAACTTACTAACTTGATCAGAAAAAGCATGATGAGCGATATTTTGACATGCATAAACCCAAATAATAGGACGTTTAGGATTGGCTAATACTTGCGCCTCTAGCATAGACAGTACAGGCGTCACCCCGACTCCTGCACTCATCAACACCAATGGAATATCATTTTGCTGTATCAAATCTTGATTGAGCGCAAAGTCACCAGCTGGCGCCGATAATAAAACCGTATCACCTACTTCTAGTTGATCATGCATATAGTTAGAAACCAACCCATGATGTTCATTACGGTTATCACGTCGAACCGCAAACTGAATGCCCGTATCGGTACTGGCAGAGTATAAAGAATAATGACGTAAGGCTATATGGTCGCTGTCTTTTGGGTCTGTTTTCACCGTGATGTATTGACCAGCGGTTAAGATCAACTTGCTCAAATCAATCTCTAAAGCGTTTGCTGAATCATTGCCCGAATTGTTCTCACTCTTATCGACTGGTACCACGGTAAAGGCTGCGATATCTGTAGCAACTGCTTCTTTTTTAGTGACCTTAAACAGTGCAAACCCCTGCCACATTGCTTCTTCATACATACCATGTTCAATTTGGATAAATACTGAGGCAATTTCATCATAAGCTTCTGTCCAAGCGTCGATAATGTCATCGGTAGCCGCCTCACCTAATACTTCTTTTATCGCCCCAATTAGATGCTTACCAACGATAGGATAATGCTCAGGCAATATCTGTAACGCTCTATGCTTATGGCTAATCTGGGTCACTTGTGGCAATAGCGTAGCCAGTTTGTCCAAGTGCTTGGCAGCGGCTAATACTGTCGTTGCTAGCGCCGTCTGCTGTCTTCCCAATTTTTGATTGGTTTCATTAAAAATATCTAACAGCTCAGGATGCTCATTAAACATATTTTTATAAAACACAGTGGTAATCGCAACGCCATGCTCTTCAAGTACAGGAACAGTTGCGGTGACGATTTCTAACGTTTTTGGTGAGGCCATGTTGTTTCTCTTAGTCATTAACTTCATTGATAAATTGAGATGTTAAACATAATCCGTCTAAACTAGCAATAATGAGTAGACCTTTTTACAGTAGTCATCAAAATTTTTAACCGCCCAATTCAGAATATTTATAACATTCATTTTAAATGAATTTTATCACACTTTACTAAGCATACTAATATACAATCAATATCGAGCTTATTTGCATCGATAAAAAAACAGCCGCTATGTTGTCATAACGGCTGTTGTTATAATGATTTACTCTGTGTTAACAGGCTTTATTTATTCATCAATCGGGCTGAATATCAAAATTACCGTGCCATATATTGAGTCATTTCTTCAACACCATGTAGCGTCATCGGATACATCTTATCTTCGAATAGCTTTTTAATTTCAACGATGGTTTGCGTATATTGCCAATACGACGGGTTTTCAGGATTGAGCCAAGTGACTTTATCAAAATGCTCCAGTACACGCTTTAACCAAACGATGCCCGCTTCATTATTCATATACTCTACGCTACCACCGACTGTCATCAACTCATAAGGTGACATCGATGCATCACCGACGAAGATGACGCGATACTCGCGCCCATATTTATTGAGTAGCTCAAACGTTGGCATCGGTGCGCTATGGCGACGATTATTGTCTTTCCATACATAGTCATATAGACAGTTATGAAAATAAAAGAACTCTAATGTTTTAAATTCATTCTTTGCCGCAGAGAACAGTTTCTCAAGTGCTTCAACATGGATGTCCATACTACCGCCCACGTCAAATAGCATTAATACTTTGACACGGTTGCGGCGCTCAGCTTGCATATGTATATCAAGCACACCCTTTTTGGCAGTACGTTTAATCGTTTCATGAATATCAAGCTCGTCAGCACTGCCTGTGCGCGCAAACTGACGTAGGTTGCGTAGTGCCATTTGGATTTGACGGGTACCCAGTTGATTGTCATCATCAAGATTGCTATATTTACGCTGCTCCCAAACTTTCGCAGCGCTACGTTTACGAGATTCCCCGCCGACGCGTACTCCTTCTGGATGGTCGCCATAAGCACCAAATGGTGAGGTGCCGCCCGTTCCTACCCACTTACTCCCACCTTGATGACGCTCTTTTTGCTCTTTTAACCGTTCTTCTAACGCCTTCATCAGCTCCTCAAGCGAGCCGTATTTTTTTAGTAGGCGTCTTTGCTCTTCGGTCAAGTTTTTTGGATCAAGCTTTAGATCCAGCCACTCTTTTGGCACGTCCGTCAGCTTAGCCAACAGCGCATCCATATCGAGACTATCCACCCCTTCAAAATAGTCCGCCATTGCCCGATCAAATTTATCAAAATGGCGCTCGTCTTTGACCATGCACAGCCGAATCAACCGATACATATCCTCACGGCTCGCAAAAGTCGCCAGTGCTGGATCTTCAGGATGCGGCTGCATCATCAGGCCCTTATCTAACGCGGCATTGAGATCAAGCAGCTCACGCGTACTGACTGGTACGCCGTAAGTCCGCAAGGTATAGAATAGTTTTATGAACATAAGAGACGCACCACTGATTGACGTAAAACAAAAAAAGCACTGAACACTTAGACGCGCTTAACGACGCATCATGTTGGCAAAACGCTGCAGTAAATTCACATCGGCTTCGTTTTTCAGCAATGCACCATATAATGGCGGGATAGATTTTTCACCGCGTAAGTTTTCTTCTAGCTCATTCTGAGCCATGTCATCAGCGAGCAATAATGTCAACCAATCGACCAACTCAGACGTTGATGGTGGTTTTTTAAGGCCTTGAATGTTACGCAGCTTGTAGAATATATCCAACGCGTCGTTGACCAGTTTTTCTTGAATATCGGGGAAATGCACCTCTATGATTTGGCGCATGGTTTGCTCTTCTGGAAAGTCGATGTAATGGAAGAAGCAACGACGCAAAAACGCATCGGGCAGCTCTTTTTCATTGTTTGATGTAATGATTACTACTGGACGCTGCGCGGCGGTAATGGTCTCGCCCGTCTCATATACATAAAACGACATCTTATCCAGCTCATGCAGCAAGTCATTAGGAAACTCGATATCGGCTTTATCGATCTCATCGATTAGTAGTACGCTGCGCTCAGTGCTAGTAAAGGCATCCCACAGCTTGCCCGGCTTGATGTAATTGCCAATCTCATAAACCTTGTCATCACCCAACTGCGAGTCACGCAGGCGCGATACCGCATCGTACTCGTATAAACCCTGCTCGGCTTTAGTCGTCGACTTGATGTGCCATGTGATGAGCGGCATCCCTAGACTCTCAGCAACCTCTTCTGCAAGCAATGTCTTACCCGTACCCGGCTCCCCTTTAATCAGGAGGGGTTTTTGTAGCGTCATGGCCGCATTCACTGCCAGTTGTAAATCGTCTGTGGCGATATAATTTTGAGTGCCGGTAAAGGTTTGCTTGCTCATAATCAGGTCTCGATTGTTGTTATAGATAAATTGTTATGAATATATGGTTATAAATAAATAGAACTAAAAATTTGATAATGAATAAAAGATAAATTAGATTAGCACAGCCTGACGTATTGCCAAAATACTCATGCGTTCGCCTTTATCAACCATGGTTATATACCTCTAACTGCTCATATGACTGGTAAACACTCTGGCATAAAAAAAGACACGCACTGGTGTCTTTTCATTCAGGTATGCAGTCATTTTTTAAGACAATAACTTTATATTAATGCCTAGGGCGTGTTGAACATTCGCAAATAGGCACTGCTGATCGCTAAAATTGTTCCAGACAAGGCACAAAGCGACGATAATGCAGATGCCTTAGCGAGATTTGTAACGCAGTATGGGGCAATTTTAGCATCAGCCC